>NZ_JBITDA010000038.1:0-57335 GCF_044453765.1 Streptomyces sp. NPDC051636 | reverse complement strand
CGCTACGACAAGACCGCGACCATCTACCTCGCCGGACTCCACATCGCCGGCATCTTCCTCTGGTCCGCCCGATGATCCAAACGAAACCGCCTAGTCGCCCACCTGCTGGAAGGCGCTCACCGAAGCCTGGTCCCCCGCCTTGCTCCTGCCGGCGACCGGACCGTACTTCCAGGGGAAGCTCTGGACCGTGCTGTCGCCGGGCAGGGTGATCTTCACGGTGTTGGCGGCGAGGCTGTTCTTGTCGCCCGCCGCGCCCCGCACGTAGGTGATGGTGAAGGACGCGGAGTCGCCCTTCTGGAGCTTCAGCTTCTGCGCTTTCGCGCCCTGCTGGGCGGAGAGGTCCAGTGAGACGCCATCCCCCTGCAGGGTGACGCCGGCGAACCGGTCCAGGGTGCACGGTGCGCTCTGGTTGGTGATGCTGACGGGCACCTCGCCCGTGTCACCGGCGGCCGGCGCCACGCTCGCGGACCCGACCTGCACCGAGACCCCGCCGATCTCGCAGGCGGAACTGTTCTTGCCTTTGTTGCCGCTGCCGCCGCCGTCGTCGCAGGCGGTCAGGGCGAGGGCGGCGGCGAGGGCGGTGACGGTGAGCGGAGTGGCGCGCATGAGTGGGATCCCTGTCGAGTGCGTGACGGTGTGCCAGCATCATCACGCCTGCGCCCGGCGTCCGGTCGCGCGCCCCACCGCTACGGCGTGCCGATGCTCGCCGTAGCCAGCGCCGACGGCAGCTTGCCGCCCTCGGACTTGGTGTAGGTCTCCTTGCCGAGCTTGCCCGACCAGGTGATCCTCATCGTGCTCTTGCCGACCGATTCGACCATCCCGGTCGCCCGGTCCTTGCTGCCGCCGGCGCAGGTCAGGTGGATCATCTGCATCCCGGACTGCTCGTCGGCGGTCCCGCTGCACACGGTCCCGCCGGTCGCGAACAGCCCGGCCTTCTTGCCGGTGATCACCAGGGCGACGGCCTTGCCGTCGGTCGTGGTGAGCCAGTTGCCCTGCAGGCTGCCGGACGTTCCCGTCACCCCGCCGGTACCGCCGCCGGTGTCCGCGGTGGAGGCCGCGGACGCGCTCGGCCTGTTCGAGGAGTCGTCCTTGGAGCCGCCCCCGCCGCCGCACGCGGTGAGCGCGAGCGCGCCCGCCAGCCCGGCGGCGGCGGCCGCTGTCCGCACCCTGGTGTTCGCCACCCTCGTAGTCGCCGAAGTCACTGCAAGCTCCCAAGCTGTAGCCGGTCGGCCACCGGTTGGCCGGAGGACCGCAGCAAGCTACCAGGAGTTACCCGGAGTACTTCAGGACGCCCGGCAGGTATTCGCTGTGAGCCTGGTCCCGGCCGGACCAACACGTGGACGCTGGAACACCAAGGGCTCGGTACGCGTCTTTTCCAGTGGACGAAGGACTCGTGGCGCGGAAGATCATGGACGGGGGCCGGTGTTCGCATGTCCCGCGAGCTCCGGGGCAGAAGCTGGAACGGCTTCGGCAGAGCAGACGGTAAAGCAGTCGTCAAAGCTGTAACCAGAGGAACACCCCCCGTGCACGTGCATCTGCCCATGCATCTGCACATGAACAGGGCTATGATCCGGGTCAGTTGACCACAGCATCTATGGCCACACCAGCCAAGTGCACCACCGGGGAGCGACCTGTGGACCGCGACGTTGACGGCGTGTACGGGGGGTACGACGTGTACAACGGCATGGCTGCCACGCAGCTGGACGGAGTGGCCTGGCAGAAGAGCAGGCACAGCAACTCGCAGGGTTCCTGCGTGGAGTTCGCCCGCCTGCCGGGCGGAGACGTGGCGGTGCGCAACTCGCGCTTCCCGGACGGTCCCGCGCTCGTCTACACGCGCGCGGAGATCGAGGCGATGCTGCTGGGCGTCAAGGACGGCGAGTTCGACCACCTGATAGTCGGCTGACGCCACTCGCCCGACCCGGAGCCGGGCGAGGGCGGTTGAGGGCATTCGGGCGGACGCGCGTAGAAACGCGGCGTCAGTCGACGCCGCGTCGCGTCATTCGGCCGGCCGCAGCCGGAACAGCGCCCAGACGACCTTGCCGTTGAGGGTGCCGGCCAGCGGGTGCCAGCCCCAGCTGTCGCTGAAGGAGTCGACGAGGAACAGGCCGCGGCCCGACTCCGACGAGAAGTCGTCCGAGTCGCGCGCGACCGGGGTTTCGTGACTGGGGTCGCGCACCGCGCACACCAGCCGCTCGGTCCACCGCATCAGATGCAGCCGCACCGGCGAGGCCTGGTCCCCGCACCGCCCGGCGTCGCCCGGCAGCGCGTGCCGCAGGGCGTTGGTGACCAGTTCGGAGACGACGAGACATATGTCGTCGAAGCGGTCGCCCACGTCCCACTGGTCGAGCGTCCGGCGGGTGAACAGGCGGGCTTCGCGCACCGCTTCGTAGCGGGCCGGCAGGGCGCAGGAGGCGGCATTGGACACGGCCGCGGGATCCAGCGGCGGAAGGCCCTGCCGTAACGGCTCGAGCATGGTCGATCCATTCGTCCCCATGCGAGGCACTCCCGGGAATTCGCGGTCGTTGCGATGCAGCGGTGGCGCGGGACCATGGTTTCGGATGCGCAGAGCAGATGCAAGGGCAGATGCACGTGCACGAGACCGAATTGAGCCGCCCCGTACCGCTTGTTGGCCATTTTTTCCGCCAACCTCCTGCACGTCGCACACCTTTCGCTTGCCACTTCCTGCGCGAAATCATTGGCCTCTTTCCGTTTGTGTAATCGGACGAGTACAGCTCGAAGTGTTTTAGTGGCAGACTGCGGCCCCTGAAGACGTTGGGGAGGCTGGCGAACGTGAGCGCGGGAGAGCCGGGATCGGTGGTGCGGCGCATGCTGCTCGGATCACAACTCAGGCGACTGCGTGAAGCGCGGGGGATCACGCGCGAGGCGGCGGGGTACTCGATCCGCGCCTCGGAGTCGAAGATCAGCCGGATGGAGTTGGGCCGGGTGAGCTTCAAGACGAGAGACGTGGAAGACCTGCTGACGCTGTACGGCATCACCGACGAGGCCGAGCGTGAATCCCTGCTCTCCCTCGCCAAGGAGGCCAATGTGGCGGGCTGGTGGCACAGTTACTCCGACGTGCTGCCGAGCTGGTTCCCGACGTATGTGGGTCTGGAGGGCGCGGCCGCTCTGATCCGGGCGTACGAGGTGCAGTTCGTGCACGGCCTGCTGCAGACCGAGGAGTACGCGCGCGCGGTCGTGCGGCGCGGCATGAAGGGCGCGAGCACGGCCGACGTCGAGCGGCGCGTGGCGCTGCGGCTGGAGCGGCAGAAGTACCTGGTGGCCGAGAACGCCCCCGACTTCCACATCGTCCTCGACGAGGCCGCCCTGCGCCGCCCGTACGGCGACCGCGAGGTGATGCGCGGGCAGCTCCAGCACCTGATCGAGATCTCCGAGCGGCCCAACGTCCGGCTGCAGATCATGCCGTTCAGCTTCGGCGGCCACTCCGGGGAGAGCGGCGCCTTCACCATCCTCAGCTTCCCCGAGTCCGACCTGTCGGACGTGGTCTACCTGGAGCAGCTCACCAGCGCGCTCTACCTGGACAAGCGCGAGGACGTCGCCCAGTACGAGCAGGCCCTGAAGGAACTCCAGCAGGACAGTCCCGGACCGGACGAGAGCCGGCACCTGCTGCGCGGGCTGCTGCACATGTCCTGAGCGTGCGGTCGTCTTGACCGCGCACGGTGTCGTGTCCCCAGGTGACGCCCAACTCACTGCAATCACAAGTACGATGACAGGTGATCAGTCTCATCGGACCGTGAAGTTGATCGGGTGTCTGTCTCGACTGCTTCGGCAGCAAGGGATCGAGGGATCACATGTCGTCCTGCTTCACCGACCTGGCTCAGCAGTACATCGACGGTGAGTGGCGCCCGGGCACCGGCTCCTGGGACATCATCGACTTCAACCCGTACGACGGCGAGAAGCTGGCCTCGATCACCATAGCCACCACCGACGAGGTCGACCAGGCCTACCGGGCGGCCGCCCGCGCCCAGCGCGAATGGGCCGAGACCAACCCGTACACCCGCCGCGTCTTCTTCGAGAAGGTCCTGCGCCTCGTCGAGGAGCGGGAGGCCGAGATCACCGAGATGATCATCGCCGAGCTCGGTGGCACGCGCATGAAGGCGCAGCTGGAACTGCACCTGGCCAAGGAGTTCCTGCGCGAGTCGGCCCAGCTGGCGCTGCGCTGCGAGGGCCGGTTCCTGCCGTCGCCGGTCGACGGCAAGGAGAACCGCCTCTACCGCGTCCCGGTCGGCGTGGTGGGCGTCATCAGCCCGTTCAACTTCCCGTTCCTGCTGTCGGTCAAGCCGGTCGCCTCGGCCCTCGCCCTCGGCAACGCCGTCGTCCTCAAGCCGCACCA
This sequence comes from Streptomyces sp. NPDC051636, assembly GCF_044453765.1. Classification (NCBI taxonomy): domain Bacteria; kingdom Bacillati; phylum Actinomycetota; class Actinomycetes; order Kitasatosporales; family Streptomycetaceae; genus Streptomyces; species Streptomyces sp. NPDC051636. The sequence goes on along the minus strand of NZ_JBITDA010000038.1, from coordinate 52,984 downwards.
GGACACCCCGGTCTGCGGCGGCACGCTGCTCGCGAAGCTCTTCGAGGACGCGGGCCTGCCGCCCGGCCTGTTCAACGTCGTCCTCACCGACATAGCCGAGATAGGCGACGCGTTCATAGAACACCCCGTCCCCAGGCTGATCTCCTTCACCGGCTCCGACAAGGTCGGCCGGCACATCGCCACCGTGTGCGCCGCGCAGCTCAAGCGGGCGGTCCTCGAACTGGGCGGCAACAGCGCGCTGGTGGTGCTGGACGACGCGGACATCGACTACGCCGTCGACGCGGCCGTCTTCAGCCGGTACGCCGACCAGGGCCAGGTATGCATGGCCGCCAACCGCGTCCTGGTGGACCGCTCGGTGGCGGACGAGTTCACCGAGAAGTTCGTCGCCAAGGTCAGAACGCTCAAGACCGGCGACCCCAGCGACCCGCAGACGGTCATCGGCCCGGTCATCAACTCCCTCCAGGCGAACACCATCTCGGCCGCGATCGAGCAGGCCGTGGCCGAGGGCGCCACGCTCCTCGTGCGCGGCTCGGCCACCGACAACCTGGTGGAGCCCTCCGTCCTGACGGACGTGCCGTCCGACTCCTCCCTCCTGCACAAGGAGATATTCGGGCCCGTGGCCCTGCTCGTCCCCTTCGACGGCGAGGAGGAAGCGGTCCGCATCGTCAACGACACGCCCTACGGCCTGAGCGGCGCCGTCCACACCGCGGACGTCGAGCGGGGCGTGTCCTTCGCCAAGCGGATCGACACGGGGATGTTCCACGTGAACGACGGCACGATCCATGACGAGCCGCTGGTCCCCTTCGGCGGCGAGAAGCACTCCGGGATCGGCCGGCTGAACGGCGAGACCACGCTGGACGCCTTCACCACGCTGAAGTGGATCTCGGTGCAGTACGGGCGGAGTGCGTTTCCCCTCTGAGTCCACTCTGGGTCCCTCTGCGTCCAGTCCCGGGATTGAGGACAGCACCTGTCCTCAAGGGCCCGTAACGTCGTCCATGTCAGGCAGCAGGAGCCGATCCGACGAAAGGCGGCCGGTCATGGTCACTCACGTGCGAGCCGAGGCCCAGGGCGACGAGCGGGGAGCGCTGCTCTCCTTCCTCGCCGAGCAGCGCGGCGGCATCCGGCGGGCGGTGCTGGGGCTGACCGAGGAGCAGGCCGCGAGCCGGCCCAGCGCCAGCGAACTGTCCCTGGCCGGGCTGGTCAAGCACGTCGCCGAGGTCGAGCAGGGCTGGGTGGCCCGTGCCAAGGGCGAGCCGCCGGCGGTCAAGCGGGACGAGTCGAACTGGCACGAGTGCTTCCAGCTGGTCGACGGCGAGACCCTCGCCTCCCAGCTGGCGTACTGGGAGCAGGTCGCCGCCGGGACGGAGGCCTTCATCCGCTCCGCCCCCAGCCTCGACGACACCTTCCCGCTGCCGAACGACCCGTGGTTCCCGCCGGACGAGGCCGTCTCGCTGCGCTGGCTGTGTCTGCACCTGATCCGGGAGACCGCCCGGCACGCGGGCCACGCCGACATCATCCGGGAGTCGCTGGACGGGAAGACGGCGTTCGAGCTGGTGGCTCTCGCCGAAAAGTGAGGCCATAACCTGGACCGCATGTCAGCGATCCGCCTGCTCGTGCTCGGCGCGGTCCGCCAGCACGGGCGGGCCCACGGGTACCAGGTGCGCAACGACCTGGAGTACTGGGGTGCGCACGAGTGGTCCAACGCCAAGCCCGGCTCGATCTACCACGCCCTGAAGCAGATGGCCAAGCAGGGCCTGCTGCACGCGCACGAGACCGCGCCGTCCACGGCCGGCGGCCCGCCGCGCACCGAGTACGAGATCACCGACGGGGGCACGGCGGAGTTCCTCCGGCTGCTGCGGGAGGCCCTGGTCTCCTACGACCAGAGGATGGACATCCAGTCGGCGGCCATCGGCTTCCTCGTCGAGCTGCCGCGCGCCGAGGCGGTGGCCCTGCTCAAGGAGCGGATCCGGCGGATCGAGCAGTGGCGGTCCGCCGTGACCGGGCACTACATCCCCGAGGACGGCCCCGAACAGCTGGGCCACATCGGGGAGATCATGAACCTGTGGGTCCACACGGCCGACTCCGACGCCGCCTGGACCCGCGGGCTCGTCGAACGCCTCGAACGCGGCGCCTACACCTTCGCCGGTGAGGGCGAACCGTTCGTCGGCGTGCTGGCCGAGGGCGAGGAGAACCCGTACGCGACGGGGGAGCGGCATCCGGGAGATGACCTCTGATCAAGTTCGACCGATCCGCCCACAGGCGCGTTACCTCTCTGAGTAGTCAGGTTTGCCCAGTGAGGGAGTGGGCCGTACGCGACCTGCTCGCGGCCCCGGCGACCCGGGGCACGTCGGCTCGGCCGCTAGTGGTGGAACCCGGTGGCCGCGTCCCTGTCCCTCGTCACCGGACGCGGCTGCCGGCGCAGTTCCGGCAGCAGGCGGCTCAGATCCTCGACGAACAGTTCGGCGAGGTCGACGGAGAAGCCGTTGCGGCACACCACCCGCAGGACCGACAGGTCATCCCGTTTCGGCGGGAAGGTGTAGGCGGGCACCAGCCAGCCGCCCTCCCGAAGGCGCCGGGAGACGTCGAACACGTCGTACGCCGTCACGTCCTCGGCGGTGGTGAAGGCGAAGACGGGCAGCTCGTCGCCCCGGGTCAGCAGCCGGAAGTCGCCCAGCGCCTCGATCCGGTCGGCGAGGTGGCGCGCGACGTCCCGCGTGGTCTGCTGCACGGCCCGGTAGCCGGCCCGGCCCAGCCGCAGGAACGTGTAGTACTGGGCGACCACCTGGGCGCCCGGCCGGGAGAAGTTGAGGGCGAAGGTCGGCATGTCGCCGCCCAGGTAGTTGACGTGGAAGACCAGTTCCTCGGGGAGAGCCTCCTTGTCGCGCCACAGCGCCCAGCCGACCCCCGGGTAGACCAGCCCGTACTTGTGCCCCGAGGTGTTGATCGAGACCACGCGCGGGAGACGGAAGTCCCACACCAGGTCCTCGTCCAGGAAGGGCGCGATCATGGCCCCGGACGCGCCGTCCACGTGCACCGGCACGTCCAGACCGGTCCGCGCCCGGAGGTCGTCCAGAGCCGCGCACAGCTCGGCGATCGGCTCGTACGACCCGTCGAAGGTGGAGCCGAGGACGCCGACGACCCCGATCGTGTTCTCGTCGCACAGCTCGGCCGCCGCCTGCGGGTCGAGGTGGTACCGGTCGCCCTCCATGGGCACCTGGCGTGCCTCGATCTCCCAGAAGTTGCAGAACTTGTCCCAGCAGACCTGGACGTTGACGCCCATGACGAGGTTCGGGCGGGCGTCCGGTGAGGGGTATCGGTCGGCGTTGCGCCGCGCCCAGCGCCGCTTGAGCGCCATCCCGGCGAGCATGCACGCCTCGCTGGAGCCGGTCGTCGAACAGCCCACGGCCGCCGCCGGATCCGGGGCGTGCCACAGGTCGGCGAGCATCGCCACACAGCGCCGCTCCAGCTCGGCGGTGCGCGGGTACTCGTCCTTGTCGATCATGTTCTTGTCCCGGCACTCACCCATCAGCACCCCGGCCTGCGGCTCCATCCAGGTGGTGACGAACGTGGCCAGGTTCAGCCGCGCGTTGCCGTCCAGCATCAGCTCGTCGTGGACCAGCTGGTACGCGGTCGACGGGGGCAGCGCCCCGTCCGGGAGCCGGTGCTTGGGCGGGGCCTCGGTCATGCCGCCGACCGGGTTCGCCTCGCCGAAGAACGGGTTGACGGACATGGGCCGCTCGTCGTGCTTCCCGGGGCCTTTGTGCAGTGCCATGGAGATGCCTTCCTGAAGGGTCGACAGGGTCAGCGGACCGGGCTTCCGTCCTCGCGCAGCTGCATCTGCGGCCGTCCCGTGACCAGCAGCCAGGTCGGCAGTGAGGCGATGCAGAGCACGGCGAGGACCGTCGGCGAGGCCACGATGACCGCGGCCGTGAACAGGCTCACCCAGGCCTGCCGGGTGATCGCCAGGAGCAGGCCCAGCACGCCCGCCGCCACGCCCAGGGCGGGATCGACGGCGGGCACGCACGCGTGCGCGCACAGGCCGAGCGCGACGCCGATGAACACGGACGGGAAGATCCGCCCGCCGCGGAAGCCGCTGGACGCGGCGACCAGCAGTGCGGCCACCTTCACCACCGCCAGGACCGCGAGCCGCCCCGCCGAGTTGCCCTGGGGATTCCGCGCCAGCTCCGCGGCCTCGGCGAGTCCCTTGAAGAGCGTCAGATGCCCGCCCAGCGCCGCCAGCAGCCCCAGCACGAGCCCGCCGGCCGGCAGGGCCAGCATCGGGTGGCCCAGACGCCGGAAGCCGCCGTGCACGTACGGGAAGGCGTAGACGGCGCACAGGCCCACCAGGCCCGCCACGGGCGCGATCACCAGGGCGGCCAGGAGATCGCCCCAGTCCGGTCGCCCGAGCGGGGGCAGACCGAGGTCCAGGGCGGGGTGGGCCACCAGGGCGGTCGTCAGCGCGCCCGCCGCAGCGGCGACCAGCGGCGCGAAGACGTTGTCCCACAGCGCCCCCTTGAGCGGCCGTCCGGCCAGCGCCTCGGAGATCACCAGCGCGGCCGCCACCGGTGTGCCGAACAGCGCGCCGATCGTCGCCGACTCCGCCAGCATGCCCCACACGCCGCCCGGAAGGCCGGGGACCAGCCGGTGCCCGAGCCAGAGCGCGAGCCCGACGTTCACCACGATGATCGGGTTCTCCGGCCCGAGACTGGGCCCGCCCGCGAGCATCAGCACGGTCGCCAGCAGCAACCCCGGCAGCACGACGGGCGGCAGCGGCACGGCGTGCAGTGACAGCGTGGCCGGGTCCGGACCCGCGTGCCCGGGCACCTTCCACACCACCAGCCCGACCAGCACGCCCGTCGCGGTGAGCATCACCAGCATCCACAGCACGGAGTACCGGCCGACCCCGAGCGCGTCGGGCAGGTTCGTCCACAGCAGGTCCTGGAGCCGCTCGGCCACCCCGTTCACCAGCAGCAACAGCAGGCTCGCCCCGACTCCGACGACCAGAGCGGGCAGGATCAGCGGCAGCAGGGCACGCGCGGGCGTCGCCGGGGCGGTCGGGGGCGCCTGCCGCGCGGTGTCCTGGGCCACAAGATCACTATAAGCGGACAAAGCCGGCACAACATCTCGAGGGAAACGGGCTTGCACCTCACGTCACGTGAGGGCCCACCGTGGAGTGCGTACCGAGAGAAGGAGCGGAAAGTGAGCTACTCCGTCGGACAGGTGGCCGGTTTCGCCGGAGTCACGGTGCGCACCCTGCACCACTACGACGACATCGGCCTGCTCACCCCGAGCGAGCGCAGCCACGCGGGCCACCGGCGCTACAGCGACGACGACCTCGACCGGCTGCAGCAGATCCTGTTCTACCGGGAGCTCGGCTTCCCGCTCGACGAGGTCGCGGCCCTGCTCGACGACCCGGACGCGGACCCGCGCGCGCACCTGCGCCGCCAGCACGAGCTGCTGACCGCCCGGATCGAGAAGCTGCGGAAGATGGCCGAGGCCGTGGAGCACGCCATGGAGGCACGCACGATGGGTATCAACCTCACGCCCGAGGAACGGTTCGAGGTCTTCGGGGACAAGGACCCCGCGCAGTACGCCGACGAGGCGGAAGCGCGCTGGGGCGGCACCGAGGAGTGGGCGGAGTCGCAGCGCCGCGCCGCCCGCTACACCAAGGACGACTGGAAGCGCCTGCAGGCCGAGGCCGACGCCTGGAGCGAGCAGTACGCCGCCCTGGTGGCCGCCGGCGAGCCGCCGGCCGGCGAGGCGGCCATGGAACTGGCCGAGGAACACCGGCAGCACATCAGCAGGTGGTTCTACGAGTGCCCGTACGAGATGCACCGGTGCCTGGCCGAGATGTACGTGTCCGACCAGCGCTTCAAGGCGTTCTACGACTCCGTGCGCCCGGGCCTCGCCGAGCACCTCAAGGAGGCCATCCTGGCGAACGCCGCCCGCCACGCCGCGTAACCCCTGGCCCGGGAGTGATCCCGGGCCAGGACCCTCCAGGTCCGTACGCGCACGTGCTCACAGCTTTGTGCCGGTCGCCGCGCAGTGCATCCTGAAGGCACCGGTGGAACCTGGGGCGGACGCATGGCGTTGATAGCTTTGTGCGGCCGCACAAGGACACCGCCGTCGCCTTCACCCCTCAGGAGCCCGGACCCGTGATGACACTCGCCCTCGGCCCGAGCTGGCTGGACCCCGACTACCTGCTCAGCACGTACAGCATCTGGGGCCTGCTCCTCATCGTCTTCGCCGAGTCGGGCCTGCTCATCGGGTTCTTCCTGCCGGGTGACTCGCTGCTGTTCACCTGCGGACTGCTGATCACCTCCCACAAGCTGGACTTCCCGCTGTGGGCCGCGATCGCCCTCATCTGCCTGGCCGCGGTCCTCGGCGACCAGGCGGGCTACATGTTCGGCAGGAAGGTCGGCCCGTCCCTCTTCAACCGCCCGGACTCCCGCCTGTTCAAGCAGGAGAACGTCACCAAGGCGCACGACTTCTTCGAGAAGTACGGTGCCAAGTCCCTGGTCCTGGCCCGCTTCGTGCCCATCGTGCGCACCTTCACGCCGATCATCGCCGGCGTCAGCGGCATGCGGTACCGCTCGTTCCTGGTCTTCAACGTCATCGGCGGCGTCCTGTGGGGCGCGGGCGTGACCCTGCTCGGCTCCTGGCTGGGCAACGTCGGCTTCGTCAACAAGCACATCGAGGCGATCCTCATCCTGATCGTCCTCGTCTCGGTGGTCCCGATCGCCATCGAGTTCCTGCGGGCCCGCTCCAAGGCCAAGAACGCGCCGCCCGCCGCCCGGCAGCAGGCCCCGGTCATGGACGACGCGACGACGCAGCTGCGCCGCATCGAGCCGGAGCACCAGGAGCCGGCGTACGAGCAGCAGCAGCCGTACAGCTCCGGCCAGAACTACGACCAGAACTACGACCAGAGCTATGACCAGAGCTACGACGAGTACTACGGCCGGCAGCAGCACCCGCAGAACCACGGCCGACAGCAGTACCCGCAGGACTACGACCAGCAGCAGTACCCGTACGACTACAACCAGGGCAACTACCGCCAGTAGGCGCTCAGAACCCCCTGGTCCGCTTCGCGGCCCGCCGCCCCTCGGCGGAGCCGAACCGCAGGAACAGCCGCGAGATCTCCGACCCGAGGTTGACCCCGATGGCGATGGCCATGGCCAGCGACGCCGCCTTGGCCAACGACACGAGCCCCTCGTCGACCTCGTTCTGCGCCATCGACAGCAGCCCGAAGTACGTGGCCGACCCCGGCAGCAGGGGCCCGATCGCGGCGGTCGTGTACGGCAGCGCCGACGCGAACCGGTAGCGGGACAGCAGCTGCCCGAACAGCCCCACCAGCCCCGCCGCCACGGCCGTGGAGGCCACCGGCGAGATACCGCCGGCGTAGTGCATCGCCCCGTACACCGACCACGCGACACCGCCGTTGAGGGTCACGGCCAGCACGGTGGACCGTTCCTGTTGCAGCAGGACGGCGAAGGTCAGCGACAGCAGCATCGACGCCGCGATCTGCAGCAGCGGCCGCTCGGCGATGTTCAGCGCCGCGTCCGGATTGAGCTTGGCGCCCACCTTCACGCCGAAGTACAGCACCACCAGCACGCCGACGACGATGCCGACGAAGAAGTACATGACCTCCAGCAGCCGCGCGGAGGCGGTGATGTAGAAGCCGGTCAGCCCGTCCTGCACGCCCGCCACCAGCGCCCGCCCCGGCAGCAGCGCGAACAGCCCACCGGTGATGACGGCCGAGGCCACCACGTCGACGTGGGTCAGCGTGAGCGCCACGCCGATCGCCGCGGGCGGCATCGCGGCCACCGTGAACTGGTAGAACTCCGGCAGCCCGCGCCCCGCGCACAGCCACGCCAGCCGGTCGCCGAGAATCGCGCCCAGCGCGGCCGCCACGAACACGATCACGTCACCGCCGACGAGAAGCGAGGCCGCCCCCGCCAGCAGCCCGGCCGCCGAGGTCAGCGCCCAGCCGGGGTACGGGTGCCGGTTGCGGCGGATCTCGGCGAGGCGCCGGTAGGCCTCCTCCAGCGAGATGTGGGTCTCGGGGTCGGTCAGGTCGTCCACGAGCCGGAATACGGCCGCGAGGCGCGTGTAGTCGGTCCCCCGGCGCCGCACCGTCCGGGACGCCGTCACCGGGTCCTCCACCAGGGACGGCTGGTGCGAGATCGACAGCAGGGTGAAGGTGACGTTCGGCTCGCACCGGTCGAGCCCGTAGGACCGGCACACCGCGAACATCGCGGCCTCCACGTCCTCGGCGTTCTCGCCGCCCGCGAGCAGCAGCTCGCCGATACGCAGCGTCAGGTCGAGCACGCGCGGGACGGCCGGGCCGCCCTCGTCCGCCTTCTGCACCGGCTCCGGCGCGGGCCGCTCCGTCACCGGCATCCGCAGCATCGTGCGCATCCGGTCCTGCCAGGGCGCGTCCTTGATCAGGCTGACCGCCGGTATCCCGGTCGGCGGCGTGAACGCGGGCGGTGCCTGCTTGGCGTGGTAGGTGCTGGGCGGGCTGAACGCCGACCCCTCCGGCTCGGGACTCGACGGCTGCGGCGCGTCCAGCCCCTCCGGCACCGCGAACTCGGAGGTGGTCTCGGACTCACCACCGGTCTTCGGGACGGCGAGCCCCCGGGGAATCGCGAACTCGGACGTGATCTCGGGATCGTACGAGCTCCTCGCCTCGTCCGACCGAGGCTTGCGCTCCTCCGCCTCCGTCACTCCGCAACGCTCCCTGAACGACACCTTCCGTAGGCCTCAGTATGCGCATGGCTACGCAGACGGGCCGCGGCACCCCACCAGGGTGCCGCGGCCCGTGCGAGCCAAAACCTGCGGTCAGTGACCGCCCTGCTCCTTGAAGCGCTTGTACGACCGCTCGATCTCCACCTCGGCGTCCGTACGGCCGACCCAGTTGGCACCCTCGACCGACTTGCCGGGCTCCAGGTCCTTGTAGACCTCGAAGAAGTGCTGGATCTCCAGGCGGTCGAACTCCGACACGTGGTGGATGTCGCGCAGGTGCTCCACCCGCGGGTCGGTGGCCGGCACGCACAGCAGCTTGTCGTCGCCGCCCGCCTCGTCCGTCATCCGGAACATGCCGATCGCGCGGCACCGGATCAGGCAGCCCGGGAAGGTCGGCTCGTCCAGGATGACCAGCGCGTCCAGCGGGTCGCCGTCCTCGCCGAGGGTGTTCTCGACGAAGCCGTAGTCGGTCGGGTAGGCGGTCGAGGTGAAGAGACGACGGTCCAGGCGGATCCGACCGGTCTCGTGGTCCACCTCGTACTTGTTCCGCGAACCCTTCGGGATCTCGATCGTGACGTCGAACTCCACCGGTGGCTCCTCCATGATCAGCACATAGTTCTGGTGGTTAAGTGTCCCTCACGCAGGTGTGTGATCGCGAAAGGGGCTGGTGGTCGTGCCAGAGCTGAGGCCTTGGCGAGCCGCGAGACCGCATGTGGTGCGGATCGCGGAAGCCGTACGACCACGACTGGCACGGGCCGCCACGGCCGCGAAACCGCAGGTCGTGCGGGTGACGCGGGTGACGCGGGCAGTGAAACCGCAACTTGCGCGGATCACGTCCCTGGCCCCGCGGTCCCGGGGGACCTCCCGGCCGGCGGCCCTGAGGACCTGGCAGTACAGCGCCGGCGCCGCCACCGCCGGACTGGCGCTGGCCGCCGGTGTGGTGACCGCCGCCGGTCCCTGGGACGCCAGTGGTCAGCGTACGGCCGAGCGGGACCGGGCCGCCGCTCAGGAGCGGGCAGGTGGCAGAGATCACGGCGGCGGCTCCGGTACGACGGCCGCCGGCCCCCGGCCCGCCCCCAGCGCCGCGTCCGTCCTGACCGGCCTCGGCGGCGACACGAACACCGTGAAGTCCGCCCCCGCCGGGAAGGCCCTCGCGGACGTCCTGGGTCCCCTTCTGGACTCCTCGGCGCTCGGCAGCGTCCGTACGGCGGCCGTCGTCGACGTGGCGACCGGCAGGCGCCTGTACGGCACCGGCGCGGACAGGGCCATGACCCCCGCCTCCACCACCAAGATCGCCACCGCCGTCGCCGCCCTGTCCGCCCTGGGCGCCGACCACCGCCTCACCACCCGCGCCGCGCTCGAACCGGACACCGGCGAACTCGTCCTCGTCGGCGGCGGCGACCCGACCCTCACCGCCCACAAGGAGGCGGAGGGCTGGGCGAGCCTGCGCACACTGGCGGACGACACGGCCGCCGCGTTGCGGAAGCGCGGCGTCCACCGGGTCACCCTCTCCTACGACACCACCCTCTACGCGGGCACCGCACTGCACCCCATCGGCGTCAACGACAATCTCGCCCCCGTCAGTGCCCTCACGGTCGACGAGGGCCGCACCGACGACTCCACCAGCGGCCCGGTGACCCGGGTGGCCGACCCGGCGGCGGACGCGGCCCGCAAGTTCGCGGCGCTCCTCGAAGAGCACGGGATCAAGACGACCTCCCCCGGCCCCTCCAAGGCGACCGGCCGCGCGAACACCCTGGCCACCGTCTCGTCGCCCCCGCTCTCCGCCCTGGTCGAACGCATGCTGACCAACAGCGACAACGACATCGCCGAGGCCCTGGCCCGCCAGACCGCCCTGGCGACCGGGGCGTCCCCCGGCTTCGACGGCGGCGCCACGGCCGTCGCCGCCCGGCTGAAGAAGCTCGGCCTGCCGGTCACCGGCGCGGAATTCCACGACGGCAGCGGCCTGGACCGCGACGACAGACTCACGGCGGACCTCCTGACGGCCCTGCTCGTCAAGGCCGGCTCCCCGTCCCACCCCGAACTCCGCCCCGTCCTCACCGGCCTCCCCGTCGCGGGCTTCACCGGCACCCTGACCAGCCGCTACACCGACGGCGCCGCCGGCATCGTCCGCGCCAAGACAGGCACACTGACGGGCGTGAACACCCTGGCCGGCACGGTGGTCGACCGTGACGGCCGCCTCCTGGCGTTCGCGTTCCTGACATCGGACACGACAGACCCCACGGAGGCCCAGGCGGCCCTGGACCGAACGGCGACGACACTGGCGGGATGCGGCTGCGGATAGGACCCGCGCCGTGCCGCCGTGGGCACTCGTTCCGCAGGGCGATGGCCCCTGCCCAGGCAGGCACCCAGCACCAACCCCGGTCACCCACAGCCCCCCTGGGCCCCGCCTACCTCTCACCCTGCCCCCAGCGGCAGCGCTCACGTACGGTTGACACATGACGAGCATCGGTGGTGCCGCTTCTTCAGGGATGGTCGACTGGAACCTCGCGGTGGCGACCGCGACCCGGCTCGTACGGCCGGGCCCCGACGTCAGCCGCGACGAGGCCCGGGCCGTCGTCGCGGAGTTGCGCCGCCACGCCAAAGCCTCGGAGGAACACGTCCGGGGCTTCACTCGTATGGACACCGAGGACGCCCGGGACACGCCCGTCCTGGTCGTCGACCGCCCGGGCTGGATCCGGGCGAACGTCGCCGGATTCCGGGAGATCCTCAGGCCGCTGCTGGAGAAGATGCAGGAACGGCGCGGCAACACCCCCGGCGGCGCGGTCCTCGGCGCCGTCGGCGGCAAGGTGACCGGCGTCGAACTGGGCATGCTGCTGTCCTTCCTGGCCTCCCGCGTCCTCGGCCAGTACGAGACCTTCGCCCCCGCCACCCGCGACCTCCCGGCGGGCGAGGACGGCGGCGGCCGGCTGCTGCTGGTCGCGCCGAACATCGTGCACGTCGAACGCGAACTCGACGTCGAACCCCACGACTTCCGCCTGTGGGTGTGTCTGCACGAGGAGACGCACCGCACGCAGTTCACGGGCGTGCCCTGGCTGCGCGACCACCTCGAGGGCGAAATCCAGTCGTTCTTGGCGGAGACCGACGTCGACCCGATGACCGTGCTGGAACGCGTCCGGGAGGCCGCCCAGTCACTCGCCGGGGGCCGCCCCGAGGGCGAGGAGGACGACGGCGGCCGGTCCTTCGTGGAACTGGTGCAGACCCCGGCCCAGCGCGAGATCCTCGGCCGCCTCACCGCCGTGATGTCGCTCCTGGAGGGACACGCCGACTTCGTGATGGACGGGGTCGGGCCAGAAGTCGTACCGACCGTCGCGGAGATCCGCGAGAAGTTCCAGCAGCGCCGCGCCAAGGGTGCCTCCCGACTGGACATCGCCCTGCGCAAGCTGCTCGGTCTGGATGCCAAACTCAGGCAGTACCGGGACGGCGAGCGCTTCGTCCGGGCCGTCGTCGACCAGGTGGGCATGGACGGCTTCAACCGGGTGTGGACCTCCCCGAACACCCTCCCCACCAAGGCGGAGATCGCCGAACCGGCGGACTGGGTCGCACGGGTGCACCGCAAGGCCGAGTCCTGAACGCCGTGAGGAAGCGGTGAAACGAATCCGGCCGACGGCAGGCGAACGCCCCTCCAATCACCCGTCCGAGGGACCGTGAGCGATGGGTAGGCGTGCAATGCTCGGGGAACGGCCCGTTTCTGTCACCATCGACACACTCTGAGTGACCGAACCTCGGGCTCAACCCCCGAAAACTTCATGAAGGGAACCGGACATGGGTCCCCATCCTGCGGTCGCGGCGATACGCCTGGCGGTCCGCCGCGTCCTCCACGACATCCTCAACGACCAGACCTCCGCCCGGACCCCGGACGAGGCAGCCGAGCGTCCCCCCTCCCCGCTCGTGCTCGTCGCCTGCTCCGGCGGTGCCGACTCCATGGCCCTCGCCTCCGCCCTGGCGTTCGAAGCGCCCAAGCTCGGCATCCGTGCCGGCGGCGTCACCGTCGACCACGGCCTGCAGCCCGGCTCGGAACTGCGCGCCCAGGAGGTCGTCCTCAGGCTGCGCGAGCTCGGCCTCGACCCGGTGGAGGCCACCACCGTGACCGTCGGCCGCGAGGGCGGGCCCGAGGCCGCCGCCCGCGACGCCCGGTACGCCGCCCTCGACGCCGCCGCCGAGTGCCACGGCGCCGCCGCGATCCTGCTCGGCCACACCCGCGACGACCAGGCCGAAACCGTCCTGCTGGGTCTCGCCCGCGGTTCCGGCATCCGCTCCCTGTCCGGAATGGCCGCGGTCTCGGGGGCCGGCGGCCGTTACCGCCGCCCCTTCCTGCAGCTCGACCGGCAGACCGCCCGCAAGGCCTGCATGGTCCAGTCCCTCCCGGTCTGGGACGACCCGCACAACGCCGACCCCGCCTACACCCGCTCCCGGCTCCGCCACGAGGGCCTGCCCGCCCTGGAGAAGGCGCTCGGCAAGGGCGTCGTCGAGGCCCTTGCCCGCACCGCCCAGCTCTCCCGCGACGACGCCGACGCCCTCGACGCCTGGGCCCGCCAGGCCGAGGCCTCCGTCCGCGACGCCGCCGGACTCCTGGAGTGCGCCAAGCTGTACGCCCTCCCGCCCGCCGTGCGCCGCCGCATCCTGCGCCGCGCCGCCATCGAGGCCGGCGCACCGGCCGGTTCGCTGTTCGCCCGCCACATCGAGGAAGTCGACCGGCTGATCACCGGCTGGCGCGGTCAGGGAGCCATCAATCTCCCGGGCAGGGTCATCGCTCAGCGGCAGGGTGGCAGACTGGTGATTCGGCAAGGCTGAGGTCCGTACCTCCCGGGAGGACCGTCCGGCGGTTCGGGCAGCCGAAGGCCGTAAGTGCGGGACGACCGAAAGTGATGCGGGTGGACGCGAAAGACATGGGTGCCGACCTCAAGCAGGTGCTCATCACCAAGGAAGAGATCGACGCGAAGCTGGCCGAGCTGGCCGCGAAGATCGACGCTGAGTACGAGGGCAAGGACCTGCTGATCGTCGGCGTGCTCAAGGGCGCGGTGATGGTCATGGCAGACCTCGCCCGGGCGCTGTCCACCCCCGTCACGATGGACTGGATGGCCGTGTCGTCCTACGGCGCGGGCACCCAGTCCTCCGGTGTCGTCCGGATCCTCAAGGATCTCGACACCGACATCAAGGGCAAGCACGTCCTGATCGTCGAGGACATCATCGACTCCGGGCTGACCCTGTCCTGGCTGATCTCCAACCTCGGCTCCCGCGAGCCCGCCTCGCTGAAGGTGTGCACGCTGCTGCGCAAGCCCGAGGCCGCGAAGGTCGCCATCGACGTGGAGTGGGTCGGCTTCGACATCCCCAACGAGTTCGTCGTGGGCTACGGCCTCGACTACGCCGAGAAGTACCGCAATCTCCCGTTCGTCGGTACGCTCGCGCCCCACGTCTACGGCGGCTGAGCCCTGGCGGGCCCAAGTTCGTAAGACGATCGGGAACCCCAGCGGGTTTCTCACCGTTGGAGCATGCAGAGACGGGATTGCCGGCCGCCCGCGCAACATCGTGCGGCTTCGGGCGACAATGCTGGGGTACCGTCAGAAGAACTGTCTTATCAAACTCACTGTGGCAGGAGGGACGGGGCGGCACCGCTCCGTATGGATGGACGTGAAGCGATACTTCCGTGGGCCGGTCATGTGGATCGTGCTGGCCGTCCTTGCCGTGGTCGTGTTGATGCAGGTCGTCGGCTCGTCCGGTGGCTACAAGACGGTGGACACCGGCCAGGTCGTGGCGGCGATCAATGAGAACAAGGTCGAGTCGGCCAAACTCACCACCGGCGACGAGGAGACCGTCAAGGTCACACTCAAGGACGGTGTGAAGGTCGACGGCAGCTCGAAGATCCAGGCGAGCTACATCGGCGACCAGGGCGTGGCCATCGCCAGCACGCTGCAGAACAAATACCAGGACAAGCAGATTCCGGACGGCTACACGGTGTCGCCGTCCAAGCAGAACCCGTTCCTCGGCGTCCTGCTCTCCCTGCTTCCCTTCGTCCTCATCGTGGTCGTCTTCCTGTTCCTGATGAATCAGATGCAGGGCGGCGGCTCCCGGGTCATGAACTTCGGCAAGTCCAAGGCGAAGCTCATCACCAAGGACACCCCGAAGACGACGTTCTCGGACGTCGCGGGCGCGGACGAGGCCGTCGAGGAGCTCCACGAGATCAAGGAGTTCCTGCAGGAACCGGCCAAGTTCCAGGCCGTCGGCGCCAAGATCCCCAAGGGCGTGCTGCTGTACGGCCCGCCCGGCACCGGCAAGACCCTGCTCGCGCGGGCCGTCGCGGGCGAGGCGGGCGTGCCGTTCTACTCGATCTCCGGCTCCGACTTCGTCGAGATGTTCGTCGGTGTCGGTGCCTCCCGAGTCCGTGACCTGTTCGAGCAGGCCAAGGCGAACGCCCCGGCGATCGTCTTCGTCGACGAGATCGACGCGGTCGGCCGCCACCGCGGCGCCGGCCTCGGCGGCGGTCACGACGAGCGCGAGCAGACGCTGAACCAGCTGCTCGTCGAGATGGACGGCTTCGACGTCAAGGGCGGTGTGATCCTCATCGCCGCGACGAACCGGCCCGACATCCTCGACCCGGCCCTCTTGCGCCCCGGCCGCTTCGACCGCCAAATCGCGGTCGACCGCCCGGACATGCAGGGCCGTCTGGAGATCCTCAAGGTCCACCAGAAGGGCAAGCCGGTCGCCCCGGACGTCGACCTGGCCGCGGTCGCCCGCCGCACGCCGGGCTTCACCGGTGCCGACCTGTCGAACGTGCTGAACGAGGCGGCGCTGCTCACGGCCCGCAGCGACCAGAAGCTCATCGACAACAAGATGCTGGACGAGGCGATCGACCGCGTGGTCGCGGGCCCGCAGAAGCGGACCCGGATCATGTCGGACAAGGAGAAGAAGATCACCGCGTACCACGAGGGCGGTCACGCCCTGGTCGCGGCGGCTTCCCCGAACTCCGACCCGGTCCACAAGATCACGATCCTGTCGAGAGGCCGTGCCCTCGGCTACACGATGGTCCTGCCGGACGAGGACAAGTACTCGACCACGCGCAACGAGATGCTGGACCAGCTGGCGTACATGCTGGGTGGCCGCGCGGCCGAGGAGCTGGTTTTCCACGACCCGACCACGGGCGCGGCGAACGACATCGAGAAGGCCACGGCCACGGCTCGCGCGATGGTCACGCAGTACGGCATGACCGAGCGCCTGGGCGCGATCAAGTTCGGCGGCGACAACACCGAGCCGTTCCTCGGACGTGAGATGGCTCACCAGCGTGACTACTCGGAAGAGGTCGCCGCGCTGGTGGACGAGGAAGTCAAGAAGCTCATCGAGAACGCGCACAACGAGGCCTGGGAGATCCTGGTCGAGAACCGCGACGTCCTCGACAACCTGGTGCTCCAGCTGCTGGAGAAGGAGACCCTGGGCAAGGAGGAGATCGCCGAGATCTTCGCCCCGATCGTCAAGCGCCCGCCGCGGCCCGCCTGGACCGGCTCCTCCCGCCGTACGCCCTCCACCCGTCCGCCGGTGCTCTCCCCGAAGGAGCTCGCACTGACCAACGGGGCGAACGGCGCGACCCCGGCGATCAGCACGGTCAAGTCCACGGCGACGGAATCCGCCCCGGCGACCGAGTCGGCCCCGGAGGACCGCCCCGAGAGCTGACCGTTCCCGGACCGGAATGATTGCCGCGCCCCCCAGGTTCTAGCCTGGGGGGCGCGGCATTTCGCATGTCCGCAGATGAGGCGCGTGGCCCACACGCGTGACCCGCACATGAAACGAGGCACCACATGACCGACCCCGTGACGCTGGACGGCGAGGGCGTGATCGGCGAGTTCGACGAGAAGCGCGCCGAGAACGCCGTACGCGAGCTCCTGATCGCGGTCGGCGAGGACCCGGACCGTGAGGGCCTGCAGGAGACGCCGGGGCGGGTGGCGCGGGCGTACAAGGAGATCTTCGCGGGGCTGTGGCAGAAGCCCGAGGACGTGCTGACGACGACGTTCGACCTGGGCCACGACGAGATGGTGCTCGTGAAGGACATCGAGGTGTACAGCACGTGTGAGCATCATCTCGTCCCGTTCAGGGGAGTCGCTCACGTCGGCTATATCCCGTCCGTCACGGGCAAGATCACCGGTTTGTCCAAGCTGGCCCGGCTCGTGGACGTCTACGCCCGCCGCCCCCAGGTGCAGGAACGACTCACCACGCAGATCGCGGACTCCCTGATGGAGATCCTGGAGCCGCGGGGTGTGATCGTGGTCGTCGAGTGCGAGCACATGTGCATGTCGATGCGCGGTATCCGCAAGCCGGGCGCGAAGACCATAACGTCGGCGGTGCGCGGCCAGCTGCGGGACGCGGCGACGCGGAACGAGGCGATGAGTCTCATCATGGCGCGCTGACCGGCGGCCGGCACGTCGACGTGACGCGGGCGGGTCACGCCACCGGTTCCGCCCCCGGATGGTTCTCGTCGTCGTCCTCCGGGAGTTTGCACACCCGCTCCAGGAAGAGGGCGGCCGCTACCACGGCGATGCCGGCGAGAACCGAGAAGGCCGCGTAGATGGCCTGGTCGCGGCGGGCGGGAACGTCGAGGAATGCCAGGAGGAAGACGCCCGTGCCGCCGTACATGCCGGCGACGAGGGCGGCGACCAGGGCGCTGGACTGGCCGAAGACGACCGCGCGGGCGGCCATCAGGGGGTCGACGCCCTTGGCGCCGGGGCGGCGCTCGCGCTGGGCCTTCAGGCGGGCGCGCAGCGAGAACGCCGTGGACAGCAGGACCACGGCGATCAGGGCGAGGACGATGGGGGCGGCCACGGGGACGCTGGGCAGGGTCCCGATCGAGTTCCACAGGCGGGCGCCCGCCCAGGACAGGACGCCGGCCACGACGAACACGCCGGCCAGCACCCTGATGCGCAGCTCTTTCACGATGTCCCTTCAGCTCCCCCGGACCGTGGCCGTGGGCGGCCCGCCCCAGTGTGCCCGTGTGTCGGTCGTCTTGACCTTAACGACTACTCGGGCAGTCGGAGTTCCAGGTCCCCCCGGGCAGCGACGCCGTCGCGGGTGACGGCGCCGAGCAGGTCGGCGACCTTGCCGCGGCCGGGCAGTTGGGCGTCGGGGTCCACGTCGTGCCAGGGCGCCAGGACGAAGGCGCGCTCGTGGGCGCGGGGGTGCGGGAGGGTGAGGTGCGGGTCGTCGGAGGTGACGTCGGCGTACGCGACGATGTCGACGTCGAGGGTGCGCGGGCCCCAGCGCTCGTCCCGGACCCGGTTGAAGGCCTCCTCGACGGCGTGCGCGCGCTCCAGCAGGGAGGACGGCGGGAGGGTGGTCTTCAGGACCACGACCGCGTTGAAGTACGACGGCTGGCTGCCGGGCTCCACGCCCCACGGCTCCGTCTCGTACACCGGTGACACGGCCTTGATCCGCAGGCCCGGGGTGTCCTCGAGGGCGTCGATGGCGCCCTGGAGGGTCTCCAGGCGGTTGCCGAGGTTGGAGCCGAGGGAGATCACGGCCAGCCGGGGGTTCTGCAGGGTGGTGTCGGCGGCGTCGACCTTCTCGACGACGGAGGCGGGCACCGGCTGTACGGTCGGGTCGGTGGGACCCTGCGTGAAGGATGCGGTCATACTCGGCTCCGGGTGATGGTGACGGTCACGTCGTCGAAGGGGACCGTGATCGGGGCGTCCGGTTTGTGGACGCGGACCTCGACCTCCTGGACCCCTTCGTGCTTCAGGCAGGCCTGGGCGATGCGCTCGGCGAGCGTCTCGATGAGGTTCACCGGCTCGCCCTCGACCACGGCCACGACCTCCTCGGCCACGATGCCGTAGTGCACGGTCTTCGCCAGGTCGTCGTCGGCCGCGGCCGGCCGGGTGTCCAGTCCCAGGACGAGGTCGACGATGAAGGTCTGGCCCTCCTCGCGCTCCTTGGGGAACACACCGTGGTGCCCGCGGGCCTTCAGGCCGCGCAGCGCGACACGATCCACGCGAATCACTCCTGCAGTCGTCGGTAACGGCCGGTCCGTGCCGTGTGCGGGCGGCACACCGGCCTCGGACGAATCTACCCGCGGCCTCGGCCAGAACCGGGCCGCGGGGGCGTGGGCCGGCGGCGGGACCGGGAGGGTTCATCGCGCGTTTCCCCTGCGGAACCCGGTGGCTCACAGGCTGGTAGCCGCACCTACCCGCGGGTTCGTGATTCCAACCACTTCTTGGTCCCTGCGGGCCGCCTACCCACTCAGGCGGGTGTGTCGTCGTCCTCGGCCTCGTCGTTTTCGGCCAGAACGGGGGACGCGTGGTGGGACCAGAGTTTCCAGCCGAGGGGCGTGCGGCGGAAGACGTTCGTGGCGACGACGAGTTGGCCGACGAGGGGGCCGAGCTCCTCGCCGCCCTCGGGGGCGGGGCCGCCGCTGAGGATGTTCTCCGTGCAGGTCACGAGGGCGGTGTCGCCGGTGACGGAGACGTGCACGTCGGTGAGGAAGAACTGGATGTAGTCGGTGTTCGCCATGATCAGCGCGTACGACCTGAGGACCTCGCCGCGACCGGTCAGCACCGGCCAGCCCGGGTGCACGCAGGAGACCACGCCGACGTCCGCCGGGTCGTGGAACGTCTCGTCGACGCCCAGGTCGGACGGGGTGAGCCAGAGCGAGGACAGTTCTTCGAAGTCACCGCGCTCCATCGCCTCGTAGAAGGCGGTGTTGGCGAGTTCCACCTGCTCGACGTCGGTGTGGGGGGCGCTCACCGGGCTCCTTCCACCGGTGCCTGCGGCGCCTCGGCGGGGGAGTCCCCGGCGCTCGGCGCCCCGGGCCGTGCGTCGGAATCCGGCGTGGCCCCTGTGGCGCGTGCCCCCTCCACCGCCCGCGCCACCCGTACCGCGTCCGCCGTGGCCCGTACCTCGTGGACGCGCACCGCCCAGGCGCCGGCGTGGGCGGCGAGGGCGGAGACGGCCGCGGTGGCGGCGTCGCGCTCGCGGGCCGGGGGAGGGGCGCCCTCCGGGCCGGCGAGGACGCGGCCGAGGAAACGCTTGCGGGAGGCGGCCACCAGCAGGGGGTGGCCCAGGGCGTGCAGACGGTCGAGGTGGGCGAGGAGGGCCAGGTCGTGTCCGGCCTCCTTGGAGAAGCCGAGGCCGGGGTCGACGACGATGCGGTCGGGGGCGATGCCGCCCGCCAGGACGGCCTCCACACGCGCGCGGAGCTCGTCGACGACCTCGGTGACGACATCGTCGTACACGCCCTTGACGTTGCCGTCCCGCAGGAAGCCCCGCCAGTGCATGACGACGAAGGGGGCGCCCGTCTCGGCCACCACCGGGATCATCGCCGGGTCGGCGAGGCCGCCGCTGACGTCGTTGACGAGGGCGGCGCCGGCCGCGAGCGCCTGTTCGGCGACCCGGGCGCGCATGGTGTCGACGGAGACGACGACGCCCTCGGAGGCGAGGCCGCGCACGACGGGGATGACGCGCCGGAGCTCCTCCGCCTCGTCGACGCGGGTGGCGCCGGGGCGGGTGGACTCGCCGCCGACGTCCACCAGATCGGCCCCCTCGGCGACCAGCTCGAGTCCGTGCTTGACGGCGGCCGTGGTGTCGAAGAAGCGGCCGCCGTCGGAGAAGGAGTCGGGGGTCACGTTCACGACCCCCATGACCGCGCAGCGGTCCCATGCCGGAAGGCCCGCCACTCGGCCGCGGCCGCTCTGGTTGCTCATACGTTCAGCGTAGGCCCAGCCCGGGGACGGCCGAGTGCGCGGCTCGGGCGGAAGCCCCCGGGCTGGAGGGGGCTTCCGCCCGGGCCGGTCGGGTCACGCCGCCCGGACGTCGCGGACGTCGCGGACGTCGCGGACGTCGCGTTCCGCGAGCGCGTGGGAACACGGACGGGCGGCGGCGGAGCGGCGGAGCAGGAAGCGCGGCAGCGGGAGGGCGAGGTTGACGAAGCCCTCCGCCTGCATGGCGGCGAAGCCGATGCGGGGCAGGTCACCGGAGGCCCGGTAGACCACGAAGCGCGGCTCCCAGCGTGGCTGGAACTTGGCGTTGAACTTGTACAGCGACTCGATCTGGAACCAGCGGGAGAGGAACACCAGCAGCCCGCGCCAGGCGCGCAGCACGGGGCCGGCGCCGATCTTCTCCCCACGCGCGAGTGCCGAGCGGAACATCGCGAAGTTCAGCGACACGCGCGTGATGCCGAACTTCGGGGCCGCCTGGAGCGCGGCGACGATCAGCAGCTCGTTCATGCCGGGGTCGGCCGAGCGGTCGCGCCGCATCAGGTCCAGGGAGACGCCGTCGGTGCCCCAGGGCACGAAGTGCAGGATCGCCTTGAGGTCGCCGTAGGGCCCCGGTTCGGCGTCGGCCTTGTGGGCGGTGGCGATCAGGCAGTCCGCATCGGCGGGGTCGCCGATGCGGCCGAGCGCCATGGAGAAGCCGCGCTCGGTGTCGGTGCCGCGCCAGTCCTCCGCCGCGCGCCGGATACGGTCCAGTTCGGCCTCGCCGAGGTCACCGATGCGCCGTACCCGGGTTTCGTAGCCGGCCCGCTCGATGCGCTTGACCATCTGTCGCACGTTGCGCATCGCGCGTCCGGCGAGCGAGAAATCCGCGACGTCCACCACCGCCTCGTCACCCAGTTCGAGGGCGTCCAGGCCGGTCTCGCGGGTCCACACCTCGCCGCCCGTCTCCGAGCAGCCCATGACGGCGGGGGTCCAGGAGTGGGCCTTGGCCTCGTCCATGAACCGCTCGATGGCGCCCGGCCAGGCCTCGACGTCGCCGATCGGGTCACCGCTGGCGAGCATCACGCCCGACACGACCCGGTATGTCACCGCCGCCTTGCCGCTGGGCGAGAAGACGACCGCCTTGTCGCGGCGCAGCGCGAAGTGGCCGAGGGAGTCGCGGCCGCCGTGCTTCTCCAGCAGGGCGCGCAGCCGGGCCTCGTCCTCGTCCGTCAGCCGCGCGGCCGGGTGTTCGGGGCGGAAGGCGAGGTAGATGGTGGTGACCGCGGTGATCCAGCCCAGGGCGCCGAGGGAGAAGGCGACGGTCCAGGAGGTGTTGCCCTCGTAGTTCACCGGGCCCTCGAAGCCGAACAGGCCGTAGAGGACGTGTGTCAGGCGATCGGCCACGCTCGGGTCGCCGATCGTCCGGTTCGGGTGGACGCTGACGATGACCAGTCCGAGGACGAGGGAACCGGCGCTCATGAGGACGAAGTTGGCGAGCGCGCGCCACCGGCTGCGCGGATCGGGCAGGGCCGCGAACTCGTCGCGGTGGCGCAGCAGCAGTACGAGCAGCGCGAGCGAGATCAGCGCTCCTGTGAGGGAGTGCCGGTACACGAACTGCGCCGCCGCGCCGGCCGGCAGCAGCGCCACCGCGGCCCGCCACGCCCGGCGCTTGCGCCGTCTGAGCCCGTGCGCGAGCAGCAGCAACAGCACGCCCGCGCTGAGCGAGAGCGCCGCGGCGAACGGGCCGAAGGAGCCCGGCAGCACCTCCGCCATGGCGTGCATACGGCTGTGACGGAAGCGCGGGAACACGCCCGCGGCAATGTCCAGGAGCCCCACGACCGCACAGGCCCTGCCGACCAGTGCGGGGGCGGCCTCGGGACGCGGACCACGGACTATGCGCCGCGCCCAGCTTGATCGGCTCGGAACCCCGCCCGAGATTTCCCCATCTATCCTGACAGACATCGCATCCCGTAGTTCTGCGAGAGACCTTGAGCCCGGTGCCCGTTTCGGGCATCCGGCGACATTGCGCCCTCTAGGACGGTGTCTCGGGGGAGGAGGTTCCTTCCTCGCCGGAAAGCCGGTTCAAAGCCCAAGGAAAGCCCGGGGCAAGCCCTCGTGACGATTGCGTCGGCGGGCCGCGGGCGGAAAGCGCAGGCAGGAACAGACCATGGGTCTCACGAGCAACAAAGTGCTGGTGGTGGCGATCGCGCTCGCCGTCCTGCTGTTCGTCGGCACGGTGTGGCTGTGGCCACGGCTGGCCAGGAGCGGCTGGCGGTCCGTCAGCGGGCGGGTCGGTCTCCTCTTCGCCACCCAGGTGATGCTCTTCGCCTCCGTGGGCATCGCCGCCAACCAGGCCTTCGGCTTCTACGCCAGCTGGGCGGACCTGTTCGGCCGGGAGACCGACCAGGGTGTCGTCGTCGACCACACGACCAACGGCGGCACCGGCGGCCCGCTCCAGGTGCTCT
This sequence comes from Streptomyces sp. NPDC051636, assembly GCF_044453765.1. Classification (NCBI taxonomy): domain Bacteria; kingdom Bacillati; phylum Actinomycetota; class Actinomycetes; order Kitasatosporales; family Streptomycetaceae; genus Streptomyces; species Streptomyces sp. NPDC051636. Next base: position 30,084 of record NZ_JBITDA010000038.1, on the reverse strand, counting down.
CCACGCAGAAGGTGACAGGGGTGAGCGGAACGCGGCCGCAGACGGCCGGGCAGGTCCAGAAGGTGGACATCGTGGGCCGTACGACCCACATCGCCACACCGGCGTACGTGTACCTGCCGCCGGAGTACTTCCAGCCGCGGTACCGCACCCGTACCTTCCCCGCGGCCGTCGTCCTGACCGGATATCCGGGCACCGCGCAGGCGCTGGTGGACAAACTGCATTACCCGGGCACGGCGCAGCAGCTGGCCAAGGACGGCCGGATGCAGCCGATGATCCTCGTCATGCTGCGGCCGACGGTGGCGCCGCCGCGCGACACGGAGTGCGTGGACGTTCCGGGCGGGCCGCAGACGGAGACGTTCTTCGCCAAGGATCTGCCCGATGCCGTACTGGCCCACTACAGGGTGGGCAAGAAGCCGGGGAGCTGGGGGATCATCGGGGACTCCACGGGCGGTTACTGCGCACTGAAGCTCGCCATGCACCATCCGGACGTGTACGCGGCGGGCGCGGGCCTGTCTCCCTACTACAAGGCGCCGATCGACCCCACGACCGGTGACCTCTTCCACGGTGACAGGACCCTGCGGAATCGTTCCGACCTGTGGTGGTGCCTCAAGCACGAGGAGGCGCCGGACACCTCACTGCTCGTCAGCAGCAGCAAGATCGGCGAGTCCAACTACAAGGACACGCTGAAATTCATAGGGCAGGTGCGGGCCACGAACCTGACCAGGATCTCGTCGATCATCCTGGAGAGCGGCGGCCACAACTTCAACACCTGGCGGCGGGAGATCCCGGCGACGCTGCAGTGGATGAGCGGGCGGCTCAGTGACCGCTGAAAGGCCGTGTTTTTACGGGGCGGGGGCGCCAGAATCGCCTACTCGCGGTAAGTTTCTGGCCATGCCACGTGGACGTCACCGCCATTCCCCGCCCCTGCACAGGCTGTTGCCTCCGTCGGCGATCGCAGGCGTCTCCGTCGTCTGCGCATTGGGCCCCTGGGTGTTCTCGGAGCAGCTGGTGCTCCGCTCGCTGGCCGCGGCCGCCGCGGTGACGGCGGTCGCCGGTGCCGTCGTCATGCGCCGCTGGGACGCGCAGGCCGGCAGGCAGGTAGCCGACCTCACGCGCGCGCGGGCGAGCGACGAGTGGCGGTACGAGGAGCGGGTCGCCGAACTGGAGACCGACCTGGAGGAGTCCCGCGAGCTGCGCGGGAAGCTGGAGCAGCGGCTGCGGGCCAAGCGGGCGGAGCTGGCGGCCCTGCGCAACGAGCATGCCGCGCTGCTGCGCCGGTACGCCACGGCGGAGACCGAGCGGGCCAGCGCGCTGGAGGGGCGGCGGCTGCTCGAGATAGAGGCCGCGGAGCCGTCGTCGGCGCGTGCGCTGCCGCCGGCGCGCGTGTCGGAGGAGGACGGGGCTGCGACCGCTCCGGCCGAGGACGCCGCGGCCGAGCCCACGGCATCCGGGGTGTTCTCGCCGGAGGGTTCCCAGCTGTTCCTGCGGGCCAAGGTGGCGCTGGCCCGGTTCGACGCCGGTGACGAGGCTCCGGAGGCCGGGGCTGAGGCCGTTGCCAAAGGGGACGGCGCTGACGGGGACGTGACGGAGACACAGGAGGACGAGGGGCAGGGGCAGCCGGAGGCGGTCGACGAGCACGGGCACGCGGCCGCCACCACCACGACGGCTCCGGCCGGCACCGCCGCGCCCGCTTCGCGGGCCACAGGGCAGCCCACCGGGCACTTCACGGTGCCGACCGCGGTGGCCGTCGTACCGGCCGCGCCCGTGCGGCGCCCGGCGGCCGGGGGCGGCTTCGACTTCTTCGGCACCCAGAAGGGCTCGCCCTCCCCCGCGCTGGACGCCGTGCAGAACGAGGACCTCGCCGACGTGGTCGGCCAGGAGGCCCTCGCCCTCCACAAGGCCGAGTCCGAGGCCCACTTCAAGCCCGCCGACGCGGAGTCCCGGTCCGTCGGCCAGGTCATCGACCTGACGGCCCACGACGAGACGGAACAGATCGACGTGCAGGGGCTGCGCAGCGCGGCCTCCTGAGCCTCGCCGAGGGCGCCTCGTGGGGGCCCGCGCCCTGCCGTCCGCCTGGCGGCGACGCGAGCCCCAGCGGGGTTTGCCGCCCCCGCCGCCCCTACCCGTTCCCATCCCCCGGGGCGCCGTCCCTACGACCCCGCCAGGGGCGCCGTCCCATGGGACCTCTCTGGGGCATCTGCCCCGCTGCGCGGCTCTGCTCCGGGCCTCTGTTGGGCTTCTCTCCGGGCCTCTGCGGGGGCTCCGCCCCGGACCCCCTGCGGGGCCGCCCCCGCGCCCCGCAGGGGGTTGCGTCCCAGACCGCGCTTCGGCCTGAACGGCCTCGTTCTCGAACGCCGCGCCGGGGCCGGCCGTGCGCCGTGACCAACCCGGCGTAAAGCCGTCCGCTCAGCCGCGCGCAGCGCCCCGCCGGGGCGGCGTCCGGGCGCGGGCGGCATCCCTCAGCGCCGGCCCCGGCACCAGCAGCGTCAGCTCTCCGGCGGAGCCGACGTCATCCACCGGTCCGGGCCCGCGTGCCGGCGCCCCGTCCGGGAGCGTTCCGCCTGACCCCGCAGCAGCGCCGCCGCCTCCTCCGCGTCCCGCAGCCGTGCTGTCACGGTTTTGTCGGCTCCAGTGTCCACGTGGACGTCGGCGACCCGCCACAGGCGCTCCCAGGGGCCCTGGGTGAGCCGTACGCTCTGGACCTTGGCGTGCGGGACCAGGGCGAGGCTGCGGCGCAGCAGGCCGTGCCGGGCGGCGAAGGCGGTGTCCGTGACCGCGATGCCGTGCCCCCGCCACCAGACCGGCACGCACCAGCCGGCCCGGCGGGGCGGTCGTACCGGTGCGGAGGGCACGGTCGCCCCGGGCAGCACGCGCGCGACGACCGACTCCGCGATCGCGCGCGGGGCCACCGGTACCAGGACGGAGTTGGACGACCCGGCCACGTCCAGTTCCACCCGCACCCAACCGTGCCGCCGCCACAGCAGCGGCTCGACGATCCGTACGGTCTGCACCCGCCCCGGCGGCACCGTCTCGTGCGTACGGTCCAGCAGTCCGTGATCGATCCGCAGCCCGTCCGGGGACTCGGCCACCGTCCAGTCGTACTCCCCGACGAACCGCCCCGCGCTGCTCGCGCCCGCCGCGCCGAGCAGCGGCAGCCCGGTGGCGAGGACCGTCCACACGCTGTTCGTGGCCAGCCACAGCACCGGCGGCACGACGAGCGCGGCGGCCAGCGAACCCCAGGTCGCACCGGTCAGGGCCAGGGATATCGCGAGCTCGCGCGGGGGCACGCGCAGCAGCTCGCGGGCGGGCGCCTCGCCCACCTCGCGCGCCGCCTCCGGCGCGAAACCGGCCGCGCGAGCGAGGAGTTCGGCGCGCAGGGCGCGTGCCTCGTCCTCGCCCAGGAAGGCCAGTTCGTCCTTCTTGTCGGCCCCGACGACGTCGATCCGCAGCTTGGCGACGCCCGCCACGCGCGCGAGCAGCGGCTGGGTGACGTCGACGGCCTGGATGCGCTCCAGACGGATGTGCGCCGTGCGTCGGAAAACCAAACCCGTCCGTATGCGCAGCTCGGTGCCGGTCACCGCGAAGTGCGTGAACCACCAGGACAGGAAGCCGTAGAGGGAGGCGGCCGGAACCAGGACGGCGAGCCCGGCCAGGAGCATGGTCGTGGTCAGCCTGGTCAGCTGCTGCTGCGTCTGGTTCGGGTCGTGCACGGCCCACCCGGCGAGGACGGCGACCGGCGCCCACGCCCGCCGGAACGGCGTCACGGGGTGCAGCCGCCGCTCCGGCACGGGCTCCTCCTGCCGTACCTCGCCGGCGGCGCCCGGCGCCGTCACAGGCCCGCCGATCGGGCCTCGCCCAGCTCGGTGAGCCGGTCGCGCAGCCGCTCCGCCTCGGCCGGGTCGAGGCCGGGGATGACCGCGTCGGTCGCGGCGGCCGCGGTGTGCAGCTGCACGCCGGCCAGCCCGAAGTGCCGCCCCACCGGCCCGGAGGTGACCTCGACCAGCTGCATCCGCCCGTACGGCACCACCGTCTCCTCGCGCCACAGCACACCGCGGCTGATCAGCAGGTCGTCGGCGCGCTCGGCATAGCGCCAGGACCGCCAGTTGCGGCCCAGCAGCACCCAGCCCCACGCCATCAGGGCCAGCGGCAGCAGCGCGAACGCGGCCCAGGCGGGCCCGGCGAGCAGGCCGAGCAGCAGCCCGGCGGCGAGGGCGGCCGCCCCGAGCCACACCACCAGCAGCAGCCGCCGCATCCGCAGCAGCCCCGGCGGAAGCCCCCGCCACACCGGCTCGGCCGCCGTCACCTCACCAATTTCCCCGCTCCCCGTCTCCATACGGCCAGCCTACGTAGGGGAGACTGTGTCCATGACGTCCATGACTCCTGTGACTCCCGCGACGGAGACCACGGTCGGTATCGGCGGTGCCGCGGAGAGCACCGACATGGTGCTGAACATCGGGCCACAGCACCCGTCCACGCACGGCGTGCTGCGGCTCAGGCTCGTGCTGGACGGCGAGCGCATCCTGTGCGCGGAACCGGTGATCGGCTACATGCACCGGGGCGCGGAGAAGCTCTTCGAGGCGCGCGACTACCGCCAGATCGTCGTGCTCGCCAACCGCCACGACTGGCTGTCGGCCTTCTCCAACGAGCTGGGTGTGGTGCTCGCCGTGGAGCGGATGCTCGGCATGGAGGTCCCCGAGCGCGCGGTGTGGACGCGCACGCTGCTGGCCGAGCTGAACCGGGTGCTCAACCACCTGATGTTCCTCGGCTCCTACCCGCTGGAGCTGGGCGGCATCACCCCGGTCTTCTACGCGTTCCGGGAGCGCGAGGTGCTCCAGAACGTCATGGAGGAGGTCTCCGGCGGGCGCATGCACTACATGTTCAACCGCGTCGGCGGCCTGAAGGAGGACCTGCCGGCCGGCTGGGCCGCACGCGCGCGCGGCGCCGTCGCCGCCGTGCGCTCGCGCATGGACGTCTTCGACGACCTGGTCCTCGGCAACGAGATTTTCCGGGGCCGCACGCGGGACGTGGGCGTACTCGCACCGGAGCACGTGCACGCGTACGGCGTCAGCGGTCCCATCGCGCGCGCCTCGGGCGTCGACTTCGACCTGCGCCGTGACGAGCCGTACCTGGCGTACGGGGAGCTGCAGGACGTCCTCCAGGTCGTCACCCGGCAGGAGGGCGACTGCCTCGCCCGCTTCGAGTGCCTCCTGGCGCAGACCCACAACGCGCTGGACCTGGCCGACGCCTGCCTGGACCGCCTCGCCGACCTGCCTCCCGGCCCGATCAACCAGCGGCTCCCCAAGGTCCTGAAGGCACCCGAGGGCCACACGTACGCGTGGACCGAGAACCCCCTGGGGATCAACGGCTACTACCTGGTCAGCAAGGGCGACAAGACGCCGTACCGGCTGAAGCTGCGCTCCGCCTCCTACAACAACATCCAGGCGCTGACCGAGCTGCTGCCGGGGACGCTGGTGGCGGACATGGTGGCGATCCTGGGCTCACTGTTCTTCGTGGTCGGGGACATCGACAAATAGATCGGGTACGTCCGGGATTCCCACGGGCTGCAGCAGCCACCCGAAGTCGCCGAGCCCGCCCGGCGCGGTGAGCTCGGCGGCCTCGCCGGCACCCGCGAGGGCGCGTACGTACTCCGTGGGGTTGCTGGACGCGAGTGCGAGCGGGGGGCGTGCGCCCTCGAGGCCCAGGGCGCGCAGCGCGTCTCGTTGGGTGAGCAGGCGGGCGCCCGGGAGTGTGCGCGCCGTGGGATGCCCCGCGCACGCGTCCAGGGCCACATGCGCCGTGATGTCGCACGACCCGTCCGGTACGGGCGCCGTCTCGCGTCCCTCCCGGAAGCCGGTGAGCGTCCCGAACGGAGGGCGCGCGCCCGCCGTGTGCGCGTAGTCGACGGCGACCGCCAGCCCTCGCTCGACCCGCGCGACGGCCGACGCCCACGCGGCGTCCCTGGGCAGCCCGATCTCCGCGCGCAGCCCCTCCTCGGGCGGCAACGGCCACCACCGCGCGAGCCACCCGGCCTCCGCCCCCGACACCGGCTCACCCAGCCGCTCGCGCCCGTCCTCCCGTACGAGCACCAGCCGGGGCACGCCCTCCGCGTCCACCTCCGCTACGTCGACGGGCACGTTGTCCAGCCACTCGTTGGCGAACAGCAGCCCGTGGATCCCCTCGGGAGGTTCGCTCAGCCAGGTGATCCGGTCGTCGAGCCCCGCCGGGCGACCGGCCAGCTCGACGGCGTACCCGCGCGCGCGGGCGGCCACGTCGGCGGGCAGCGCGGCGAGCACGCCCGCGACCAGCTCGCCCCGCCCGGCCCCCATGTCGACGAAGTCCAGCGTCCCGGGCCGCCCCAGTGCCTCGTCCACCCGGCACAGCAGCCGCGCCACGGCTCCCGCGAACAGCGGCGACGCGTGGACGGACGTACGGAAGTGGCCGGCCGGTCCCTCGGGCCGCCGGTAGAAGCCGCCCGGCCCGTACAGGGCCGCCTCGGTGGCCGCCCGCCAGCCCCGCCACCCACCGGTGTTCTCATCGGTCACCGGGACAGACTAGGCACACAGGTGATCACGCCCTCCACCTTGCGGAGTATGCGTGCCGGGGACGGATCGCCCCTCCGGTTGACCCCTGCACACTCCACGTTTCCCTACTCTGGGTTACGTGCAGCGCCTCTATGACTTCCTCCGCAGGCACCCGACGCGGGTCGACGCCTTCTGGGCCGTCGTCCTGTTCGGGATCTCCGGCGTGAGCGTGACCAGCGTCAACGGGGCGCCCGACCATCACGGATCGGTCGCCGCGGGGCTGGCCGTCTCCGCCGTCCTGAGCGTGGTCGTCGCACTGCGCCGCCGCTTTCCGGAGCCGATGCTGCTGCTGGCCGCCGCGACCGGACTGGCCCAGCTGATCCTCGACGTCGAGACGACCGTCGCCGACTTCGCCATGCTGGTGATCGTCTACACGGTCGCGACGATCGGCGACCGCTGGGCCTCACGGCTGGCGCTGACCGCGGCCCTGTGCGCGGCGACCCTGGCGCAGATCCGCTGGCCGGACCCTGAGCGGAGCGTCCTTTCGCACGTCGCGATAGTGGTGTTCCAGACGGTGCCGTTCGCCCTGGCGTGGGTGCTCGGCGACTCCATGCGCACCCGCCGCGCCTACTTCGCGCAACTGGAGGAGCGCGCCTCGCGCCTGGAGAAGGAGCGCGAGGCGCAGGCCAAGGTGGCGGTCGCCGCCGAGCGCGCCCGGATCGCGCGCGAGCTGCACGACGTGGTCGCGCACAACGTCTCGGTGATGGTGGTGCAGGCCGACGGCGCCGCGTACGTCCTCGACGCCGCGCCCGACCAGGCGAAGAAGGCCCTGGAGACGATCTCCTCCACCGGCCGCCAGGCCCTCGCCGAGATGCGCCGCCTGCTGGGCGTGCTGCGCACCGGGGAGCACCAGGAGAGCGGCGAGTACGTCCCGCAGCCCGACGTCGAGCAGATCGACGACCTGATCGAGCAGTGCCGCAGCTCCGGCCTGCCCGTCGACTTCAAGGTCGAGGGGACCCCGCGCCCGCTGCCCAGCGGTGTCGAGCTCACCGCGTACCGCATCGTGCAGGAGGCACTGACCAACACCCGCAAGCACGGTGGACCGAACGCGGGCGCGAGCGTGCGGCTGGTCTACTTCGACGACGGGCTCGGCCTGCTCGTCGAGGACGACGGCAAGGGCGCCCCGCACGAGCTGTACGAGGAGGGCGGCGCCGACGGCCAGGGCCACGGCCTGATCGGCATGCGCGAGCGGGTCGGCATGGTCGGCGGCACCCTGGACGCGGGCCCCCGCCCCGGGGGAGGCTTCCGCATCAGCGCCCTGCTGCCGCTCAAGCCGGCGCACTGACGCCGACGTACGCCCCCTGCTGACACCTGGCACGGCCCTGCCCCTGTGAAAAGACGGAAACGGAAGAGGACCAATGGCGATCCGCGTGATGCTCGTCGATGACCAGGTGCTGCTGCGCACCGGGTTCCGGATGGTGCTCGCCGCCCAGCCGGACATGGAGGTCGTCGCGGAGGCGGGCGACGGCGTCGAGGCCCTCCAGGTGCTGCGTTCCGCCGCGGTCGACGTGATCCTGATGGACGTGCGCATGCCGAAGCTGGACGGTGTGGAGGCCACCCGGCGCATCTGCTCGGAGCCCGACCCGCCGAAGGTGCTGATCCTGACCACCTTCGACCTCGACGAGTACGCCTTCTCCGGGCTGAAGGCGGGCGCCTCCGGCTTCATGCTCAAGGACGTGCCGCCCGGCGACCTGCTCACCGCCATCCGCTCCGTGCACAGCGGCGACGCGGTCGTCGCGCCCTCCACCACCCGCCGCCTGCTGGACCGCTTCGCGCCCATGCTGCCCTCCGCGGGCAAGGAGCCCCGGCACAAGGAGCTGGAGCGGCTCACCGACCGTGAACGCGAGGTCATGATCCTGGTCGCCCAGGGCCTGTCGAACGGTGAGATCGCCGCCCGGCTGGTGCTGTCCGAGGCGACCGTGAAGACCCACGTGGGCCGCATCCTGACCAAGCTGGGCCTCAGGGACCGGGTGCAGGTGGTGGTTCTGGCCTACGAGACGGGGCTCGTCCGGGCCGGCGGACTCGGCTGACCGCCCCCGGCGGCCCGGCGGGCGTCGGTAGGGTCGGCGCATGCTCCTGTGGATCAACGGCCCCTTCGGAGGCGGCAAGACACAGACCGCACACGAGATACAGCGCCGCCTGCCCGGCAGCGTCATCTGCGACCCCGAGCACGCCGGTTTCGGCCTGCGCCGCATGCTCCCGCCCGAGTTGCGCGGAAACTTCCAGGACCTGGCGTCCTGGCGGCAGGGCGTGGTCGAGGTCCTCGACCTCGCCCTCACCAGGCACGACGGCGTGGTCATCGCCCCCATGACGGTCACCGACTCCGGCTGCTTCGCCGAGACCGTCGGCCGCCTGCGCGAACTCGGCCACGACGTACGGCACTTCACGCTGCTCGCCGAACGCGAGACCGTCCTGAAGCGGCTGCGCGAGCGCGGTTTCGGGCACCTCCTGCAGTTCGTCGGCGGGAAGAACGCGGGGCTGGGCCGGGAGACCTGGGCGGTGAGTCAGCTCGACCACTGCCTTCAGCGGCTGCGCGAGTCCGAGTTCGCCGAGCACCTGTGGACGGACCGCTCCACCGTGCCGAAGACGGCGGACCGCATCGCCGTCCTGGCCGGGCTCACCCTGCGCCCCAACCGCGAGGGCGTACTGCGGACCCGGCTGCGTCAGGTGGGCGTGGGGCTGCGGCACATCCGCCTCGACTGAGGCTGTCGCGCCCCCGTGCCCGGTCCTGTGGCTACGCCCCCTCCGGCAGCCGGGCCACGAAGTCCGCGACCGCCGCCTTCACGTCGGCGGCCGTCCACTCCAGGCCCGCGGCGCGGACGGTGATCTCGGTGAAGGCCAGCCCCGGCCCGCCGCGGAGCCAGCCGACGGCGAACAGCAGCGTCCCCGTCTCCTCGGCCTGCCGCACCGCCGCCTCCGCCAGCACGTCCGGTTCGTACGGCAGCCACACCTGGAACTCGTGTGTGTGCGGCTCCTCGGGGTGGACGCGCGCCCAGGGCACGCCGGCCACGGCGAAGCCCTCGCGCAGCGCGGCGGCCACCACGCGCGCGTGGCGCACGTACTCCGGCAGCCGGGGCAGCTCCCGCTCCAGTCCGGCGAGCGCCGACAGCGCCGTGGGGAACTGCTGGAAGACCATCCCGCCGTACCGGTGCCGCCAGGTCCTCGCCTCCTCCACCAGCGTCCGGGGTCCGGCGAGCGCGGCGCCGCCGAAGCCGTCGAGGGACTTGTAGAACGACACGTAGACGCTGTCCGCCAGGCCCGCGATCTCGTCCAGGGAGCGCCCGAAGTGGACGGTGCACTCCCACAGGCGCGCGCCGTCGAAGTGCACCACCGCGTCGCGCTCCCGCGCCGCCGCCACGACCTCGGTGAGCTCCTCCCAGGTGGGCAGGACGAAACCGGCGTCCCTCAGGGGCAGTTCGAGCATCAGCGTCCCGAACGGCTCCTCGAAGTCGCGTATCTCCTCAGCCGTGGGGAGCCGGGGCTCGCCGGTTACACGGACCGGCCGCAAGCCGCTGACCTCACGGAACGCGTTCCGCTCGTGCACCTCGGGGTGCGCCAGCGCGTGCAGGGCGACGGCCGGGTCGCCGGTGCGGCCCGCCCAGCAGCGCAGGGCCACCTGCTGGGCCATCGTGCCGCTCGGAAAGAACGCGGCGGCCTCCGTGCCCAGCAGGTCGGCGACCCGGTCCTCCAGGGCGGCCACCACCCCGTTGCCGTACATGTCCGCCGGCTCGTCCAGGTCGTACACCTGGAGGGCCGCCTCCTGCAGACGCGCCAGCCGTTCCCCGATCGTGGTCCGGAAGCCCCCGCGCGACAGCACGCGCCCGGCCTGCCGGAAGGCGGCCACCCGGCGCTCCCGCAACCGCTCCCGGGCCGACCGCTCTTCGCCCTGTTCCGCTGTATCGCTCATGCCCGGGATCATGCCGCGCCCCGGCTTCGGCGGGCACCGGATCTCCGGCCCGGGACGCGCCCCGGAAAGCCGCCGGGAACGTCGTACGGAAACTCACAGCCTGTGGACAACCAACCGCCCCTCGACCCGATCGCGTTAACATGACGAGAAATCGTCCGGTACCCAGAGCGGACTGGAACGGGAAGGCCTCCGTCGCGTGACTACAGTCCACCAGCAAGACTCCAAGGACCGCCCCGCGCGGCTCACCGTCGGCGTCGTCGGCGCCGGCCGCGTGGGTCCCGCGCTCGCCGCGTCCCTCCAGCTCGCCGGGCACCGCCCGGTGGCCGTCTCCGCCGTCTCCGACACCTCCAGGCGGCGGGCCGCGCTGCTGCTGCCGGACGTGCCGGTCGTGCCGCCCGCCGAGGTCCTCCAGCGCGCCGACCTGGTCCTGCTCACCGTCCCGGACGACACCCTGCCCGGCCTGGTGACGGGTCTCGCCGAGACCGGCGCCGTGCGGCCGGGCCAGCTCCTCGTGCACACCTCCGGCCGGTACGGCGCGAAGGTGCTGGACCCCGCCCTGCGCGCGGGCGCGCTGCCGCTGGCCCTGCACCCCGCCATGACGTTCACCGGCACCCCCGTCGACGTCCAGCGGCTCGCCGGGTGCTCCTTCGGCGTCACCGCGCCCGAGGAGCTGCGGCTGGCCGCCGAGGCCCTCGTGATCGAGATGGGCGGCGAGCCGGAGTGGATCGCCGAGGAGAACCGCGCGCTCTACCACACCGCCCTCGCCCTGGGCGCCAACCACCTGGTCACGCTGGTCGCCCAGTCCATGGAGCTGCTGCGCACGGCCGGTGTCGAGGCCCCCGACCGGATGCTCGGCCCGCTGCTCGGCGCGGCCCTGGACAACGCCCTGCGCTCCGGCGACGCGGCGCTGACCGGGCCCGTCGCGCGCGGGGACGCGGGCACCGTCGCCGCGCACGTCGCCGAACTGCGCGCGCACGCCCCGCAGACCGTCGCCGGCTACCTGGCGATGGCCCGCGCGACCGCCGACCGCGCGCTCGCCCACGGCCTGCTGAAGCCGGAACTCGCCGAGGACCTCCTCGGGGTACTCGCCGACGGGGTCACGGGAACCACCGGAGCCGACGGCACCGACGGCGCCGACGGAGACGCCCGATGACCGGGGCCGGGCTCACGACCGCGAAGGAGGGCCGCCCGACGACGTGCGCGCCCGGGAACGGAGACCTGCGATGACCGCCGCCCTGCTGAGCACCGCCGACGAGCTGCACGCGCGTGTGCGTCACGGTCGCCGCGCCGTCGTGATGACCATGGGCGCCCTGCACGAGGGCCACGCCACGCTGATCCGCACCGCGCGCGAGATCGCCGGGCCGGACGGCGAGGTCGTCGTCACCGTCTTCGTCAACCCGCTGCAGTTCGGCGCCGGCGAGGACCTCGACCGCTATCCGCGCACCCTCGACGCCGACCTCAAGCTCGCCGAGCAGTCCGGCGCCGACGCCGTCTTCGCACCCTCCGTCGACGAGGTCTACCCGGGCGGTGAGCCCCAGGTGCGCATCTCCGCGGGCCCCATGGGCGAGCGCCTGGAGGGCGCCTCCCGCCCCGGGCACTTCGACGGCGTGCTCACCGTCGTCGCCAAGCTGCTGCACCTCACCCGCCCCGACGTGGCCCTGTTCGGCCAGAAGGACGCCCAGCAGCTGGCCCTGATCCGCCGCATGGTGCGGGACCTGAACTTCGGCGTCGAGATCGTCGCCGTACCGACCGTGCGCGAGGACGACGGCCTGGCCCTGTCCAGCCGCAACCGCTACCTCTCGCCCCAGGAACGGCGCACGGCCCTGGCCCTGTCCCAGGCCCTGTTCGCGGGCCGCGACCGGCACGCCGCCCAGGAGGCGCTGCGCGCGCGGGCCCGCGTCGTGCCCGCCACGCGTGCGCGTGCCGAGGCGCTCAGCGCCATAGGGGAGTCCCGCGCGGCGGCCGACGCGCACGCCGTCGCCAAGGCCGCGCCCGGTGGTCCGGCGGCCGTCCGCGCGGCGGCCCGCCAGGTCCTCGACGAGGCCGCCCGCCTCGACCCGCCGCTCCAACTGGACTACCTCGCGCTGGTCGACCCGTCCGACTTCACCGAGATCGGCGACGACTTCACCGGCGAGGCCGTCCTCGCCGTCGCCGCCCGGGTCGGGACGACCCGGCTGATCGACAACCTCCCCCTCACCTTCGGAACCTTCGGAGCCGCCTCGTGACCAGCACAGGCATACGACTGCACGCCCCCGCCCCCGGGTGGTCCATCTCCGCGGACGTGGTGGTCGTCGGCTCCGGAGTGGCCGGCCTCACCGCGGCCCTGCGCTGCGAGGCGGCGGGCCTGACGACGGTCGTCGTCACCAAGGCCCGCCTCGACGACGGCTCCACCCGCTGGGCGCAGGGCGGCATCGCCGCGGCCCTGGGCGAGGGCGACACCCCCGAGCAGCACCTGGACGACACCCTGGTGGCGGGGGCGGGCCTGTGCGACGAGGAGGCCGTACGGATCCTCGTCACCGAAGGTCCCGACGCCGTACGGCGGCTGATCTCCACCGGCGCCCACTTCGACACCGACGAAGAGGGCGACATCGAGCTCACCCGCGAGGGCGGCCACCACCGCCGCCGTATCGCGCACGCCGGCGGCGACGCGACCGGCGCGGAGATCTCCCGGGCCCTCGTCGAGGCCGTACGCGCGCGTGGCCTCCGTACGGTCGAGAACGCACTCGTCCTGGACCTGCTCACGGACGCCGACGGCCGCACCGCGGGCGTCACCCTGCACGTGATGGGCGAGGGCCAGCACGACGGTGTGGGCGCCGTGCACGCGCCCGCGGTGGTCCTCGCGACCGGCGGCATGGGCCAGGTCTTCTCCGCCACCACCAACCCGTCCGTGTCGACGGGCGACGGCGTGGCCCTCGCGCTCCGCGCGGGCGCGGAGGTCTCCGACCTGGAGTTCGTGCAGTTCCACCCCACCGTGCTGTTCCTCGGCGCGGACGCCGAGGGCCAGCAGCCCCTGGTCTCCGAGGCGGTGCGCGGCGAGGGCGCCCACCTGGTCGACGGCGACGGCGTGCGCTTCATGGTCGGCCAGCACGAGCTGGCCGAGCTGGCGCCCCGGGACATCGTCGCCAAGGGCATCATGCGGCGGATGCAGGAGCAGGACGCCGAGCACATGTTCCTCGACGCCCGGCACTTCGGCGCCGAGATGTGGGAGCACCGCTTCCCGACGATCCTGGCCGCCTGCCGCGCCCATGGCATCGACCCGGTCACCGAGCCCGTCCCGGTCGCCCCGGCCGCCCACTACGCCTCCGGCGGCGTGCGCACCGACTCCCACGGCCGGACGACCGTCCCCGGCCTGTACGCGTGCGGCGAGGTCGCCTGCACCGGCGTGCACGGCGCCAACCGGCTCGCCTCCAACTCCCTCCTGGAGGGCCTGGTCTACGCCGAGCGCATCGCCGCCGACATCGCCGCGAGCCACGCGGACGACGGCCTACACGCGCGCGTGCCCGCGCCCGTCCCGTACCCCGAGAAGCCGGCCCACCCCCTGCTCGTCCCCGAGGCCCGCTTCGCCATCCAGCGGATCATGACCGAGGGCGCGGGCGTCCTGCGCTCGGCGGACTCGCTGGCCAAGGCCGCCGACCAGCTCCAGCGGCTGCACTCCGAGGCCCGCGACGCCCTCGACGAGAACGGCAAGACCGCCGAGCCCGGCGTCGACACCTGGGAGGCCACCAACCTCCTGTGCGTGGCCCGCGTGCTGGTCGCCGCCGCGCGGCTGCGCGAGGAGACCCGCGGCTGCCACTGGCGCGAGGACCGGGCCGACCGCGACGACGCGAACTGGCGCCGCCACATCGTCGTACGGCTCAATCCGGACCGGACGCTGGCCGTACGCACCACCGACACCGCAGACTTCCCCCCTACCCGGCAGCACCAGCGTCCCCAGGAGCAGTGAGTCACGTGAGCACCCCCGACCTTCCCCTCGCCCCGTCCGGCGGCTGCGGCGACGGCTGCGCCTGTGGCGCGGACGGCGACGAGGAATACTTCGAGTGCGGGCTCGACCCCGCCCTCGCGCAGCTCCTGGCCGACGCCGGGCTCGACCCGGTCGAGGTCGAGGACATCGCCCATGTGGCCATCCAGGAGGACCTCGCCCACGGCGTGGACGTGACGACGGTCGCGACCATCCCCGAGGACGCGGTGGCCACCGCCGACTTCACCGCGCGCGAGGCGGGCGTGGTGGCGGGCCTGCGGATCGCCGAGGCCGTGGTCTCCGTGGTCTGCTCCGACGAGTTCGAGGTCGAGCGGCACGTCGAGGACGGCGACCGGGTGGCGGCCGGGCAGAAGCTTCTGTCGGTCACCACGCGCACGCGTGACCTGCTCACCGCCGAGCGCAGCGCGCTCAACCTGCTGTGCCGCCTGTCGGGCATCGCGACCGCCACGCGCGCGTGGGCGGACATGCTGGAGGGCACCAAGGCGAGGGTGCGCGACACCCGCAAGACGACGCCGGGCCTCAGGGCGCTGGAGAAGTTCGCGGTCCGGTGCGGTGGCGGGGTGAACCACCGCATGTCGCTGTCGGACGCCGCCCTGGTGAAGGACAACCACGTCGTCGCCGCGGGCGGGGTCGCCCAGGCCTTCAAGGCCGTGCGGGAGGCCTTCCCGGAGGTGCCGATCGAGGTCGAGGTCGACACCCTGCACCAGCTGCGCGAGGTCGTGGACGCGGGCGCCGACCTGATCCTGCTGGACAACTTCACGCCGATGGAGTGCGAGGAGGCGGTGGCGATCGTCGGGGGGCGGGCGCTGCTGGAGGCGTCGGGCCGGCTGACCCTGGACAACGCCCGGGCCTACGCCGGCACCGGCGTCGACTTCCTCGCCGTGGGAGCCCTGACCCACTCCTCGCCGATCCTGGACATCGGCCTGGACCTGCGCGAGGCGGAGTAACGGCCATGCTCCTCACGATCGACGTGGGCAACACGCACACCGTTCTGGGCCTGTTCGACGGTGAGGACATCGTCGAACACTGGCGGATCTCGACGGACGCGCGCCGTACGGCGGACGAGCTGGCGGTGCTGCTGCAGGGCCTGATGGGCATGCACCCGCTGCTCGGCGAAGAGCTCGGGGACGGCATCGACGGCATCGCGATCTGCGCGACCGTGCCGTCCGTGCTGCACGAGCTGCGCGAGGTGACGCGGCGGTACTACGGCGACGTGCCGGCGGTGCTGGTCGAGCCCGGGGTGAAGACGGGGGTGCCGATCCTCACCGACAACCCCAAGGAGGTCGGGGCGGACCGGATCATCAACGCGGTGGCCGCGGTCGAGCTGTACGGCGGGCCGGCGATCGTCGTGGACTTCGGTACGGCTACGACGTTCGACGCGGTGTCCGCGCGCGGGGAGTACGTCGGTGGGGTCATCGCGCCGGGTATCGAGATCTCGGTCGAGGCGCTGGGCGTCAAGGGCGCGCAGCTGCGGAAGATCGAGGTGGCCCGGCCGCGGAGTGTGATCGGGAAGAACACGGTCGAGGCGATGCAGGCGGGGATCGTGTACGGGTTCGCCGGGCAGGTCGACGGCGTGGTGAGCCGGATGGCGCGGGAGCTGGCCGGCGATCCGGACGAGGTGACCGTGATCGCGACGGGTGGGCTGGCGCCGATGGTGCTGGGCGAGTCGTCGGTCATCGACGAGCATGAGCCGTGGTTGACGCTGGTGGGGCTGCGGTTGGTGTACGAGCGGAACATGTCGCGGATGTGAGGCGGGTCCCTGGGGCTGGACCCCTGGCCCCCAGGGGAGGGCCGCCCGGGTGGTGGCCCCGCGCCACACCCGCCCCCTATGCCGAGTTTGTCTGATTAGCGCGTATCGTCGGCGCATGCCCACGCCATACGGATCCCGCGGCGGCATGGCGTTCGGTGTGGAGGAGCTGCGTGTGCTCCGCCGCGCTCTCGCCCTTGCCGTTCAAACCGGCCCGGCCCCGGCCGAAGACGTTCAGGACTGTTTCCGGCTTGCCGAGTCGCTCGACGAGGCGATGCGCGAGGGGGCTCGGATGCGTGCCTTTCTGGCGGCCGATCTCGGTCGGTACCGGGCCGCGCTGCCCGGCGCGGTCGCCGGGTACCTAGCGCTCCTGGAGGAGGCGCTGGGTGCCGGGCACCGGCCGACGCCCGATGACCTGGCCGCGCTCGGGGCCCTGCGTGGGAACCCCGTCGCGGCGGCCCTCCTGCGGAAATGCCGGGCGCTCGCCCAGGCCGCCGTGCCTGCCTGTCGTATGCCGCTGCGGGCGCTCCCGGGTGGCCGGTCCGCCGGTGATGCCGACGAGCCCGAGGACAAGCCCACGCCCCGCAAGCCGGCCGAGCGCCCGGCCGCCGAGCCCGTCCCGCCCCGGCCGTCCCGGCCCATCCCGACCCCGGGCGAGGTCTTCCCGCGCCGGAAGCCGGCCCCGCCACGCGAAGAGCCGCCCCAGCGGCTCGCCGCCGTCTGAGCCCACCCCTGCCGCTCCGGGCGGCGCCCCGTGGCTACTCTGGAGGCATGGACTACGTCTCCGCGCTCGTGCCCCCGGTCGTCATGGCCATCTTCTTCATCGGTGTGGTCAGGGTGATCGTGAAGACCCAGGGCGGGGGCGCCAAGGCCAAGGAGGACGCGGCCGTCGACGCGGCGCTCGCGCGCGCGGAGGGCACCCGGAAGGCCTCCGCGGGCACCGACGCCTGAGGCCCCGCCTGGAAGTGGCGTACGGCTCACGCCCGCACACGGCGCGTGAGTCGTGCGCCCTTTTTGTTCATGTTTGTTGTTGAAGGGGCACGTCCGCCACGCCATTGCCGGGATCTCCCACTATTGTTCTGAGTTGTGCCTCGCCCATTGGGAGAACTCGAAGACGCGGTCATGACGAGGGTGTGGAAGTGGAACCGCCCGGTGACCGTTCGAGAAGTCCTGGAAGACCTTCAGCAGGAACGGTCCATCGCCTACACCACGGTGATGACCGTTTTGGACAATCTCCATCAGAAGGGCTGGGTGCGCCGCGAGGCGGAAGGCCGGGCCTATCGATATGAGGCCGTCTCCACGCGTGCCGCGTACGCCGCCGCCCTGATGAACGACGCCTGGTCGCAGAGCGACAACCCGGCCGCCGCTCTCGTCGCCTTCTTCGGGATGATGAGCGACGAACAGCGCCAGGCCCTGCGGGACGCCGTACGCATCGTCCAGGGCCCCGAAACCCCCGAAGAGGAGAACCCCGGCTCCGTGCCGGACGGCAGTGGGCGATAGCGTCCGCTCATGTCAGCAGAGCGCCCCGAAGTCACCCCGAAAGCCATCACCGTCCGGCGGGCGAGGACCAGCGATGTCCCGGCCGTGCGCCGACTCCTTGACGCGTACGTCCGCGGTGGCATCCTGCTCGACAAAGCGACCGTGACTCTTTACGAGGACATCCAGGAGTTCTGGGTCGCGGAACGCGACGACAACGCCGAGGTGGTCGGCTGCGGGGCACTGCACGTGATGTGGGAAGACCTCGCGGAAGTGCGCACTCTGGCGGTGAAGCCCGGCCTGAAGGGCGCCGGTGTGGGCCACCGGTTGCTGGAGAAGTTGCTGGAGACCGCCCGCTGGCTCGGTGTTCGACGCGTTTTCTGCCTGACCTTCGAAGTGGACTTCTTCGGGAAGCACGGCTTCGTGGAGATCGGCGAGACACCCGTCGACACCGATGTCTACGCGGAGCTGTTGCGTTCCTATGACGAGGGCGTCGCGGAGTTCCTGGGCCTCGAACGAGTGAAACCGAACACCTTGGGCAACAGCCGGATGCTTCTGCATCTGTGATCATCGGGCTTCGCCGGTATTCCGGTTGCTTCCAGTCGCTCGGCGTTGCCCACGCGCCCTATGTCCGAAACGCGCATGTTTCCGGTCGAGGGTGACCCCTGGGTCTCTCCCGGGGGTTTGTGTTTTTCCGGCAAAAGCGGTTTGCTTTCCGACGTACTGCAGTACTGCATATAACAGGGGGCGGCGAAACGGCGGACGCCGCAAGACCCCCCGGCCCAAACGTTATCGATGAAAGGAAATCCGGTGGCACAGAAGGTTCAGGTCCTTCTTGTCGACGACCTCGACGGCGGCGAGGCGGACGAGACCGTGACGTTCGCGCTGGACGGCAAGACGTACGAGATCGATCTCACGACCGCCAACGCGGACAAGCTGCGCGGCCTTCTCGAGCCCTATGTGAAGGGCGGCCGTCGCACCGGTGGCCGTTCCGCGGGCGGGCGTGGAAAGACCCGTGCCGCGGCGGGCGGCAGCCAGGACACCGCGCAGATCCGCGCCTGGGCGAAGGAGAACGGCTACGAGGTCAACGACCGCGGCCGTGTTCCCGCGTCCATCCGCGAGGCCTACGAGAAGGCCAACGGCTGAGCGCACGCGCGCCGCAGCCGGACTCGGTGACACTGCGTTGCCAGCGTGTCCACGAGTCGCACGAGATCAGGGGCGCCCGCATCGCCCCCCAGGGCCGACAGCGTCGGCAGCGAGGTCTCGACCTCGCACCCCGGCTCGGGGGGCCGCAGCCACACGGCGGCCCCCTGCAAGGCGCCCGGGACGGCCACGGCACCAAAAGCGCCCCGGGGAAGCGGTCGGGCTCCGGTGGAGGCCGGCTCGGGAGGCGCCGGCGCCTCCATGTGCCCGTCCGCGCCCAGCGCCACGAGATCCAGCGCCAGCGCGCCCCACTCCAGCCAGTCCAGCAGCCCGGGCAGCTCCTCCGCGCTGCCCGCGGCCACCAGCAGCCGCATCCGGTCGCCCCGCACCGCCACCGGTGAGCCCGGCCCCAGGCGCCTGAGCGCCGCCACGCCCGCCTCGGCCGGCACGTCCAGGACGTCGAACCGGAGGCCGGTGACGAGCCGTACCGGCTCTCCGGGCACTGTTTCCCAGCCCAGTTCGTTCTCGTACCAGTGCCGGATCCGGGCCGTCTCGGAATTCCCGCCATTCTGATCAATTCGATCATTCCGGGCGTTCTGCGTATTCGGATCATCCAAGGCATTCCGGGAGATCCGCGTGTTCGGGTCGAACGGTCGACGGGGAAGGGGGAGCGCGGGTGTCACGGGGACGGTGCCAACCATGCCAAGCGCAACCGCCGAAGCGGCGCGCGGGTTACGCTGGGTGTCTCGATGGCTGCGCGCAGTGCCCGCCGAGGGGGCGCTTGGGGGTGCGGGGAGGCGCAAGGTTGTTCGCCCATAGCGGAGGGAAGGGGTGCGCGCGGCATGGACTGTCCGTGCGCACGGGTAAGACATCCCTAGTGGGAGGGGGCGACACGCAGGACAGGGCGTCTCACGTTCGCCATGGGCGTACTGGCGAGAGGGGTAACGGCCTGGCCTGCGGGAACATCGTCTCGCACCATCGGGTTGGAGCAGATGTCGGCGTTCGGGGTCAGGAGGCCATCGACGGTGTCGGCAGTTGGAATGAGCGGTCCCCGCTTGCGGGACTAAGCTGCGGAAGGACAGGGAGGGGAAGTTCCCCCCACTGCCTGACCGCTCTGAGGAGCGATTAACGATGTTCGAGAGGTTCACCGACCGCGCGCGGCGGGTTGTCGTCCTGGCTCAGGAAGAAGCCCGGATGCTCAACCACAACTACATCGGCACCGAGCACATCCTCCTGGGCCTGATCCACGAGGGTGAGGGTGTCGCCGCCAAGGCCCTTGAGAGCCTCGGGATTTCGCTCGAGGCGGTCCGCCAGCAGGTGGAGGAGATCATCGGCCAGGGCCAGCAGGCCCCGTCCGGGCATATTCCCTTCACCCCCCGTGCCAAGAAGGTCCTGGAGCTGTCGCTCCGCGAGGCCCTTCAGCTGGGCCACAACTACATCGGCACGGAACACATCCTGCTCGGCCTGATCCGTGAGGGCGAGGGCGTCGCCGCCCAGGTCCTGGTCAAGCTGGGCGCAGATCTGAACCGCGTGCGGCAGCAGGTGATCCAGCTGCTCTCCGGTTACCAGGGCAAGGAGACCGCCACCGCCGGCGGGCCTGCCGAGGGCACCCCCTCGACGTCCCTGGTCCTCGACCAGTTCGGCCGGAACCTCACCCAGGCCGCTCGTGAGTCCAAGCTCGACCCGGTCATCGGGCGCGAGAAGGAGATCGAGCGGGTCATGCAGGTGCTGTCCCGCCGTACGAAGAACAACCCGGTTCTGATCGGTGAGCCCGGCGTCGGCAAGACCGCCGTCGTCGAGGGCCTCGCCCAGGCCATCGTCAAGGGCGAGGTGCCCGAGACCCTCAAGGACAAGCACCTCTACACCCTGGACCTCGGCGCGCTGGTCGCCGGCTCCCGGTACCGCGGTGACTTCGAGGAGCGCCTGAAGAAGGTCCTCAAGGAGATCCGCACCCGCGGCGACATCATCCTGTTCATCGACGAGCTGCACACGCTGGTCGGTGCGGGTGCCGCCGAGGGCGCCATCGACGCCGCCTCGATCCTGAAGCCGATGCTGGCGCGCGGTGAGCTGCAGACCATCGGCGCGACCACGCTGGATGAGTACCGCAAGCACCTGGAGAAGGACGCGGCCCTCGAGCGCCGCTTCCAGCCCATCCAGGTCGCCGAGCCGTCCCTGCCGCACACGATCGAGATCCTCAAGGGTCTGCGTGACCGCTACGAGGCGCACCACCGCGTCTCCATCACGGACGAGGCGCTGGTCCAGGCCGCCACCCTGGCCGACCGGTACATCTCGGACCGCTTCCTGCCGGACAAGGCGATCGACCTGATCGACGAGGCCGGATCGAGGATGCGGATCCGCCGGATGACCGCGCCGCCGGACCTGCGCGAGTTCGACGAGAAGATCGCCGGTGTCCGCCGCGACAAGGAGTCCGCGATCGACTCGCAGGACTTCGAGAAGGCCGCCTCCCTCCGCGACAAGGAGAAGCAGCTCCTGGCCGCCAAGGCAAAGCGGGAGAAGGAGTGGAAGGCCGGCGACATGGACGTCGTCGCCGAGGTCGACGGCGAGCTGATCGCCGAGGTCCTCGCCACGGCCACGGGCATCCCGGTCTTCAAGCTGACCGAGGAGGAGTCCTCCCGCCTGCTGCGCATGGAGGACGAGCTCCACAAGCGGGTCATCGGCCAGAACGACGCCGTCAAGGCGCTGTCGAAGGCGATCCGCCGTACGCGTGCCGGTCTGAAGGACCCGAAGCGTCCCGGTGGCTCGTTCATCTTCGCCGGCCCCTCCGGTGTCGGTAAGACCGAGCTGTCCAAGGCGCTCGCCGAGTTCCTCTTCGGCGACGAGGACGCGCTGATCTCCCTCGACATGTCGGAGTTCAGCGAGAAGCACACGGTCTCGCGTCTCTTCGGTTCGCCCCCCGGCTACGTGGGCTACGAAGAGGGCGGCCAGCTGACCGAGAAGGTCCGCCGCAAGCCGTTCTCCGTCGTCCTCTTCGACGAGGTCGAGAAGGCCCACCCGGACATCTTCAACTCGCTGCTGCAGATCCTGGAGGACGGCCGCCTGACCGACTCCCAGGGCCGGGTCGTGGACTTCAAGAACACGGTCATCATCATGACGACCAACCTCGGCACCCGGGACATCTCCAAGGGCTTCAACCTGGGCTTCGCGGCCTCGGGCGACACGAAGACCAACTACGAGCGCATGAAGAACAAGGTGTCGGACGAGCTCAAGCAGCACTTCCGCCCCGAGTTCCTCAACCGCGTCGACGACGTGGTCGTCTTCCCGCAGCTGACGCAGGCCGACATCCTCCGGATCGTCGACCTGATGATCGGCAAGGTGGACGAGCGCCTCAAGGACCGGGACATGGGCATCGAGCTCTCCCAGTCCGCCAAGGAGCTGCTGTCCAAGAAGGGCTACGACCCCGTGCTGGGCGCCCGGCCGCTGCGCCGCACGATCCAGCGCGAGATCGAGGACTCGCTGTCGGAGAAGATCCTCTTCGGCGAGCTGCGCCCCGGTCACATCGTGGTCGTGGACACCGAGGGCGAGGGCGAGACCAAGACCTTCACCTTCCGGGGTGAGGAGAAGTCGGCACTGCCGGACGTCCCGCCGATCGAGCAGGCGGCCGGTGGGGCTGGGCCCAACCTGAGCAAGGACGCGTGACCCTCCGGGGGTTCGCCCGGAGGTCCTGAAAGGGGCCGGTGCTCTCGAGCACCGGCCCCTTTCGCATGCCGCGAGGCGTTACGACAACTGCCCGTCGTAGTCCGGCAGCTTGAACGTCTTCTCGGCGTGGCCGCCCGACAGGTCGGTGGCGCTGTTGCCGATGTTCGCGATGATCGTGTAGCCCTTGTTCTCGATGCCGACGCGCTGGGCGGTCTTGTAGGCGGCGACGTTCTTGAAGAGGTCGGACAGGCCGCGGACGTAGAGGCCGGAGACGTCGTAGCCGTCGTACTCGAGGTTGTACTCGGTCGGCGCGGCGATGATGCCCGGGCGGGCGGTGACGAAGAAGAGCGAGACGCCGTGCTCCTGGGCGTACTCGGCGACGTTCAGGACGGGCTTGTTGGCCGGCTGCGGGTACCTGAAGCCGAAGTCGGTTTCCAGCGAGGTGTTGTCGATGTCGAAGACGATCGCCTGCTTCTCGCCCGGCGTGGCCGCCGCGATGCGCTGCTGCAGGTACGGCAGGGCCTGGTCCATCACCGTCTGGCAGTCCTTCTGCCAGGTCGCGTAGTCCACGGTGGCGGCGGTGCCGCTCGTCGTCGCCGCGTCGGCCGGGGCGGCCGTCGCCGCCAGGGCGGCCACGGAGACGGCGGTGACGGATAGGCGGTGCGCCCAGGGGCGTGTGGTCATCGGTGGGGGTCCTCTCACGTCCGTACGCGTGCGTACGGTGCCTTCGTCTGCCTGTGTCACGGGCATGATCTTCGGTGAGGGTGGCGCGAGGGGAACCGTAGGGTTACCGGAGGGTAGGCGTACAGGGATGTGCGTCACACCGTGCTGTGAACTGGGGTGACCGCGGGGGGAATGGGGAAAGCGGCGAGGACTTCGGGAGGGATCTTCGCGTTCGGGGTGGCGGGAACGATGTCGAGCGTGCGCAGGTGGGGGAACGTGCGGAGGATGTGGGCGATGTCCTCGTCTCCGGTGAAACGGTTGAGTCGCAGCTTGGTGACGTGCGGCAGCGGCGGCCCGCCCCAGCCGACGGTTCCCCAGTTGATACGCAGCTCCACCAGTTCCGGCAGGCGGGCGATCTCCTCGAAGTCCTCGGGGTCCAGATCCCTGGCGAGGGCCGCCAGGCTCAGCTGCTTCAACGTCCGGAGCCGGTGCAGTCCGCGCAGTCCGGTGTAGAGCACGGCCGACTTGGCCAGGCGCAGGTAGCGCAGCGGCACGCCGCGTGGAAGGGCCTCGTCGAGGGAGCCGGCGCGCAGTGTCGTGCCGATGTCGAGCGCACGCAGAGTCGCGTGGCCGTCGAGTGGCGCAAGCGCCCCCGGCCACTCCAGGCCGTAAGAGTTGGTCACGGACAGCCAGCCCAAGGGCAGATGGGCCACCGGGGCCAGGCTGTCCACGCGATGGCACGAGCTGAGGTCCAGGTACGTGAGCCCGTGGAGGGACGACAGGCAGGACAGGTCCTGCAACTCCAGGTTGGCGTGAAGGTTGAGGGAGGCCACCGAGTCCGGCAGCGTGGCGCCCAGGTCTCTCTCCGAGACGTCGCCCAGCACCTGGAGGGCCTGCCGTCCGCCCAGCCCCCGCAGCAGACGCAGGTGCTCCGCCGAATGCGCACTGAAGAAGAGGTCGTCGGGCCGCAGATGGGCGATGACTTCCCGCGCGTACCGACGTGCCGGGAAGCGGTGCCAGGTCCAGGTCAGCTGGGCACGCACCATGAGCGCCGGGTGGTCCCGGAAGCGGGCCAGCACCGGCACCGCCGCCTCCGTCCCGATGAGAGAGGCGGTGATCACGACTGCCCGGGCTTCCTCGTCGCTGAGACCCTCCGGCCCGGGCAGCAGCTCCAGCGCGAGCGGCCCGGCCGAGGCCACGGCACGCGCCTCATCCGTCGTCCGGGGCGGGATGAGAGCGGCCGCGTTCTGCTCCACGGCGGCTCGGACGCCGGGGTCGAGCTGCGTCGCATGCTCCAGCGAGGCCAGCGCGAGGAGTCGTACCCGCGTCCCCTCGGCGCCCTCCAGCCGCTTCGCCGACTCGGTCAGCTCCCCGAGCAGCTCGGCCCGCTCCCGAGGCCGTGCGTGCGCGACCGCCATCCGCACGACATCCGCCCACTGCTCGTCCACCGCGCCGCGCACCAACAGTCCGAAATCCCCGTCCTCCACCGCCGCCTTGGCCCCCAGGTAGTCCTGGAAAGTGCGGTGGACGAACTCCACGGTGCCGGCGGCGGGTTCGCGGAGCAGCCCGCTGCGGACCAGCAGGTGGTTCAGGATGCGCCGGGCGTCGCCCTGCGCGGCGGCGGCCGGCAGGGACGGGAGGACGTCCGCGATGATCCGTTCCGCCCGCTCGCGGTCCATCTCGGACTGGTTGTTGCGGATCAGCCAGTACGCGAGCCGCTGGAGCAGCTGGATCTGCGGGAGTTCGCTGAGGTGGATGCCACCGTCGCGGTCGTCGCCCGGGAACATGTCCCGTTCCTCGTCGCGGCGGGCGAGCAGCATCGACAGCGCGGCGTCGTACAACTCCTGGCGGCCGTGCGGGAGGTAGCCGCGCCGGTCGCGGTGCAGGGCGCAGATCAGACCGCACATCAGGGGGTTGGTGGCGAGGCGGCCGAGGTCGGGCTTGGTCTGGACGGCGTCGAGGAGGGTGCGCTCGTAGCCGTCGAGGCGGTCGGGTTCCGTCTCCGGGGCGTCGGCGCGGGCCGCGGTGTGCCAGCGGGCGACGAAGGCGGCCACGTCGTCCCGGCTCATCGGGGTCAGGGCCAGCTCCGTGAAGCCGTCGGCGGTGAGCCAGTCCTCGCGTACGGCGGAGGGTCGGGAGGTGACCAGCCACTGGTTGCCGGGATACACCTCCAGCAGCTCCCGCAGCCAGCGGCGGGTCCGTTCCCGCTCGCGTTCCGGAACCTCGTCGACGCCGTCCACGAGGAGCAGCCCGCGGCGGGCGACCAGCACCCGGTCGGCCCAGCCGTCCGGCTGGGCGGCGTGAAAGGGGACGCGTACGCCGGCCAGGAAGGCGTCGGGGGCGGCAAGGCCGCCGGGACGGCGGACGAGGGTACGCAGGGGGAGGACGAAGGGGATGCGGTCACCCCGCTCGCCCCGGGCCGCGGTGACCGCCAGCCACTGCACCAGCGTGGTCTTGCCGGAGCCGGCGACCCCGCGGAGGAGCACGCGGTCGTGCTCGGCGAGGGCCTGGTCGGCGGGGAGCGCGGTGGCCGCGGAGGCGATGCGCGGGCCGTCGGGGCCGGTCGCCTCGGCGTCCTCGGCGGGGCCCAGGGCCTGGAGGCTGAGGTAGGCGGCGTCCAGGGGCCAGCGGTCGGGGGAATTGACGAGGTCGATGCCGTAGATGGTGAGCTTGCTGTGCCGGGTCGCGATGTAGGCGAGGTAGCGCTGCTCGAAGGCGGTGTCGGTGCCGCCGGTTGGGGGCGTGCGGGCGATCAGCTCGTCGACCTTGGCGATCAGTGACGCCTGGCGGCGGGTCTGTTCGACGAGGGTGCGGGCGACAAAAGTGGAGCGCTGCGTGAAGAAGTGCAGGATGTGCAGGCAGGCGGTGTCGAGGAGACGCTCGTAGAAGAGGGATGCGTCGTAGGAGAGGACGCAGGTGAAGGTCCGGCCCTCAGGAGTGCCGCGCAGGCGCCGGGCGAGGGCTTCGTGGCCGAGTTCCACGGCCTGTACGTCGGTCATGTCGAGGTCGCCCAAGGCGCGGAGGGTCTGGGCCACCGCCACTTGGACGGCCTCCACCTGCTCGGCCGGGACCGGAGGCTCACCTCCCGTCATCGCCCTCTGCACCAGCTCGTCCGCCAGCTTCCGCAGGTCGTCGTAGGTGAGGGTCTTCTTCTCCCCCTTGAACGACACGAGCCCGGATAGCCGGACCGGCTTGTCGACGAGCCCGGCGCCCGGCCCCTCGGCCGTGAACAGTTTCCTGACGAGCGGTGTGATCACACTCGACGCCAACTTCACGCCTGCGCCGGTCGGTTCCATGTCGTTCCCCCGAGGCATGGTGCGGTCTCTCTTGCCCGAACGCCGGTCAGCGTAGCCCGTCGTTCGGTTCGCGGGCCGGATCCCGGCGGCCGACGTGATCGGTGGCCTCCTGGACGACACGGGACAAGCACTCTTCCGCAGGGCCGAGTTCGCGGTCGGTGGGCGAGAGCGTCGAGTAGTCCGTGACGGCCGGCGGGTTGTTGCCTGCGCCGAGGCCAGTGTTCCGATGCTCCGCGCCTTGGAGGCGTCCGCCGTGCGACGTGAACGCCCGTCCGCGTAGCGCCGGTCACATTTCGGCGTCCGTCGATCTTGCGGGTCGGTGATATGCCGCACAGGCGATATGTCCGTTACTAGTGGAGATAGTGGGATCTGGCGGACAGGGTAACGGCAGGTCATGTCAGGCCTGTGACCTGTCAAGAAGGGGGGCATTTTGCGGCTAAGTACTACTGATGGCCGTAGTGAGGCTGTTTTGGGGTGAATGGGACCCCGAGGTACCAAGGGACGGCCCACCCGCGGACACCAGTCGCGTCGGGTGGCTTTCTGTCCCCCACCCCGCGAGGTTTCGATGTCCCAGCGCGTCCCGTCCCGTACTCCCCGCCGTACGTCCCTTCTGCGCACCCGTGTCGCCGCCCTGGCCGCAGGCGTGGGCGCGTCGGTCGTGCTGGGGGCCGGGGTCGCGAGCGCCGCCACCCCGCAGGCCGCCTCCGCCACCACGACGACCGCCGCCGCGAAGTCCGCCGCCGGCTGGGTCGACCCGGTGAAGAAGTACACGCTGTCCGCGGGCTTCAACCAGGCCGGCGCCCTGTGGCAGGCCAAGCACAGCGGGCAGGACTTCGCTGTGCCGATCGGCACCGATGTCGTCGCCGCGCACGGCGGCACCGTGGTCAAGGCCGGCGGCAACGGCGCCGGTGACGGGCCCGCCTATGGCAACGCCATCGTCGTCAAGCACGGGAACGGGACGTACTCGCAGTACGCCCACCTCTCGCGGATCGACGTCAAGATCGGTCAGGTCGTCGCCACCGGTCAGCACATCGCCCGGTCCGGCAACACCGGCAACTCCACCGGCCCGCACCTGCACTTCGAGATCCGTACCACCCCGAACTACGGCTCGGCGGTCGACCCGGTCGCCTTCCTGCGCGCCAAGGGCGTGTCCGTCTGAGCCCGTTCAGGAGCCGCGGGCGCCCCGGTGCGCCTGCGTGACCAGGTCCACGGCGACCTCGAGAACCGCCTCGCGCTTCTTCTCGGGGTCGCCCACGACGTCCTGCAGCACGAACATGCCCGCGTGCAGCGTGAACAAGGCGCTGACGCAGCGGACCTGGTCGACGAGGGCCGCGTCGGGGTCGACGATGATGTCGCGCAGGCCGCGCATGCGGTCCTTGAAGGTGTCGCCGATGCGCAGTTCGCGTACCGTCGCCTGGTTCTCCTGCATGAAGCGGAAGAGCGGCTCGGCGCCGGCCAGAGCCTCGCTGTAGCGCCGCACGATCTCCTGCTTGGTCTCCAGTGTGTGCGGTTGCCGCGCGCCCCAGTCGATCAGGTCCTGGATCGGCTGCGTCAGGTCCTCGAAGAGGCTGACCAGGATCTCTTCCTTGGTCTTGAAGTGGTAGTAGAGCGCCGCCTTCGTCACGTCCAGGCGCTCGGCGATCTCGCGCAGGGATGTCTTCTCGTAGCCCTGCTCGGCGAAGAGCTCGAGGGCCACGTCCTGGATGCGCTGGCGGGTGTTGCCGCGGCGCTGCTGCTTGGTGCCGTCCATGGTGACGCCCATCCTCGTACTCCTCGCGCTCCCGCGGAAACTTACTTGACGACCGGCTAGTGACATCGCTACCTTCCCAGTGTAGTGAACTAGCCGGGCGGCAAGTAAGTAGCGGTCCTGGGGGAGTGGGATAGATGGCGGACACAGAGAGCGCACCAGGCGTGGAAAGCAACGGCACAGGGGGCAAAAAGCCCAGGAGCGTGCGGGTCGTGCTGCTCGCTCTGATGATCGCGATGATGCTCGCGATGCTGGACAACATGATCGTGGGCACGGCGATGCCTACGATCGTGGGTGAACTGGGGGGCCTGGAGCAGCTGTCGTGGGTGGTGACCGGGTACACCCTGGCGACCGCCGCGGCGACCCCGATCTGGGGCAAGCTCGGCGACATGTACGGCCGCAAGGCCACCTTCCTCACCTCGATCGTGATCTTCCTGATCGGCTCCGCGCTCAGCGGCATGGCCCAGAACATGGGTGAGCTCATCGGGTTCCGGGCCGTTCAGGGGCTCGGCGCCGGCGGTCTGATGGTCGGCGTCATGGCGATCATCGGCGACCTCGTACCGCCGCGGGAACGGGGCAAGTACACGGGCATGATGGCCGGTGTCATGGCGCTCGCGATGATCGGCGGCCCGCTGGTCGGCGGCACCATCACGGACAACTGGGGCTGGCGCTGGTCCTTCTACATCAACCTGCCGCTGGGCGCCGTCGCCCTCGCGCTGGTCAGCGCCGTGCTGCACCTGCCGAAGAAGCGGTCCAAGGTCGGTATCGACTACCTCGGCGTCGTGCTCCTGACCGTCGGCATCACCTCGATCGTGCTGGTCACCACCTGGGGCGGGAGCGAGTACGCCTGGACGTCCGCGCGGATCATGGAGCTGATCGGCATCGGCGTGGCCGCGCTGGTCGGGTTCGTGTTCTGGCAGACCAAGGCCGCGGAGCCGGTGCTGCCGCTGCACATCTTCCGCAGCCGCAACTTCACGCTGATGTCGGGCATCGGCTTCATCACCGGCTTCGTGATGTTCGGCGCCACGCTCTTCCTGCCGCTGTACCAGCAGTCCGTGCAGGGCGCGTCCGCGACCAACTCCGGGCTGCTGCTCCTGCCGATGCTCGGCGCGATGCTGGTGACCTCGATGATCTCCGGGCGGGTCACCACCAGCACCGGCCGGTACAAGGTCTTCCCGGTCGCCGGCGGCGTTCTGATGATCACCGGCCTGTACCTGCTGTCGACGATGGACACGGGGACCTCCCGGCTCACCTCCGGGGTGTTCATGGCCGTCCTCGGCCTCGGCATGGGCTGTCTGATGCAGATCACCATGCTGGTCGCGCAGAACAGCGTGCAGATGAAGGACATGGGCGTGGCGTCCTCGTCCGCCACCCTCTTCCGTACGCTCGGCTCCTCCTTCGGTGTCGCCGTCATGGGCGCGCTGTTCAACCACCGGGTCCAGGACGTCATGGCCGAGCGGGCCGGCGCGCTGGGCGCCAAGGTGACCCAGCGGTCCGCCCAGCTCGACGCGGCCAGCCTGAGGAAGCTGCGTCCGGCGGCGCGGGAGGCGTACCAGCACGCGGTGTCCTCCGGTACCCACTCGGCGTTCCTGCTGGGCGCGATCATCGCGGTGGCCGTGCTGGTGGCGGCCTTCTTCGTCAAGGAGGTGCCGCTCAGGGGCGGCCCGCAGAAGCCGGAGGACGGCCCGGCGGACAACGCCGACGCGGCGCCGGCGCCGGTCGTCGAGGCCGTCTGACCGGACAGCGAGCGCCTGGCGGTAACGACCGGCAGCGAGCGAAGGCCCCCCGGACGTGCTTGAGTTCTAGCGATCGTCGCAACACCCCAGCTCAAGGGGTGCGATGTTCGAGATCCGCAAGACCCGGACGGTGGCTCAGGGCCGCAGGAAGC
>NZ_JBITDA010000037.1:0-59215 GCF_044453765.1 Streptomyces sp. NPDC051636 | reverse complement strand
CTCGCCGACCCACTCACCCATCGCCACACAACGAGTCTGGCCCTACCGCTCACGCGGCAGGGCCAGAACCCAACATCTTCATCCGCCTTCTAGGGCCTGTCACTGGGCGCCCGGGGCCCGGCCGGCCCGCACGACGGGTCTGGCGTCACAAGAGACCCTGCACTGGCCTCCCACCCCCCGCTTCGGCGAAGATCGCAGCATGCGCCACCCGTCCGTCGACTCCCCGCGCCGCCCGAAGGAGTACCGCGCGGCCGCCGTCACCGCCTCGCTGCTCGCGCTGTGTTCCGCCCTGCTGCTGGCGCTGGTCGCGACCAGATGGCACCCCCTGATCACCCTGGACGGGGACGTCTCCCGCGCCACCCACCGCTGGGCGGTCGGGGACCGCGGTGCGACCCGTGTCTTCCGCATCCTGACCGACTGGGTATGGGACCCGCTGACGATGCGTCTGCTGTGCGCGGCGGCCGCACTCTGGCTGGTGTGGCGCCGCGCGGCATGGTGGACGGCCGTGTGGCTGGCGGTGACCTGCGCGGTGACCACGGTGGTGCAGCAGTCGCTCAAGGCCGCCGTCCACCGCCCCCGCCCGGTCTGGCCGGACCCGGTCGACTCCGCGCACTACGCGGCCTTCCCCTCCGGTCACGCCATGACCGCCACCGTGGTGTGCGGCCTCCTGCTGTGGCTGCTCCACCACTTCGGCGCCGGGCGCGCCCTGCGGCGTACGGCCCTGGCGGTGGCCGTCGTGTCCGTGGTGGGCGTCGGTCTGACCCGGGTGTGGCTGGGCGTGCACTGGCCGTCGGACGTGGTCGGGGGGTGGCTGTTCGGGGGCCTGGTGGTGGCGGTGGCGGTCGCGGCGCACGAGTCGCCGTGGGGCGCCAGGGCACGCTCTCACTGACGGACGGTCCCGTTCGGCCCACCCCGGCCGCCCCGCGCCGGACAGCACGCCGGGTACAGTCCCGCGCATGACCGCCGTCCTCTTCGACTTCTCCGGAACCCTGTTCCGCATCGAGTCCACCGAGTCCTGGCTGCGCGCCGCCGTGGCCGAGTCGGCACTGGAGCTTCCCGAGCCGGAACTGACCAAGGCTGCACAGGCGTTGGAGGCCGCCGGAGCGCTGCCGGGCGGGGCGGCCCCGGCCGAACTGCCCGCGGACCTCGCCGGCGTGTGGGCGGTCCGGGACGAGAGTGCGGCACTGCACCGGGCCGCGTACACCGGCCTGTCCCGTCGGGTGCCGCTGCCCGATCCGGGGCTGTACGACGCGCTGTACGACCGGCACATGACCCCGCGGGCCTGGTCGCCGTACCCCGACGCCGCCCACGTGCTGCGTACGCTGCGCGAGCGCGGGATCGGCGTGGGCGTGGTCAGCAACATCGGCTGGGACCTGCGCCCGGTCTTCCGTGAGCACGGGCTCGACGCGTACGTGGACGCGTACGTGCTGTCGTACGAACACGGCGTGCAGAAGCCGGACCCGCGGCTTTTCGCCACGGCCTGCGCGGCGCTCGGCGTGGATCCGCGGGACGTGCTGATGGTCGGCGACAGCCGGCCGGCGGACGGCGGTGCGGCGGCCCTCGGGTGCCGGGTGCACTTCGTGGACCACCTGCCGGTGTCCGAGCGGCCGGACGCGCTGCTGCCGGTGCTGGACCTGGTGGGCTGAGCCCCGCCGGGCCTGCGCGCGATTCAGCCCTCGTAGCCCTCGACCTCGGACTCGGAGCGGACCCGGGCCTCGTCCGGGTTCTCCCCGAACTCGGCCTTGGCGCGGCGCTGCCGCAACAGGTCCCAGCACTGGTCGAGTTCGCGCTCCAGATGGCCGAGCCGCTGCTGTTCCGTGTCGCTGTCGATCTCTCCGGCCGCGAGCGCCTCCCGGAGCCTGTGCTCGTCCTCGACCATCTCCGCGATCCTGGCCAGGATCCGCTGGTCCTGTTCCATGTCCGCACGCTCCTTCGCTCGGCACCCGTGCCCAACTCTAGGGACGGGACGGTCGTCGTGCGACGGAAGAGGCGAGGAGGCGAGGGGTCTGTGCACGCTGGGGCACGTACCGGGCACACCGCGCCGTCCGCCTGAGACGATCCCCCGCGTCGCCCCAGACGGACGGCAGCCCTGAGCAGGCGCCGCGCGGAGCGGTGCCTGTCCGTTGAGTATAGTTGGCTGGCAGCCAGTCAACACAGGAGTTTCCAGCATGTCCCCGCGCAGCGCCTCGGTCAATGAAGAGTTGCGGCGGCGTTCCCGGGAGCGGCTGCTGCACGCCGCGGTCGAGCTGGTCGGCGAGCACGGGTACGAGGCCACGACCCTGGGCGACATCGCGGACCGGGCGGGTTCGGCGCGCGGACTGGTGTCGTACTACTTCCCCGGCAAACGCCAGCTCGTGCAGTCCGCGGTGCACCGGCTGATGCACCGCACGCTGGAGGAGGCGCTGGAGCGCGAGCCGCGTACCGACGACGGGTGCGAGCGGCTGGCGCGGGCCATCGACGCGATCCTGGGCCTGGCCCGGGACCGGCCCGTGCTGATGCGCCAGCACATGGCCGGGCTCCTGCAGGCCGAGGGCCTCGTGCAGTGCCCGGAGCAGCGGCGCCTGTCCGAGCTGCTGAGCGACACGGTCGCCCGGTACGGCTCCCCGGACGTCCGAGCCGACTATCCCCTGCTGCGCGCGCTGCTGATGGGGGCGGTGTACGCGGCGCTGGTGCCGGGGCTGGCGATGCCGATTCCGATGCTGCGGGAGGAGCTGTTCAAGCGCTACCGGCTCGACTGGGAGCTGGGCGTCCCGCCCGGGGCCGGGGCGCCGGCCGAGGGAGCGTGCGAGAAGGACCTGTCGCGGTTCTTCGCCACGGAGGAGCGGCCGTGTGCCGCGCCGCGGGCGCGGGCCGGGGAACGGGCGGACGAGGAGCCGGAGGCCCGCTAGACCGGAACGCGTCCCGCCCGGCCTCGCCTCCCGCCCGATCCCGTCGGCCGACCGGCCTCGCTGCTCGCCCGATCCCGTCCGCCGCCCTGCCGCGTCACCCTGTCGGCCTCTGTCAGAGAAGCCCCCGTGGTGCAATGCTGGAGCCATGCGTGTCGCCGTCGTCGGCTCCGGGCCGAGCGGGTGTTACACCGCCCAGAGCCTGGTCCAGCTGGATTCCGAGGTGTTCGTCGACGTCCTGGACCGGTTGCCGTGCCCGTACGGCCTGGTGCGTTACGGCGTGGCCCCGGACCACGAGAAGATCAAGTCGCTGCAGGGCAGCCTGCGCACGGTCCTGGAGCACGATCGGGTGCGGTTCCTCGGGGGTGTGCGGGTCGGCGGCCCCGGCGGGCTGCCCGTCGAGCGGCTGCGGGAGCTGTACCACGCGGTCGTGTACTGCGTGGGCGCCGCCACCGACCGGCACCTCGGCATTCCCGGCGAGGACCTGCCGGGCAGCTGGTCGGCGACCGAGTTCGTGTCCTGGTACAGCGCGCACCCGGACGCGGTCGAGGCCGGTTTCCTCACCGGCGCCCGGTCGGCCGTGGTCATCGGCGTGGGCAACGTCGCGGTGGACGTCACCCGGATGCTGGCCCGCGGCGCGGCGGAGCTGAGCCCGACCGACATGCCGCAGGCGGCGCTCACCACGCTGGCGGCGAGCGGGGTGCGGGAGGTCCAGATGGTGGGCCGGCGCGGTCCCTCGCAGGCCCGCTTCACCACCAAGGAGCTGCGCGAGCTGGGCGGCCTGCCGGGCACCGAAGTCGCCGTGGATCCGGCCGAGCTGGCGCTCGACCCGGCGTACGTCGACCCCTCCGGGCTGCCCGCGGCCCAGCGGCGCAACGTGGAGGTGCTGCGCGGCTGGGCGGCACGGCCGCCCGGGGACGCGGCCCGCCGCATCCGGCTGCGCTTCTGTCTGCGGCCCGTCGAACTCCTCGCCGAGGGAGGGCGCGTGGGCGCGGTGCGCTTCGAGCGGACCGCACCGGACGGGCAGGGCGGCGTCACGGGCACCGGCCTGTTCGAGGACGTCGAGGCGCAGTTGGTGCTGCGCTCGGTCGGGTATCGCGGGGTGCCGCTGGAGGGACTGCCGTTCGACGCGTCGAGCGGCACCGTGCCGAACATCGAGGGCCGGGTCCTGCGCGGGTCCGCCGTGTCGCCGGGCGAGTACGTGGCCGGCTGGATCAAGCGCGGCCCGACGGGCGTCATCGGCAGCAACCGCCCGTGCGCCAAGGAGACGGTGACGTCCCTGCTCGCGGACGCCCCCGTGCTCGTACACAAGGCGGTGCCGGACGATCCCGTCGCGGTGCTGCGGACGGCCGGGACCGAGCCCGTGCCGTGGGCGGGATGGCAGGCGATCGAGCGGGCCGAGGCGGAACTCGGGGCCTCGCTCGGGCGGAGTGTGGTCAAGCTGGCCGACTGGGAGTCACTGCTGGCGGCGGCGCGGACGGCGGCCCCGTAGCAGAGTCGGCGGCATCCGGGTGGGCAGGACACACACCGGCAACAGCCCGTAAATCAACAAACTGTGCAAGCCCCTTACGGTCTTGTGCTGTTCGGATGTCCTCCCCCACCGCCGCTCTGGAGTGCCCATGGCCACGACCACGCCCGTGCACCCCGTCGACGAAGTCCCACCCGCCCGGCAACTGGCCGCCCTCGGGTTGCAGCACGTCCTCGCGATGTACGCGGGCGCCGTCGCCGTGCCGCTGATCGTGGGCGGTGCGATGAAGCTGTCGCCCGCGGACCTGGCGTATCTGATCACCGCCGACCTGCTGGTGTGCGGGATCGCGACGCTCATCCAGTGCGTCGGCTTCTGGCGGTTCGGCGTGCGGCTGCCGATCATGCAGGGCTGCACGTTCGCGGCGGTGTCGCCGATGGTGCTGATCGGGACGACGGGCGGCGGGCTTCCCGCGATCTACGGTTCCGTGATCGTCGCGGGGCTGGCGATCGTGCTGCTGGCGCCGGTCTTCGGCAGGCTGCTGCGCTTCTTCCCGCCGCTGGTCACCGGCACCGTGGTCCTGATCATCGGTCTCTCACTGCTTCCGGTCGCGGGCAACTGGGCGGCGGGCGGCGCCGGCGCGAAGGATTTCGGAGAGCCGAAGAACCTCGCGCTGGCGGCCTTCGTGCTGGCAGTGGTCATCG
The DNA here is from genome assembly GCF_044453765.1 of Streptomyces sp. NPDC051636. Taxonomy (NCBI): domain Bacteria; kingdom Bacillati; phylum Actinomycetota; class Actinomycetes; order Kitasatosporales; family Streptomycetaceae; genus Streptomyces; species Streptomyces sp. NPDC051636. Next base: position 54,161 of record NZ_JBITDA010000037.1, on the reverse strand, counting down.
GCGTGCAGCGGTTCGCGCCCGCGTTCCTGAGCCGGATCGCGGTGCTCATCGGCATAGCGGTGGGACTCGCGGTGGCCGTGCCGTTCGGTTTCACGGACTTCGGCGGGGTCGGGGACGCCGACTGGGCGGGCATCAGCACGCCGTGCCACTTCGGGGCGCCCGCCTTCCACGCCTCGGCGATCGCGTCCATGCTGGTGGTGGCCCTGGTGACGATGACGGAGACCACCGGTGACCTGATCGCGGTCGGTGAGCTGACCGGGCGGAGGGTCGAGCCGCGCTCGCTGGCGGACGGGCTGCGCGCCGATGGGCTGTCCACCGTCCTCGGGGGCGTGTTCAACACCTTCCCGTACACGGCGTACGCGCAGAACGTGGGCCTGGTCGGCATGACCCGGGTGCGCAGCCGCTGGGTGGTCGCGGCGGCCGGCGGCATCCTGGTGCTGCTGGGGCTGTTGCCCAAGCTGGGCGCGGTGGTCGCGGCGATACCGGCTCCGGTGCTGGGCGGCGCGGGCCTGGTGATGTTCGGCACGGTCGCCGCGAGTGGCCTGCGCACGCTGACGCAGGTCGACTTCAAGGGCAACAACAACCTGACCGTGGTGGCCGTCTCGGTCGCCGTCGGTGTGCTGCCGGTGGGGGTGCCCGCGGTGTACGCGAAGTTCCCGGACTGGTTCCAGACGGTGATGACCAGCGGCATCAGCGCGGGCTGCGTGACCGCGATCGTACTGAACCTGCTGTTCAACCACCTCCCCGCGCGGGACGGTTCAGGCGCTGTCGCCGAGGCGGACGGCCTGCCGGCCGGCGGCGGCGAGGAGGCTGTCGAGCAGCCCCGGGAAGAGGTCGTCTAGGTCGTCCTTGCGCAGGCCGTTCATCTTGGCCGTGCCCCGGTAGACCTGGCGGATCACGCCGCTCTCGCGCAGCACCCGGAAGTGGTGCGTGGTCGTGGACTTGGTGACCGGCACGTCGAAGTCCGAGCAGGAGAGTTCGTCGCCGCGGGCGGCGAGCTCGCGCACGATCTGCAGCCTCAGCGGGTCGGAGAGTGCGTGCAGCACGCCTTCGAGGCGGATCTCCTCGGGGGCCGGGTGCGGAAGGTCGCGACTGGTCGCGCTGGTGCTGGTCACGGCGGCTCCCTCTCGTCCGGCCCTCCGGGCCCGTCCAGGTTCCATTGTACGAGGTCCATCGTAATTTGACAGTTGCCGTACTACGACGCCTATCGTACGAGCAGACCACCGGTCCCGTGACGAATGGAGTCCGCCGTGAGTGCGCTCTTCGAGCCCTACACCCTGCGCGAAGTGACCATCCCGAACCGGGTCTGGATGCCCCCGATGTGCCAGTACTCGGCCGCTCCCGAGGGCCCGCTGACCGGCGCCCCGCACGACTGGCACTTCGCCCACTACGCGGCGCGCGCGACCGGCGGCACCGGACTGGTCGTCGTCGAGGCCACCGCGGTCTCGCCCGAGGGCCGGATCTCGCCGTACGACCTGGGCATCTGGAACGACACCCAGGCCGAGGCGTTCCGCCGGATCACCCGCTTCCTGGCCGCGCAGGGCACGGTGCCCGCGATCCAGCTCGCCCACGCCGGCCGCAAGGCCTCCACCGACCGGCCCTGGAAGGGCGGCGCACCCCTCGGGCCGGACGCGCGCGGCTGGCAGCCGCTGGGCCCGAGCCCGGTCGCGTTCGACGACCGCCACCCGGTGCCGCACGAGCTGACGACCGATCAGATACGTTCAGTCATCGAACAGTTCGCGACGGCGGCCGGCCGGGCCCTCGCCGCCGGTTTCGAGATCGCCGAGATCCACGGCGCCCACGGCTACCTGATCAACGAGTTCCTTTCCCCGCACTCCAACCACCGCACCGACGCCTACGGCGGTTCGTACGAGAACCGCATCCGCTTCGCCCTCGAAGTCGTCGACGCGGTACGGGAGGTGTGGCCCGAGGACAAGCCGCTGTTCTTCCGCATCTCCGCCACCGACTGGCTGGAGGACGGCGGCTGGACCCCGGACGACACGGTCCGCTTCGCCCACGAGCTGCAGGCCCACGGCGTCGACCTCCTCGACGTCTCCACCGGCGGCAACGCCTCCGGTGTCCGCATCCCCGCCGGCCCCGGATACCAGGTCCCCTTCGCCGCCCGGGTCAAGGCCGAGACCCCGCTCCCGGTCGCCGCCGTCGGCCTGATCACGGACCCGGAGCAGGCCGAGAAGATCCTGCTGAACGACGAGGCCGACGCGGTCCTGCTCGGCCGCGAGCTGCTGCGCAACCCGTCGTGGGCGCGGCACGCGGCGCGTGAACTCGGGGGCGAGGTGCGGGTGCCGGAGCAGTACCACCGGTCCGTGTGAGGCGGTGGCCGAATCCCGTCGCCGTGAGGGACGCCGGGCGCGCGGGTCTCGCCGGTCCGCCGCTTCGGTGGCTACACTCCCCACCGCACGGTCGGCAGCGCCGACTGCGACGGGAATGGGTCCGGCGTCCCTGACGGGCGTGGCCGCCGAGGTGATCGGTGGCTCGTCAATCGCGACAACTTCACACGCGGCCTGCACGCCGGCAGGGCCTCAGTTGATCACCGTTGTTCCGGGTGGTCGACCTGAGACACCTGCCATCCCGCATGCGCTCGCGCTCGGTTCGACCATCCTCGCACCCGCAGGAAGGGCCGAGTATGGAGTCGCAGATCGTCCTGGGGATCCTGAGCGCGGCGAGTATCGCGTCGGTGTTCGTCTACGTCCTGAAAGGCCTCCTGGACCAGATCCCCGACCTCATCCGGTCGTGGCGCCGGGTCGTGCGGGAAGCCCGCGGCGGCCGGCAGCCGCGCCGGTGACCGCGGGCTTCCCTCACGGTGTCCCGCTCAGCTCCTGAAACAGCCCCGTCGGCACCGCCCCGGCCGGCTTTCCGTATGGTCGATCACCGCGTCGAAGCGACCGCTTCGGCACCTTCGTCCGGTCGTGCGGCAACTGCAAGACGCAGTACAAGCGCACGATCAACCTCAGCACCATCGCGGCGACCTACGAGGGCAGCCGGCTCGTCGGCACCAACACCAACTACGGCGACAGCGCGACCCTGAAGGACATCATCACCATCGCGGGTGACACCAGCAAGAAGGTCATCCCCTGCCAGAAGTACATCGGCAACGGCACAGGCGCGGAGCCGACGACGAACGGCACGGGCGCCGGCGGCACCTGCTGCAAGTGCTCCAGCTCGGACATCACCTACAAGTAACCCTCCCCCCGACGGGGATCGTACGAGGCGCACATGACGGCGTTTCGTACGACCGCCTTCCAGCGCCTACCCGGCCCGGCCGAGCATCGCGTCCGTCAACTCCCGCTGGTGGCGGGTGTACTCGGCGCGCAGGGCCGGGCCGGGCCAGTCGGCGGGCAGGAGCCGGGGAGGCAGGACCGGGTCGGCCAGGAGGTGGCGTACGACGGCCGCGAGGGCGGTGAAGCGGTCGGCCGGGCGGTCGGTGGCGGCGACGTGGGCGAGCAGCGCCCTGGCGGTGTCCGCCCAGGCGTCCAGCGGCCACAGGGCCGCGGCCAGGTCGCCGGCGGGCTCCTCGGGACGGGCGGTGAAGTGCCGGACCACGTCGCCGAGGTCGTCGGTGCCGGTTCGGCGCAGGTTGGCGGGCCGCAGCCAGACGCCCTCGCGGAGTTCGGCGAGCCGCAGGGCGGTGAGCCGGGCGCGCAGGTCGGCGCGTTCGGCGGGGCCGCGGCCGGTCGCGGTGACGACGACCATCTCCCATTCGCCGCCCCAGGGGAGGGTCTCCGGGTGCACGGCCTCGTCCTGCCGCCGCTGGCGGCTGAGCAGGCGGTCGCTGAGCCGGTAGACGGCGTCCGTGCGCCGCAGGTCCCCGGCGGCCACCATCCGGCTGAGCGCGGCCCGCAGGGTGGACCCGCCCACGCCGAGCGGCTCGACCGCACGCACCAGGTCCTTCACCGGCAGCTCGGGCGGGTGCGTGCCCAGCAGCAGGCTCAGCACCACCGAGCGGGCGGAGAGGGGGCGCAGCTCGACCTCTCCTGAGCCGGTCCGCGCTTTCCCGCCGACGTTCCTGTGCATGGAGACGTACTGTACGGGCCGTCCGCCGGATGTTGCATCATTGCTGCGGCTGAAGAAATAGTGCAACACTGACCGTATGGCCGAGACAACCGCGCACCCGCAGCACGCCACGCACGACGTCACCAACCAGGCTCCGCCCCTGGCCCCCTACGACGCCGCCGAGGACACGGCCCTGCTGGAGGGGCTGCGCCGGGAGGGCGCGGGCTGGGCCGAGGAGGGCATCCGGCGGCTCGGGGCGCGCGCCGGCAGCGCGGAGGCGCAGGAGTGGGCCGAACTGGCCAACCGGTACGAGCCGGAGCTGCGCACGCACGACCGGTACGGCAACCGGATCGACGAGGTCGAGTTCCACCCCGGCTGGCACCATCTGATGCGGGCCGCGGTCGCCGAGGGCCTGGCGGGCGCGCCCTGGGCCGACGAGCGGCCGGGCGCTCATGTGGCCCGCAGTGCCGGCGGGCTGGTGTGGGGGCACACGGAGGCCGGGCACGGCTGTCCGACGTCGATGACGTACGCGGCCGTCCCCACGCTGCGCGCCCAGCCGGAGCTGGCGAAGGTGTACGAGCCGCTGCTGACCGGCCGGGAGTACGAGCCGGAGCTGCGGGTGCCCACCGAGAAACGCGGTCTGCTGGCCGGGATGGGCATGACCGAGAAGCAGGGCGGCTCCGACGTCCGGACGAACACCACCGCGGCCACGCCCACCGCCGAGCCCGGGGTGTACACGCTGCGCGGGCACAAGTGGTTCACGTCGGCGCCGATGTGCGACGTGTTCCTGGTGCTGGCCCAGGCACCCGGTGGTCTCTCCTGCTTCCTCGTCCCCCGCGTGCTGCCCGACGGCACCCGGAACACGTTCCGCATCCAGCGGCTGAAGGACAAGCTGGGCAACCGGTCCAACGCCTCCTCCGAGCCCGAGTTCGACGGCACCGTGGCCTGGCTGGTGGGGCCGGCGGGGCGGGGCGTGAAGACGATCATCGAGATGGTCAACTGCACCCGGCTGGACTGCGTGATGATGGCGGCGGCGCTGATGCGCAAGACGCTCGTCGAGGCCGGCCACCATGCGCGGCACCGCGGCGCGTTCGGCGCCCGGCTCGTCGACCAGCCGCTGATGCGCAACGTCCTGGCCGATCTCGCGCTGGAGTCGGAGGCTGCGACGACGCTGACGCTGCGGCTGGCGGGGGCGGCGGACCGGGCGGTGCGCGGGGACGCCGGGGAACAGGCCTTCCGGCGCATCGCCACCGCGGTCGGCAAGTACTGGGTGACCAAGCGGGGCCCGGCCTTCACCGCGGAGGCCCTGGAGTGCCTGGGCGGCAACGGTTACGTGGAGGAGTCCGGCATGCCCCGCCACTACCGCGAGGCACCGCTGCTGTCGGTCTGGGAGGGCTCGGGCAACGTCAACGCGCTCGACGTGCTGCGGGCGCTGGGACGGGAACCCGCCACCGCCGAGGCCCTCTTCGCCGAACTCGCCCTCGCGCGCGGGGCGGACGCCCGGCTGGACGCGGCCGTGGCCCGGCTCAAGGACCGCGTGGCCGGGTCCGGCCAGGCGGGCGCCCGCCGGCTGGTCGAGGAGATGGCCCTGGCGCTGCAGGCCTCCCTCCTGGTCCGGCACGCCCCGCCTGCGGTCGCCGACGCCTTCTGCGCCACCCGGCTCGGCGGCGACTGGGGACACGCCTTCGGCACGCTGCCGGGTGCCGCCGATGTCGGCTCGATCCTGACGCGGGCGCTGCCGGGCGGAAACTGATCCCTGCACTCCCGCGCACGTTCCCGGCCAGAACTGATCCCTCCGTCCCCGCACACGGTCCGTGGCCGGTCCCAACCGACGGATCGCACACAGTCGCCGCCCGATTCCGCTTCGTTGTCAGTGGCGTGGTGCAGACTCGCGACCAGGTGGCACTCGCCTGGGAGGACAACGTGTTCACGGGGATCGACGAGGTCGACTGGGCCTCGCTGCGGCATGCGTACGGCAGCGCGGCGGACGTACCCGCACTGCTGAGAGGGCTGGCGTCCGCGGACCCGGCCGAGCGGGAGGGCGCGCTGGACGGGATGTACGGCTCGGTGCACCACCAGGGGAACGTGTACGACTCGACGCTCGCCTGCGTTCCCTTCCTGTTCTCCCTCGTGACCCGTGCGGAGGTGCCGGACCGGGGCGGCATAGTCGAGCTGCTGGTGAGCATCGGCACGGAAAGCGAGGGCGCCGGGGCGGGCCGGGCGCCGGCGCATGCCGCGGTGCGCTCGGGTGCCGAGGTGTTCGCCGCCCTGGCCGCGGACCCGGACCCCTGGGTGCGGCGGGCGGCACCGGCGGCGCTGGTGCGGTTCCTGGACGATCCGGCCCGCGTACTGGGCCTGCTGCGGGAGCGGATCACGGTCGAGCGGGACGACCGGGTCCTGCTCGCCCTCACCGAGGGCCTGGGCCTCTTCGTGCGGCGGCATCCCGCGCACGCCGCCGCGGCGGTGGACCTCCTGGCCGCGCAGAGCGCCCCGCCGTACGGGCCCGGGCCGCGGCTCGCCGCCCTCGGTCAGCTCGCGCTCGGGGCACCCGACCGGCTCCCGGCCGACCTGGTGCCGACGGTGGTCCGGCTGCTCAGGGACAGGTCCGAGCAGCGGTCCGGCGGCCGTCCGGACGAGCGGGACCGCCCCGGCACGGACACCCTCGTCGGCCGGATCCGGCGGCTGCGGCCCTCGGACGAGGAGGGCTCGTACCTGCTGCGGACCCTGCACACCGCGCTGGACGACCGGGTGGCCGACCGGATCGCCCTGCTCACCGGGCAGTTGACCAGTCCGGCCCCGGTCGACCGGTGCAACGCGGTGTGGATGTCGGCGGGGCTGCTGCGGGAGTGGCGTGCCGACTACACCGGGCCTGTGGCGCTGCTCGGCGCGCAACTGGCCGAGGAGCACGACGCGTTACGGGACGCGGCGGTGTCGGTGCTGTCCGAGCTGTTCGACCTGGCTGCGCCCGCCGCCGGCCACCTCCACGCCCTCGTGACGTCCCGGCCCGACCTGTGGGTCCGCCGCTGGGAACGCGGGGCGCCCGCGCTGGGCGGTCCGGTCAAGGCCCTCGCCCGGACGGGGGACGCACGGGCGGTCCCCGTCCTCGCCCAGCTGCTGGCGGGCCCGCTCCCGCCGGACGACCTGGGGCACGCGGTCGTCCACCTGGGGAGGGCCGCGAGCCCGCTCGCCCCCGCGTTACGGCGCCGGCTCGCGCAGGTCGCCCGCGACTGGCCCGACCGCGCCGGCCGCGCCGTGCCGCTGCTGTCGGCGCTCACGGCCCTGGGCGACGCGGAGGCCGTGCCGGAGGTCCTGCGCCTGCTGCGCACCGCGCCGGACCGCCCCGGTCCCCGGGACACCGTCGTCGGGTACGCGATCCGCATGCTGGACGCCCTCGGGGCCGCAGCGTGGGAGGCGGTGCCGGTGCTGCGGGGGCTGCTGGACACCGGGTACGCGGCTGCGGCCGCCGGTGCGCTGTGGTCGGCGGGCGAGGACGTGTCCGTCGCACTCCCGGTGCTGCTGCGGGAGTTGACGCACGAACGGTCCGGCCTGCGCCGCCTGGCCGCCGGGGAGCTGGCCCGGCTGGGGCCCGCGGCCCGCCCCGCGCTTCCGGCGCTGCGCCGTATGACCGCCGCGAGCCGGGTGCGGGAGCGGACCTCGGCCGCGGCCGCGCTGTGGCGTATCGGCGGGGACCCGGAGCCCGTCCTGCCGGTGTTCCGCGCGGCCTGGGCCGAGAACCCCCACACCCGCGTCACCATCGCCGCCTGCCTCGCCGACATGGGGCCGGCGGGCACCCCGTTGCTGGACCTCGTGGCAGCGGAGATGGCCGGCGCGCGGCGCCACACCGCGCGGATGGGCGGGTACGGGAGCCATGACATACAGAACGACGAGGAGTTGCTCCGGGTGTGCGAGAGGGTGCTGGCGGGAGGATGAGGGGCCGTCCCGCCGTCTTCTCCGGAGGGACGGCCCCGCTCCTCATCCGGTCATACGTCCCCACTGCGGTCCCAACCGCGCCCACTCGGCGTCCCACTCGGCCATGCGGCGGCGCTCCAGCCGGCCACGCAGGGTCAGGCCGGTGACGAACGGGACGGCGGCGGCGCTGACGCCGACGAGGGTACCGATCAGGCCCGCGCGCAGGTGCGCCTGGGAGACGGAGGCCGGGCGGGTGACCAGGTGGCCCTGCGGGTCGGTCCACACGGTGACCGGGGTGCCCGCCTTGCTGCCGGGCGCGACGCGGGCCTGGCCGGTGTGCGAGGAGCCGTCCGCCACGGTCCAGCGCACCGTGGCCCACACCCGCTCGTCGGGGTTCGCCTTCCCCGGCATCTTCGCGGTGACCCGGGCCACGGCCGGGCGCCACTCGGCGCGCTCCCGGGCCAGCCCGTGCTCGACGGAGCCGGACGCCACGAGCCCCGACAGGACCCCGGTCAGGACGGTGAGCAGCCAGGCGCCCAGCACCAGCCAGGCCTCCATCGTGTCGGCACGGCGTCTGAGCGGGTTGCGCCGCCATCGCCACAGCCACACCTTCGGACCACGGAACGCCTTCAAAGGCATCCTCCTCACGAGCGCACGGACACACCGGCCGCCTTCCCGACCGCCTTCCCATACGGGGGATGTCCCCGTGTTGCTCACGGCGAGCCCCCGATTCGACGGTCGCACGAGAACCCCGCTTCGCGCAGGCGGGTGACGCGAAGACGTCCCACCGATCTTTGTGACGGGCCGACTCGACCCGTCTGACCTGCGGCGACGATGTTTCCAGAGGTGACTGTCAGTGCCGGGGTGCAGACTGGCCGATGTCTGAAAACTACGTGTGACGAAGACGTCCCGGAGGTGATCGGCATGGCCGAGGTACTGCTCGCCGTGGGTACCCGGAAGGGTTTGTTCATCGGGCGGCGGCGAGGTGGCGCCTGGGAGTTCGACGAAAGTCCCTACTTCAACGCGCAGGCCGTCTACTCGGTCGCCCTCGACACCCGCGGCAGCACCCCGCGGCTGCTGGCCGGCGGGGACAGCGCGCACTGGGGGCCGTCGGTGTTCCACTCCGACGACCTGGGCCGCACCTGGACCGAACCGGCGCGGCCGGCCGTCAAGTTCCCCAAGGACACCGGCGTCTCACTGGAGCGGGTGTGGCAGCTGCACCCGGCCGCGGCCGAGCCGGACGTGGTGTACGCGGGCACGGAACCGGCCGCCCTGTACCGCTCGGAGGACCGTGGGGAGAGCTTCGAGCTGGTCCGCCCGCTGTGGGAGCACCCCACCCGCTCGCAGTGGGTGCCGGGCGGCGGCGGTGAGGGCCTGCACACCGTGGTCACCGACCAGCGCGACCCGCGGGCGGTGACCGTCGCGGTCTCGACGGCCGGGGTGTTCCGCACCACGGACGGCGGCGCGAGCTGGGCGCCGTCCAACTCGGGCGTGTCCGCGGTGTTCCTGCCGGATCCGAACCCGGAGTTCGGGCAGTGCGTGCACAAGATCGCGCAGGACTCGGCGAATCCGGACCGCCTTTACCTGCAGAACCACTGGGGGGTGTACCGCAGCGACGACAGGGGCGCGCACTGGACGGACATCGGCGCGGACCTGCCGTCCACCTTCGGCTTCGCGGTCGCCGCACACCCGCGCCGGGGCGACACCGCGTACGTCTTCCCGATCAACGCCGACGCGGACCGGGTGCCCGCCGACCACCGCTGCCGGGTCTTCCGCACGCCGGACGCGGGCAAGACCTGGGAGCCGCTGACCGCCGGTCTGCCGCAGGAGGACCACTACGGCACGGTGCTGCGGGACGCGCTCTGCACGGACGACGCGGACCCGGCGGGCGTGTACTTCGGCAACCGCAACGGCGAGGTGTACGCCTCGGGCGACGACGGCGACAGCTGGCGGCTGCTGGCCTCCCATCTGCCGGACGTGCTGTGCGTGCGGGCGGCGGTCGTGGGCTGAGAACCCGAACACGAGGGACGGGAAGGGAGATTGCGGTCATCTCTGTCGACGGTTCGGTCATCCTCGGTCGGCCTCAGGCCACCGCTTGATCGCCGCACCGCGTACGGCAGTAGGGTGACGCCCGTGGCACCACGACCCTTGCATGAAATCGTCGAGCCGGGCTGGGCGAAGGCCCTGGAACCCGTGGCGGAACGGATCGCCGCGATGGGTGACTTCCTGCGCGCGGAGATCGCGGCGGGACGCACCTACCTCCCGGCCGGGCCGAACGTTCTGCGGGCCTTCCAGCAGCCCTTCGACGACGTCCGCGTCCTGATCGTCGGCCAGGACCCGTACCCGACACCGGGACACGCGGTCGGGCTGTCGTTCTCGGTCGCGCCGGACGTACGGCCGCTGCCGCCCAGCCTGATCAACATCTTCCGCGAGCTCAACGCGGATCTGGGGCTGCCCCAGCCGTCCACCGGCGACCTCACCCCGTGGACGCAGCAGGGCGTGCTGCTGCTCAACAGGGCGCTCACCACGGCCCCGCGCAGCCCCGGAGCACACCGCGGCAAGGGCTGGGAGGAGGTCACCGAGCAGGCCATACGGGCGCTGGCGGCGCGCGGCAAGCCGCTGGTGTCCGTCCTGTGGGGCCGCGACGCCCGCAGCCTCCGTCCGCTCCTTGGCGACCTGCCGTCGGTGGAGTCCGCGCACCCGTCGCCGATGTCGGCCGACCGCGGCTTCTTCGGCTCCCGCCCGTTCAGCCGGGCCAACGACCTGCTGATCCGGCAGGGGGGACAGCCGGTGGACTGGCGCCTGCCGTGACCGGCCGGGGGGCTGAGCCCGGTACGGGGGCTGAGCCCGGCTTCCTGGCCGTCGATTCGGGGGGCTCGGGTCTGCGGGTCGTCGTGGGCGTCCCCGGGCGTGGTCCGTCCGCGCGGCGGGAGTCCCGGGAGCCGGTCCGCACGGGTGCGCGGGGGATCGACCCCGGGCATCTGATGGAGCAACTGGTGCCCATGACCCGGTCGTTGGCGGCCGAGGCCGGGGTGAGCGGACTGGACACGGCCGTCGTCGGTGCCGCCGGGTTCGCCTCTCTGGGCGGCGCCCTGCGCGCCGACCTGCCGGGCGCGCTGGCCCGCGAACTCGGCGTGCGGGCCGTCGCGCTCGCCGCCGACGCCGTCACCGCCTATGTGGGCGCCCTGGGACCGCGGGCCGGTGCCGTGGTCGCCGCGGGCACCGGACTGATCGCGCTCGGCACCGATCTGACGAGCTGGCGACGGGCGGACGGCTGGGGCCATCTGCTGGGCGACTGCGGCAGCGGCGCCTGGATCGGGCGGGCGGGTCTGGAGGCCGCGCTGCGCGCCCACGACGGCCGGGACGGCGGCTCGGCCGCGCTGCTGGCGTGGGCCGAGGAGCAGTTCGGCCCGGTGCCGGGGCTGCCCGGCATGCTCTACCCGCGCGCGGACCGCCCCGCCGTCCTCGCGTCCTTCGCGCCCCGGGTGGCCGCCTGCGCCGCGAGTGACCCCGTCGCGGCCGGCATCCTGCGCGCGGCGGCCCGGCACATCGCCGAGTCCGCCGCCGCGGTCTGCCCGCCGGCCGGGCAGCCCCAAGTGTCCGTCACCGGGGGCCTGGTCAAACTGGGCGCGCCGCTCCTCGTACCCCTGGGCGAGGAGTTGGCGCGGCGGCTGCCGCACGCGCGTCACGTCCCGCCCCAAGGTGACCCGCTGCACGGCGCGGTGCGGCTGGCGACCGAGTTGGCGGGCGGGCGGCTCACTCTGCCGGGCGATGAGGCGATGTTGTACGTGGTTACCACATAAGGGGATTGTCCCGTCGGTGAAGGAAGTGTCCCGGAAGTGTCCGGAACGTGCGGGAATCACTTCTCATTCGTCCGTAACTCATCAGACAAAACCGGACGGATACCGCTCACCTGCACCCTCCCCGAACAGAGAAGCCCAGGAAACCAGTAACATGCGGCGCCATGAGCTCCCCCACTGGGCCCGCGTCCGGCCTGCCAGTACGAATGCCGCGACCCCGCCAGCCCGGACGGCACCGCCGCCCCGAACCGCTGGTGGCTCCCGAGGGCGCGCCCGCGCTCGTCCTCGCGGTGCCCGGCACGCCCAGTTCCGCCACGCGCAGCCTCGCCGAGGAGGTCGTGAGCATCGCCCGCTCCGAGCTGCCCGGCCTGGACGCCCGGATCGGGTTCCTGGACGGGGACGACGCGGAGTTCCCGGCCCTGAGGTCCGTGCTGACGCACGCCGCCGACGAGCGCACGGCCCGCTACGAGCAGGCCCGCGCCGCGGGCGTCGAGGTCAGGGAGCCCGACGGTCCGGTCGCCGTCGTCGTCCCGCTGCTGGCCGGTCCGGACAGCTCGCTGCTGCGCCAGGTCCGGCAGTCCCTCATGGACAGCCGGGTCGCCGCCGAGCTGACCGACGTCCTCGGCCCGCACCCGCTGCTCGCCGAGGCGCTGCACGTGCGCCTGTCCGAGGCGGGCCTGGCCCGCGCCGACCGGGCCCGCCTGTTCACCGTGGCGACCGCCGCGGACGGCATCATCCTGGCCTCCGTCGGCGGTGAGGAGGCCGTGCAGGCGGCCGGGATCACCGGCATGCTGCTCGCCGCGCGCCTCGCCGTGCCGGTGATGGCCGCGGCCCTGGACCAGGAGGGCTCGATCGCGTCCGTCGCCGAGCAGTTGCGTTCCGCGGGCTCCCAGCAGCTGGCCGTGGCGCCGTACCTGATCGGCCCCGAGATCGACGCGGCTCTGCTGGAGGCGGCCGCCGGCGAGGGGGGCTGTGCCATCGCGGAGCCGCTCGGCCCGTACCCGGCGATCGGCAAGCTGGCCCTGGCCAAGTACACGACGGCGCTGGGCATCGCCCCGCAGCAGCCGCAGGGCGCCCCGGTCCGCTGACGCCGCGCTGGCAGCCGTACGACCTGTGCCTGTACGGCCGAGGGCCCGCTCCTCCCCGAGGGGCGGGCCCTCGGCCATGCCGGGGCGGGGCGACGGGGTTCAGTCGAGGACCACGCAGGACGCGGCGGGCACCTCGACCGCGCCCTCGTAGCGGGGCATTCCGGTCGCCGGGTCGATCGTGAACCAGGTGACGTCTCCGGAGCGTTCGTTGGCCGCGTAGAGGACGCCCCGGGACTCGGCCAGCGCGCGCGGCCAGTGGCCGCCGCAGGGAACCGTGCCGATCAGCCGCAGCGTCTCGCCGTCGACGGCGAAGGCGGACAGGACGTCCTCGCCGCGCGTCGCGATCCACACGAAGCGGCCGTCGGGCGAGACGACGATGCCGGAGGGGTAGGCGTCGCCGGCCGGGGCGCCCGGCAGGACCGGGGTCTCGATCAGCGGCATCAGCGAGCCGCTGCCGCCCTCCCAGCGGCAGACGGTGACCGTCGGGGTGAGTTCGTTGACGATGTAGGCATACCGGCCGTCCGGGTGGAAGGCCAGGTGGCGGGGGCCGGAGCCGGGGCGCAGGGCGAACTCGCGGTGCAGTGCCGGGGTGCCCCGCCGCAGCGTGCACACCCGGACCGAGTCCGTACCGAGGTCCACGCTGACCGCCCAGCGGCCGCCGGGGTCGGGCTGCACCTGATGTGCGTGCGGTCGCCGCTGACGCCGCTCGTGCGGGCCGGAACCGGTGTGCTGGAGGTGGCCGGAGGGGGCGGCCGCGAGGGTGCCGTCGGGGCGCAGGGGGACGGCGGTGACGCTGCCCGAGCCGTAGTTGGCGGTCAGGACGTGCCCGTCGTAGAGGCTGAGGTGCGTGGGCCCGCTGCCGCGGACCGGCACCGGGGAGCCCGCGAGCTCGGGCCGCTCGCCGTGCACCCGGTACGCGGCCACCGCGCCCTCGGCCGTCTCGCTGACCGCGTAGAGCGTGTCCCCTCGCGGTGAGAGCGCCAGGTACGACGGGTCGGGAATGCCGTCGACACTGCCCAGCAGGCTCAGCGCACCGCTCTCCGGATGCACCGCCGCCGTCACGACCCCGGGCCCGCCCGCCGCCGTGAACGACCCGATGAACGCCCTCCGCCGCCCCGTGCCGCCCTCTGTCACCGCTGCCCCTCTCACCGCGCGTGCCCGTCCCGGGCCGACGGTAGCAGTCGATCACGGGCGGTCTAGACCAAGAGGGGTGGCCATGGCGCGGCGGAGCGAGGACGGGCGGGGACTTCCAGGCACGGCCATCGCCGGACAGGGCGTGCGGCAGGGTCAGCCGGGGCCGCGCCCCACGCCAGGCACTCCGGCCGGTGAGGCGGGCACACGCCCCGCACGCCGGCCCCGGCCGGAAGACGGTGGCCGGCCGTCCGCGCTCGCCGCGTGGGCGGCCCTCCCCCGGGCGCCGTGCCCGAGGCGAGGATCGCTGCGCGGCGCTGGAGCCATGGACAGGTCCGGGCGACGGGCATCGCCGGGGCAAGGATGTCCGGGCCGGGCTCAGCGCGGCCCGCCCCCGACGGCAGGCGCTCCGGCTGAGCGCGGCCGCACGCGCCGCACGCCAGGCCCGGGCCGGGAAGACGGCGGCCGGCCGTCCGCGCTCACCGCGGCTCAGGAACCAGCCAGTCGCGAGCCCAGGAGGCGCTCAGGCGACCAGCCCGGCCCCCGGAGGGGGCCGCAGGGGCTCCGCCAGGTCGGCCAGGGCGCGTTCCAGGCTGTGGAGGTGGGCCAGGGCGGGGTCGGCGGGCGGCTCGGCGGGGTGGGTGATCCGGCCGGCGCCGCCCTCGGTGAGCGCCCCGACGGCGGCCTCCACGCGCCAGCAGGCGGCGGCCAGGCGGGCGTCGTGGGAGGCCTCCGGGTCGGCGGCGACCGCGACCAGCCCGCGGATCTCACGGGCGCAGTCGTCGAGCAGGGCCAGCACCCGGCGGGCGCGCCGCTTGCGGGCGAGCACGGGATTCAGGGGGTGCACGAGCGGGGCGACCGAGAGCCGTACCCGGCCGAGCAGCTGCTCCAGTTCGGTGACGCGACGCGCGGGGTCGGCCGTCTCGTCGCCCGCGAGGCGCGCGGCGGCCTCGGCCGTGCAGGCGTGCACGCAGCGCAGCGCGCGCTGGATCCAGGCGTCGGTGGTGGTGTGCGTGGTGACGGGGAGCACGAACAGCACGGCCAGGACGGCACCCAGGGCACCGACGCCGGTCTCGGCCAGGCGCAGGGCCAGCAGGCCGGGGCTCAGGACGCCGAGAAGGCCGTAGAGGAGCTCGGCGAGCAGCGTCACCCAGAGCATCATCCAGGTGTAGGACACGGCGGCGGTGTAGAAGATGCCGAAGACCGACGCGGCGACGAGGACGGCCGTGGCGAGCGGCGCCCCGTGCAGCGGGACGGCGACCAGCAGGCCCAGGGCGATGCCGATGACCGTGCCGAGGACCCGGCGGAAGCCGCGGACCAGCGTCTCGCCGCGCGAGGCGGTGTTCACGAAGATCCACCAGGTCGCGCCGACGGCCCAGTACCAGCGCTGACCGGACACCAGCTGGCCCACGACGAGGGCGAAGGCGGAGCCGGCGGTCGCCTGGACCGCCTGCCGGGTGGTCACCCGGGCCAGGCCGGTGCCGGCGGGCGGGGTCGGCACGGCGGCCGGAGGCAGTTGCCGCTCGTAGCACCACAGCCCGAAACGCACCGCCGCCGCGGTGAGCACGGACAGCAGGACGGCGGCGCACAGCTCGGGCAGCTGCCCGGCGGTGGCGTGCAGGAACTGGGCCACGAAGAAGGTCATGAAGGCGAACACGCCGAGGCTGTGGCCGCGCGGCCCCCAGCGGCGCGCGTACACGCCCGCGCCGACCACGGCGAGGAAGGCGAGGTCCCGCGCCACCGGGTGGTGGTGCAGCCCCGCCGCCGCGGCGAGCACCGGCAGCCCCACGACGGGCAGCAGCGCCGTCGTGACCGCCTGCCCCCGCACGGTGGCGTCGGTGACGGTGAACAGCGCGAGCAGTGCGGCGAGCCCGCCGGTGACGGCACCCACGAGGGAATGGCCGGCGAGGCCGCAGACCACGACCGCCGACCCGATGCCGAGCACGGCCCGCGCGGCGAACCGCAACCGCAGCCGCCCCGGGTCCGGAGCCACGAACACCCTCTTCAGCACTGCTTTCCACCCCTTTGGAACATCTGGCACACCGGCACACAAAAGGCGCCGCGGGGATCCGCAGCGCCATCGACGTGTCCATAAGAGCATCACCGAGGTCACTGGCTCAAGTGTTGCCTCAGCCACTGGGCCATTGGCCCAGCGCCGCGTCTGCGCGGGTGTCAGCCACGAAGCCAACGGTCAAGGTCGGACGATGCCCGCGCGGCACACGCCGCCCGGGTGCCGCTGAGCCATTGGTACAGTCGTACAACATGACCGTGGACGAACTCGACACCCGCATCCTCCGGCTGCTGCTGGAGCAGCCGCGCACCAGCGTGCGTGAGTACGCCCGCATCCTCGGCATCGCCCGCGGCACGCTCCAGGCCCGTCTGGACCGCCTGGAGCGGGACGGCGTGATCACCGGTACGGGCCCCTCGCTGTCCCCCGCCGCGCTCGGCCACCCGGTGCTGGCGTTCGTGCACATCGAGGTCACCCAGGGTCACCTGGACGACGTCGGGGACGCGCTGGCCGCCGTGCCGGAGATCGTGGAGGCGTTCTCGATCACGGGTGGCGGGGATCTGCTGACCCGGGTCGTGGCACGGGACAACGAGCATCTGGAGGACGTGATCCAGAAGCTGATCAGCCTGCCGGGCGTGGTGCGCACCCGCACGGAGGTGGTCCTGCGCGAACGCGTCCCGCACCGGCTGCTGCCGCTGGTGGAGTCGGTGGGCAGGGCCGCCCGCACCTAGTGCCCCAACAGGCGACGTTCGCCCCGTCGCGACGCCCGGCACGCTCCCCCACGCTCGGCTGCGCTCGCGCGGGGGGACCCCACGACGCCACTCCTCGAGAGGCGAACGCTGCCTGCGGGGGCACCGGTGTGTGATCGCGGCCAAGCCGCCTGGCGTCACCGCTGGTGCCTGTGCTCGGCCCGCCGTTGCTTCGCGAGGCGGCGATCCCAACCGCGTTGAACACGGCCCCCACCCCATATCCACTTCACGATCGGATCGAAGACACAGACGCGGAAAAAAGCTTTCGAGCGGCTCATGTAGAACGGTATGACTGCCTGGGTTTCCGCTGTCCGACGTGGAGGGGTTCATGGGTACTGCCGCCGTGCTGGTCGCCAACCGCGGGGAGATCGCCGTACGGGTCCTGCGGGCCGCGTCGGAGGCGGGCCTGCGTACGGTGGCGGTGTACGTCGAAGGGGACGACGCGCACATACAACTGGCCGACGAAGCCGTGCCGTTGAGCGACTACCTGGACGCGGAGGCCCTGCTGGCGGCGGCCCGGCACGCCGACTGCGGGCTCGTGCACCCGGGATACGGCTTCCTGAGCGAGGACGCCGGTTTCGCCCGGCGCTGCGCCGAGGCGGGGGTGACCTTCGTCGGGCCGTCCCCCGAGGTGCTGGAGGTGTTCGGCGACAAGGCGCGGGCCCGCGAACTCGCCGTGGAGGCCGGGGTCCCCGTGCTTCCGGGGACACACGGGGCGACCACCCTGGAGCAGGCGCGGGAGTTCCTCGCCGGTGGGCCGCTGATGGTCAAGGCGGTCGGCGGGGGCGGCGGGCGCGGCATGCGGGCGGTGCGTACGGCCGGGGAGCTGGAGGCGGCCTGGGAGCGGTGCCGTTCGGAGGCGCGACAGGGCTTCACGCGCGGTGACCTGTACGTGGAGCGGCTCCTCGAAGGGGCCCGGCACATCGAGGTGCAGGTCGTCGGTGACGCGACCGGTGCCGTCACCCACCTCTGGGACCGGGACTGCAGCGCGCAGCGCCGCCACCAGAAGGTCATCGAGATCGCGCCCGCGCCCGGGCTCCCGGACACGGTACGGGAGAGGATCCTCGACAGCGCCCTGCGGCTGGCCCGCGCCGCGCGCTGCACCAGCCTGGCCACCGTCGAATTCCTCGTCCGGGGCGAGGAGTTCCACTTCATCGAGGCCAACCCCCGGCTCCAGGTGGAGCACACGGTCACCGAGGAGGTGACGGGCGTGGACCTGGTCGCCGCACAGCTGCGGCTGGCGGCCGGGGACACGCTGGCCGGGCTCGGGCTGTCCGGGCCGGCGGCCCCACCGCGCGGGTTCGCCGTCCAGGCGCGGGTGAACGCCGAGGTCACGGCCGCCGACGGGTCGGTGCGGCCGTCGGCGGGCCGTCTCACCCGGTTCGACGTGCCCACGGGACCCGGCATCCGGGTCGACACCGCGCTGCGGGCCGGGGCGGAGGTGGGCGTCCGCTACGACCCGCTCCTGGCGAAGGTGGTCGCGCACGTGCCGCACGGCGGGGTCGAGGCGGCCTGTGCGCGGGTGCGGCGGGCGCTGGGCGAGTTCGCGGTGGAGGGCGTGCGGACCGGGATCCCGTTGCTGCGGGACGTCCTGGCGCGGCCCGGCTTCTGGGCGCACACGGGGGTGGTGGAGGAGCGGGCTCGGGACTTCGCCGACGACCTCACGCCGCCCTCGGAGGACGGGACGGTGGTCGCGCCGCTGAGCGGGACCGTCGTGTCGGTGGACGTCCGCGTGGGTGATCCGGTGCGTGCGGGACAGCAGGTGCTGGTGGTCGAGGCCATGAAGATGGAGCACGTGGTCACCGCGCCCGGCGCCGGTGTCGTGGCCGGGCTGCACGCGCGCGTGGGGGCCACGGTGGGTGAGGGGCAGCCGCTGCTCACGCTGGACGGGGTGTCCGGCGGGTGCGCCGGGGAGGCGGCGCCCGAGGCGGTCGATCCCGACACCGTGCGCGCCGACCTGGCCGAGGTCGTCCGGCGGCACGCCTTCGGCCTGGACGAGAACCGGCCGGAGGCGGTGGCGAGCCGCCATGCGCTCGGGCGCCGCACCGCCCGGGAGAACATCGTGGACCTGTGCGACCCGGGCACCTTCACGGAGTTCGGTGCGCTGGCCATCGCCGCGCAGCGCCGACGGCGCTCCCTGGACGACCTGATCCGGTCGACGCCCGCGGACGGCCTGGTGACCGGCACCGGGCGTGTCGGCGGCGGGCCGTGCGTGGTGATGTCGTACGACTACACCGTCCTCGCGGGCACCCAGGGGCTGCAGAACCACCGCAAGACCGACCGGATGCTGGAGATCGCCGGGCAGCGGCGGCTGCCCGTGGTGCTGTTCGCGGAGGGCGGCGGGGGCCGGCCCGGGGACACGGACACCACAACCGTCGCGGGCCTCGACGTGACCACCTTCCACCGGATGGGCCGGCTCAGCGGCCGGGTGCCGCTGGTCGGCATCGCCTCGGGGCGGTGTTTCGCGGGCAACGCGGCGCTGCTCGGCTGCTGCGACGTGGTGATCGCCACGCCGGAGGCGACCATCGGGATGGGCGGTCCCGCGATGATCGAGGGCGGCGGGCTCGGCGTGTACCGGCCCGAGGAGGTCGGGCCGCTGTCGGTGCAGGTGCCGAACGGGGTGGTGGACATCGCGGTCGCCGACGAGGCGGAGGCCGTGCGGGTGGCGCGGCAATATCTGTCGTACTTCCGGGGCACGCACGACGACTGGGCGGCGCCGGACCAGCGGCTGCTGCGGCATGTGGTGCCGGAGAACCGGCGGCGGGCGTACGACGTACGGGCGGCGGTCGCCGGCCTCGCGGACGCGGAGTCGGTGCTGGAGCTGCGCCCGGAGTTCGGGGTCGGGGTGCTGACCTGTCTGGTCCGGGTCGAGGGCCGTCCGCTGGGCCTGATCGCGAGCAACCCGGCGCACCTGGGCGGGGCGATCGACGCGGACGCGGCCGACAAGACCGCCCGCTTCCTGCAGCTCTGCGACGCCTTCGGCCTGCCGGTCGTCTCGCTCTGCGACACCCCGGGGTTCCTGGTCGGACCGGAGGCCGAGCGGACGGCCACCGTGCGGCACTTCGCACGGCTGTTCGTCACGGGCGCGAACCTGCGCGTGCCGCTGGTGTGCCTGGTGCTGCGCAAGGCGTACGGCCTCGGGGCGATGGCCATGATGGGCGGCTCCACCCGCGCTCCCCTGGCCACGGCGGCCTGGCCGAGCGGCGAGTTCGGCGGCATGGGCCTGGAGGGGGCGGTCCGGCTCGGCTACCGCAAGGAGCTGGCGGCGATCGAGGACCCCGCGGAGCGGGGCCGGGCCTTCGACGCCCGGGTCGCCGAGCTGTACGAGCACGGGCGGGCGGTGAACGCGGCGGCCGCGCTGGAGATCGACGCGGTGATCGACCCGGCGGAGTCGCGGGGGTGGATCCTGGCCGCCCTGGACGGGTGCGGTCAGTGGCCGCAGCGGCGGGGTTTCGTCGACACGTGGTGAGTGCCGCACCGCACCACCTGGCCGCGCTCCCCGTGCGGCGGGTGGCTCGGCTGCATAGCGTGGCCGCATGACCACAGTCCAGGCACGGTCGTCCGAGCCACGCGTTGATCAACGGCGCTGGCTGGCGCTCGGGGTATGCCTCACCGCCGGGTTCATGACTCTCCTGGACACGTCGATCGTGAACGTGGCCCTGCCCTCGATGGAGCGGGGGGTGGGCGCCTCCCAGGCCGATCTGTCGTGGGTGGCCTCCGGTTACGCCCTGACGTACGGACTGATGCTGGTGCCGGCGGGCCGGCTGGGTGATCTGCGGGGCCGCAGGGAGACCTTCCTCATCGGGGTGGCGCTGTTCACGCTGGCCTCGGCGGCGTGCGGACTGGCCTCGGCCGCCGGGTGGCTGGTGGTGTTCCGGCTGCTCCAGGGCATGGCGGGGGGCATGATCGCGCCGCAGAGCTCGGGGCTGATCCAGCAGATGTTCCAGGGCGCCGAGCGGGCCCGCGCGTTCGCCATGTTCGGCAGCGTCGTCGCCGTCTCCACCGCGGTCGGCCCGCTGGCGGGCGGCCTGCTGATCCAGGCCTCCGGCGGCGACGACGGCTGGCGCTGGGTGTTCTACGTGAACCTGCCGATCGGCGTGGCGGTGTTCGCCGCGGCCCTGCGGCTACTGCCCCGGACCCCGCCGCGGGAGGGCCCGCAGGAGGGATTCGACCTGCCGGGCGTGCTGCTGCTGGGTTCCGGCGCGCTCGCGCTGATGCTGCCCCTGGTGCAGGAACAGCAGTGGCCCGGACGGCGCAAATGGGCGCTGGTTCCCGTGGCCGTGGTGCTCCTGGTGGCGTTCTGGACGTGGGAGCGGCGGCAGGGACGGCTCGGGCGGGCGCCGCTGGTGGACCTGCGGCTGTTCACCCGGCGGTCCTTCACGCTGGGGGCGCTGGTGAGCCTTCTGTACTTCGCCGGGTTCACCTCGGTCTTCTTCGTCTACACGCTGTTCCTGCAGAACAGCCTGGGCTACAGCGCGCTCGCCGCCGGGGTGGCCGCCACCCCGTTCGCGGCCGGATCGGCGGCCGCCGCCCTGGCCGGGGGCCGGCTGGTCGTCCGGTACGGCCGCAAGCTGGTGGTCTACGGGCTGTGCGGTGTGGCACTGGGCCTGCTCGGGGCCGTCATGGCCGTACAGCTCGCGCCGGGCCGGGGCGTGGCGTGGGCCGCCGCACTGCCCCTGCTCGTCGCCGGGGTCGGCTCGGGGCTGACCGTCTCCCCCAACACCACCCTCACCCTCGGCCGCGTCCCGGTCCGCCGCGCCGGGGCCGCCGGGGGCGTCCTGCAGACCGGCCAGCGCGTCGGCTCCGCCGCCGGCATCGCCGCCGTGGGAGCCGTGTACTTCGCCCAGCTCGCCGGCCACGGCCACGTCGCCGCCGCGCTGCAGCTCGGCCTGGCGACCGCACTCCTCTTCGTCCTGCTCGCGCTGGCCCTGGCGCTCGCCGACCTGCGGGAGCGCTCCGCGCGGGGGTAGGGGGCGGTCACCTTGAGGACCGCCACGGATGCGCTTCCGCGCGGGGCGGATTCACTCGCGCACGGGCGTCCTGGACGTCGGGCGTCCGTCTTGGTGCGGGGTGGGACGCCGGGTGACCGGCCACAGCTCGGCCGGCGAGCGGGGGCGCGGGCTGTGAGGTGGCCCGCTGGACCGGGGGCCGGGCGGCGCGGGCGGTGCGCGGTGGCGCGGGCGGCGCAGGCAGCGCGGGCGGCACGGACTGCACAGGCAGCACGGGCAGCACCGGCCGGCACCGGCAGCACCGGCAGCACGGGCAGCACCGGCAGCACGGTGCGGGCGGCGGTGGCTCCGCCCGGTGCGCGGTGGCGAGCAGGCAGGCCGGGCATCAGATGGCCCACCGCGCCTACCAAGGCGATGCGTCCTCTCGAGGCCGTACGGCACGGAGCAGCGTGCGGTCCGGTCCCCTGCGTCGTGGGTCAGGGGCGCGGCCGAGTGGCTGCCGCCGCATGTGGGGGCGGCGCGTGACGCGGCCGTCAGACAGCCCTCACCGGTGGGCGGTCTGCCGGGTCAGGACCGTCGGCGCGGTTTCCCCCGCTTGGGGCTCTTCGCACCACCGGAGCGGCCCCTCGGGTTGCGGCCGCTCGTCTTGCCCGGCGCGGGCTTCTGCCGGGCGGCGGGCGGGTCCGGGCGCTTGCGCTTGGGCTCGGTGTCGGGCTGCACGGCGGACGCCGCACGGCCCCGGGTGCTGTTGACCGTGCGGCCGCGGACGATGCCGATGAAGTGCTCGACCAGGTCGGTGGTGGCCTCCTCCGGCCAGGACAGGACGACGCTGGATCGGGGAGCGTCCACGACCGGCCGGTAGGTGAGGTCCCGGCGGTGGTGGAGGCGGGCCAGGGACTGGGGGACGACGACGAGGCCGACGCCGGCGGCGACGAGTTCGACGGCGTCCGCCGTCGTCGCGGGGCGCTCGAAGGCGGGCTCCCCGGGCGGGCTGTCCCAGTCGAACACGTCGTCGAGGGGGTGGAAGAGGACCTCGTCGGCGAGGTCGGCCAGGGACACCTCGTCGGCGGCCGTGATCAGATGGTCCTTGGGGACGACGACCACCGTGGTCTCGGTGTAGAGGGGGATGGCGCTGAAGAACGTACGGTCCACCGGCAGCCGTACGAACCCCGCGTCCGCCTCGCCCGCCCGCAACACATCGGATGCCTCGGCGGCCGTTACCTGGAGGAGGGTGAGCGGGATGTCGGGCAGGCGCTCGTTCCAGATCCGCACCCACTTGGCGGGCGTCACTCCGGGGACGTACGCGAGCCGGAACGACGGTGATTCCTGCGAGTCTGTCACGCCGCCAGGTTACCGGCCGTGGTCGGACGTCTCGTACGCGGCCGATACCCTTGACCTCATGAAGTCGCAGCAGACCGCCCAGACGATGAAGCCCGCCACCGCGGCGAAGAAGCTGGGTGTGTACCTCCCCGCCACCCCCGCCGAGTTCCAGGAGGGTGTCGTCTCGCGCGCCGAGTTCAACGAACTCCAGGCCAGTCCGCCGGAGTGGCTGCGGGAGCTGCGTCGCAACGGCCCGCACCCCCGCCCGGTGGTCGCGGCGAAGCTGGGCGTCTCCATCGCGGGCCTCACGCGCGGCGGGGTCACCGAGGCGCTCACCACCGAGCAGATCGAGGCGCTGAAGCAGGAAAGCCCCGAGTGGCTCGAGAAGGAGCGCGCCACGCAGGCGGAGGTCCGCAAGGAGACCGCCCGGATCAAGCAGAAGAACGCCGAAAGCGAGGAGCGCCCGCGCACCTGAGACCGGGCGCCCCGCAATCGCCGGCACGACGCCCTCGACCGGCCGTCCCGCTGGTGGCGGACGCCCTAGGAAGGCACCTTCAGCTTGTCCCAGCTGACCTTGCCGGGGATGCCGTCCGCGGCCGTGCCCTTGAAGCCGAGCTTGTGCTGCCAGGCCGCGTAGGACTTGCGGTCGGCCTCGGTCCACTCGGGGCCGGGGCCGCTCTCGTAGTGCCCGCAGCCCTCGGCGACGAGGCGGCGGCCCATGGCCGTGATCAGCGGTGACTTCTGCCCGATGTGGAAGAAGCCGCTGCCGGGGAACGGCGCGTACGCCGGCTTGGGCGCGGGCTTCGGGTCGGGGTCCTTCGTGCCGCCGCCCTTTCCGGCGAGCCGTTCGGCGATCCGCTTGCGCATCCCGTCCATGGTGAAGCCGCGCGGGTCCTGCTTGCCCGGCTGCCACTCCTTGTGGCCAATGACGGATCTCTCGCTCCAGCCGTAGTGGCGGCAGATCGCGGCGGCGACCTTCTCGATGGCCTCCTTCTGCGCCTCGGGCCAGGGGTCCTTGCCGTCGCCGAGGTTGATGCACTCGAAGCCGTAGAAGTGTCGGTTGCCGTCGGTGTCGGCCTGGTTGTCGTGCGGCAGCTTCGTCTCGCCCACGACCGCGCGCAGGACGTCGCTGTCGCCGAGGCCGGCGTGGTTGGCGCGGCCGTTGCCGACGAGGTGGACGTGGCCCTGTTTGTCGATGACGCCGTGGCACAGGGGGCCGGGCAGGCCGGGGTAGCCGTTGTAACAGATGTCGACGGAGGCGGCCGTGCCGGAGGTGACGGTGTGGTGGATCATGACGCCGTTCACCGGGCCCCAGGGGCCCTTGGTGTTGCGGTTGTGGGTGCGCCAGTTGCGCACCTCGTGGACCGTCACGCCTTCGGCACGCAGGATCTGCAGCAGTTTCGACGCGCTCAGTGGCTGGGCCATCACTGGTCTCCTTCCGCGGCGGCCTCGGCCTCGGCCGTGGTCTGCGAGCGGCCGCCGGAGGGGTCGGCCTCGGCCGCCTGCTCCTCCTGGGCGGCCTGTGCCTCGGCGGCGAGGGTCGCCTCGTCCGCCGCCGGGATGTCCCCGGCCAGCGGGGGGAAGACCCGCCGCAGGTCGACGGGGCTGCCCTCGCCCTTGATCAGGGCCAGCGGCGCGAAGTGCCGGGCGATCCCGGCGGGTGCCTGGAGCAGGGGGCGGCGCGCCGGGTCGGCGGGCCACTCGACGCTGCCGGTGGCGGTGCGGGCGGGGATGATCCAGTGGTCGCCGGTGCGGTAGGTGCCGCCCTGGGCGAAGTAGACCTCGACGCCGTCCTCCAGGGGCAGCCACTCCCCCTCCGTGACGGGCACCGCGCCGCCCTTCAGCGCCGCCGTACGGCCCTTGCGCCGGGGGCCTTCGTGGTGGTCCCAGCGGCGCAGGAACGGGTGGAGGTGCGGGAGCCGTCCGACGCGCGGGGCCGGTTCGCCGGACAGCCGGACCCGGCGGCCCGGCAGGTCGAGTTCCTCGACGCGCAGCAGCGGCAGCGGTTCGAGGCGGGAGGCGTAGGCGGTGTCGGTGAACTCCACGAGGTCGCCGACGTCCAGATCCAGTTTGTCGTCGAACCCGAGGGTCGCCAACTGCACCCAGGTGCCGTCGAGTTCGTCCACCGGGAAGACCACCGAGCCGTTCTCCCGGGACCACTTGAAGGTGGCGTCCTTCGCCTCGCCGCCGGCGTGCACCTCCACCCGGTACAACTGGTTCTCCGGGCCCCGGTAGCGGGCGTCGGGCCGCACCAGGCACGGGTCCTCGTCGGCGTGCTCGGGCCGCTCGCTGCGGGCCGCGAGCCGGGCCGAGGGCGCGGACTCACGACGGGCCCAGGTGTCGAACGCCTTGCGGACGGTGTCCGGGGACGGGTCGGCGTCCTCCACGCCCAGCTCGGCGAGGGAGAGCGACAGCACCTGCCAGACGACCTTGGCCCGGACGGAGGTGTCGGGCAGTGCCGCGCCGAGGGCGACCTCGCGCAGCGCCGGGTCCTCGGCGGCGGACACCGCCCGCTCCCACACCTTCAGGTAGACCACGAACGGTGACCGCGCGGGCGAGGGCAGCCGGTCGCCCGGCTTCTCCGGGTCACGGAATCCGTCCGGCTGGTCCCAGTACGTCCAGAACTCGGGCGGCGCCGTCTGCTGCTCCTCGCCGTCCTCGTGCGGTACGGGAGTGCCGGGCGCCGGGCGGTCGGCGTCGCACAGGATGCCGTCGACGTAGTAGCGGCCGCCCTGGATGTGCAGGGTGTCGATGTCGTGCTTGCCGCCGACGTACTCGATGTGAAAGCCGGCGGAGCCGCTCGGCCCGCCGTGCTGCCCGATCAGGTCGGCGGCGAGGGCGCGGGCCCGGTGGAGCTGGATCGCGGCCTGCTCGTTGAGGTCGGCGTCGAGCTGGACGCGGCCCTGCTGGGCGATGACCGCGGAGTAGTGCCGCTCCGGGCGGAACGTGGAGCGGGAGAGGTCAGCGTGCATGAAGAGGGTCCCCCTGGTTGAGGTGTTGTCTCGAAGTCGGCGGCGGCGTGCGGCTCACGTCACGAAGAAGATCCCGGCGTCCGTGCCCGCGGGGGTGTACTCGGCGAGCCGGGCGCGCAGTCCGTCCTCGCGCTGCGGCCGGTACAGGTCGTGGAAGGCGCCCATTTCGGCTCCGTCGTCCGCACCGCGCCGGATCTCCTCGGGGCACCGGTCCGCCAGCTGCCCGTACCAGGGCGTCCCGTAGCGTTCGGAGGAGAACAACGGCCTTGCCCCGCACGTGAGATCGGGCTGGCAGCGATACCGGCGCGGGGTGCGCGAACCCGGCGGGACGTACGAGTAGCGCAGGCAGCCGATGCCGCGCCGGGCCACGTGCAGCCTGCCGGTGAAGACCGAGTTCTCGGCGATCTCCACGGCGTGCGTGCGGACCTCGCCGATCACGGTGGTCCGGTGCAGGTGCAGCACGGCGTGCGCGTGGCGGCAGTCGGGGGCGGACAGGGCCTCGCGGTCGTCGCCGGTGGCGTCCAGGACGCTGTCGCGCAGATGGATGTCGAGCGGGTCCTCGCTCACCTCGTCGCCGATCACCTCGATGGTGCCGAGGACGCTGTGCTCGACCTGGAGGCAGGCGGTGGTGCGCTCCAGGACGATGCTGGGCTCGTCCGGCGAGTGGGGCTCGCACTCGGGTTCCAGGGACCAGCCGGGCACCAGCGTGCTGTGCCGGACGACGACGGCGCCGACGGGGCCGGTGACGTTGATCCCGCGCCCGGCGACCAGCAGCCCGTCGAGGACGACCCTGGGGCGTTCGTGCGGGGCGCACTCGCCGTTCACCGCGCGGATGTTGAGGGCGTCGGGGCGGTTGCTGTACCAGTCGAGCAGGCGGATGACCGGCCGGGTGCCCTCGGCCGCCCGCAGTTCGAGGCGGTCGCCGGGGTCGAGGTCGAAGTCGAGCTGCTCCTGGTAGGCGCCGCTGTGGGTGATCTCGATGATGCCGTCGGGTCCGGTGCGGCCGGCCCGGCGGTCGTGCTGCCAGGCCCGGTAGGCGTCCATGATCTGCCGGTACTGCCGGCCCGGCCCGACCCGGTAGAAGGCCGCCTCGGGACGGGGCTCGCGGTCCGGTCGCTCGTACTCGCCCCCTGCCATGTCGGCACCGAACGCGTAGTGATAGTCCACCCACACCCCTTGCCGGGGCGCCGACCGGGATCCGAACGCGATCCGGCCCAGTTCCGGGTCGACGGCGACCTGCCCCCGCTTCGGCCGGTAGCGCCAGTCCGAGAGGTCGGCGACCACGATGTCGGAGGGCGGTACGGGCCTGTCCTCACCGTCGCGCCGGATGACGAGGCTCTTGCCGGGGCCGTAGTAGTCGGCGAGCCGGTCGTGCAGGAGGCGGCGGGTGACGAAGGCCGGGACGTTGTCGACGGCGGCGGTGGGGGTCCCCCTGCTCGAGCGAAGGCGAGAGTGGGGGAGCGCTGGCGAGGGTTCCGGAACCGGCCTGGTCACCAGGGGCGTGTCGTTGCCGAGGATGGAGAAGGTGTACAGGTTGCGGGCCCGGTCGACGCAGTAGGCCGGGGAGGAGGTCAGCGGGTAGGCCTTCAGCCGCCAGACGAAGAGGGCGACCCCGGCGGGCGTCCAACCGCCCTGCCTGCGCGCGGAGTCGGCACGGCGTACGTCCACGGTCCGGGCCGTCGAGCCGAACGGGCCGCCGGCCAGAGCGAGTTCGGATCCGTCGCGCAGGTCGACCAGTCGGCCGCGGGACCCGCGGTGGGCGGCTGTGCTCCCGTACAGCTTCACCGGCTGCGTGTGCGCCACGTGCCGGGACAGTTCGACGGCCCGGGCCGGCCAGTGAGCGACCTGCTCGGAGAGTTCCTCCAGCAGATGCAGGGTGCCCTTGCGGCGGCGGTGGGCGACGGTGGCGGCCACGTCGGCGCGCGGGGCGATCGCCTCGGCGAGGGCGGCCCGGCCGCCGCGGTGCAGGCCGGTGGTGAGGACCCGCTCGTACCCCGGCAGGGTGCGGTAGCCCACCAGGTCACCGAGGTAGGGCAGCACCCAGGGGGCGGCCGTCTCCACGAAGAGGTCCTCGTAGCCCTGCTCCACGCCGTCGCGGACGCGGTCGAGCTGCTCGGCGATCACCGCGAGCAGGGCGCGCAGCGGCTCCCCCCGCTCGGCGTCGCGCAGCCGGTGCCAGCGGGGCAGCAGCTCGGCGAGCCCGTCGGGCTCCCTGCGGACCACCGCGGCCGGTGTCTCCAACTCGACGTCCGGGGACATTACTTGACCTCCGTCAGAATCAGGGTGTCCGCGGCCCGGGCCGACAGCAGCGCGAGCTGGGCCGGGCGGATGCCGCGGAAGACGCACACCGTCCGGCCCTTCGGCAGGCGCCGGGTGTCGGTGATGTCGGGGTTGAGGCGAAGGAGTTCGGCGAGCGGGATGCCGTACCGGGCGCAGACGGACGACAGGGTCTCGCCGTCCTGGGCGCGGACGGTGTGGGTCCGCTCGTCGTACGCCGCCGGGTGGGCCGGCACGGACGCCTTCGGCCGGCCGGTGCCGGTGAACAGGACGGTGAGCTGCTCGGGGGTGGCGGAGGCGGGCACTCCGGTGAAGACGTCGACGTCCACGTAGTCGACGCCGGGCACGGAGTGGGCCGTGGCCAGGGCCTCGGAGAGGCGGGCGGGCTGCCCCAGCTCCCGTCCCGCGTAGCCGAGTCGGCTCAGCAGGGCCTGCCGCAACCGTGGTTCGACCGTCTCCCAGGCGTGGTCCGGGGCCACCTTCACCTTGGCGGCGATCAGCAGCAGGACCAGTTCCCGGACGTCCACGCGTACCGGGAGGTTCGCGTCGCCGTACTCGGTGAGGGCGCCGCGCAGGGAACGCAGGACGTCCGAGTCCTGATCGAGGGGTACGTCGTCGGTGCCGGCGACCGTCACGTGCAGCACGCGCCGCCGACCGTCGAAGAGTTCGCGCGCGGCGGCCCGGCCGATGCCGGCGCGGGAGCGGGCGAAGTCCTCGTAGTCGGCCGCCGAGACCAACCGGTCCAGGGCGGACACGGCGAGGGGGACGGTACGGCGGGTGAGGCCGGGGCCGTCCGCGTCGGCACCGCCGGTGGCCGGACGGGGGTTGGTCACGGCCGTGACGCCGAGCGGACGGGTGAGGGGCTGGGTGATCCGGTCGGCGGGCACGTTGGCGGCCCGGCCGGTGCCGAACCGGTAGCGGGCCCGGACGTTCTCGTGGCCGCTGGGCAGCCGGGCGCCGTGCACGCCGTCGCCGAAGGTCACGGTCGTGCGTCCGTTCGCGGCGGTGCCGGTGATGTACACCCGCTCGGTCGGGCCGCGTCCGGCGAGGCTGTCGACCTCGTGCCACAGCACGCCGTCCACCCGGATCTCCAGCACCGGGGTCGCGCCGAGCGGCGTGGCGTCGGCGAGCCAGGTCAGCGGGGACTGCCAGAGCGCGAAGGTCTGGTTGACGCGGTCGGAGTCCCCGCTGCCGATCGCCTCCTCGCGGCTCTCGCCGTGGGTGGCCTCCACGACGTTGCCGAGGATGCGGACGCTCGCGCGGTGGTAGCGGTGGACGAGTTCGGCGGTGAGGGTCAGCCGGGTGTGCACGTGATCGCCGGGCAGCTGTGGGTCGACGGCCGGATCGGCGGCGGCGACGGTGACCACCTCGGTGGCGGTGACGCCGGCCGCGCCCGGGATGTCGGAGCGTTCCCCGGTCACGATCAGGGTGCGGTCGGGCCGCAACCCGTCGTACAGCTCGGCGAGTTCGATCTCGTTGCCGTGCACGTCCTCGCCGAGCGGCTCGTCCGCCGGGCGCAGCGGCTCGCCCGCCGCGTGCACGGTGGTGTCGCGGATGTGCGACAGCAGTACGTCGAACTCGTCCAGCCAGGGGTCGGCGAGGGTGAGTTCGGTGCCGCGTCCGGTGATGCCGTAGTTGGAGTAGGCCGCCGTACGGGCGGCCGTCACCCGCGTGGTGACGAAGGCCAGTGCGGCGTCGCCGGGGACGCCGCCCCGGGCGCCCTTGGCGGGCCGCTGGATCGCCACCCAGCTGCCGGCGGTGATGCCGTCGTGCACCGAGTCGAGTTGCAGGACACGGCGGTTGACGGGTTCCGGCTTGCTGGCGATGACGATCTCGACGTTGGGCTCGGTGCTGCCCACGGTGTACCGCAGGCTGATCTCGTACTCGCCGTGGGTGAGGTGGTCGGGGACGCCCGGATGCAGGATGATCGTCGAAGGCTCGCCGTTGTCGACGCCGACGTGGACCAGACCGTCGTCGTCCGGAGCCGACACGATCAGGGTGCGCTCGGGCAGGCCGTCGTACAGACGGGCCGACACGCCGGACGGCGCGCCTTCGGCGAAGTGGCGGGCGAACCGGTTGGCGTCGCGTTCCTGGTCGGCGGACGACAGGTTCTTCAGGTCGACCTTGCCCGGTCCGAGGGGGAAGGTGACCGGCTGGGCGACGGGCAGGTTCTCGGCCCGCTGGTCGGAGGTGCTGCCCTCGACGTACTGGAACTCCGCGCGGACCGGAACCTTGCCCGCGGTGTCGTACACCACGCGCATGCCGGCCAGCACCGCGCCGGTCAGCGGCCAGTCCACGGTCCGGATCACCCGCCCCCGGTCGTCCTGCACCGGCTTGAGCGGGGCCGTGGCGCCGAAGGGGGCCGCGGTGACGCGCATCGCGAGGAGCTCGCGCAGCAGTTGCGGGGTGCCCGGGGCGGCGGCGGTGCGCCAGGCCGGGTAGAGGCTGCCGAGGGCGGGATCGAGGGCGGTCAGGAGGCGGGCGGTGTCGCCGCCGGGACGTGGCGCGCGGGCGCCTCCCCGCCGGGCCGGCGCGGGGGCTGAGGTGCGCAGGGCCGGGAGGACGTGGCCCAGGGCCTGGAGGGCGGCGGTACGGGGGTCGGGGGTGGTGGCGGTCGCCTTGGCGGCCAGGGTGGCCGCGGGCCGCACGGCCTGCGGACGCCGGGCCGCCGGGGCGGCGGTGCCGACGGGCTGCGCGGGCGCCAGCTCCCGTGCTCGTTCGGCGACTTCCGCGAGCACTGCCGCCAGCTGCTCGAACCACGCCGCCACGTCCTCGTACGGCTCGGCCAGCACCTGCGCCTCCGCCAGGCGGGCGACGGGTTCCGCCAGGCGGGCCGCGAGGCGCTCCGGGGTCTCGATGCCGTCGAGGTCGGCCCGCAGCGGTTCCAGAACCTGGTCGTCGAAGTCCTCGATCAGGCGGCTGACCGGACGCGGTCCCGGCACCTCGCCCGTCGGGGGCTCGTCACCGGGTTCGCCGGGAGCCGCGGGTTCGGTGGTCCAGCACCGTACGTCGTCGACGAGCTCCTTCAGCGTGGGCGGGGCCGAGGTGGGCAGGGAGATCGCCGTGATCTCGTCGTCGCGGTCGATCCGGACACCGGCGACGGGGAGCAACAGCCGCTGTCCGCCTGCCTGTTCACCGAAGACGAAGAGCAGCTGGTCGCCCGTCGCGAGTGAATTCGCCGTCCCCTCGACGAAGAGCTCGGAGCGGCGGTCCAGGTCCTCGGGGGTGATGAGGGAGGGCCGGCGGCGCCGTACCTTCAGCTCGTTCCAGTCCCAGCGCGCCGTGAGGTCCCTGCTGGTCTCGAAGGTCAGGGACTCCTCGTCGGCGGAGGCGGGCACGCTGTGGCTGCGGGCCCCGCGCGGGATCAGCACGGGCAGGGTCTCGGCGCGCGGGTCGCGTTCGAGGGTGTACGCGAGATGGGTGCCGGCCGCGACGCCGGGACGCGGGCGGTGGCCGACGAGCCGGCCGAGCAGCACCAGCGAGCGGTGGTCGTGGGCGGTGCGCAGGTAGGCCTCGTCGGCGATCCGTTCGGAGTGGAAGGTGAGCAGGTCGCCGAGGACGGCGGCGGCGTCGAGCAGGCCGATCGCCGGGTCGTCCGGGGTGCGCACGGTCAGCCCGTTCAGGGCCGGGTACGCGGGTGAGGCGAGCCGGTCGAGGAGGGCGGCGAGGAAGGAGCCGTACTCACCGACGCGGTAGTCCAGCGCGGTGCGGCCGGGCGGGTTGTGGACCGGGGCGGGGGCGAGCCGCTCGTCGTGGCCGCCCCGGCAGGCGCCGCCGCAGGTGCAGTGCGCGGTCATCGGGCGCCTCCCAGGGATATCGCCAGCCGTCCGTTCTCCGGCCGGTCCGGGTCGTTGTCGCAGGTGGCGATCTCCAGCGGGCCGAGCCGCAGCACGCCGTCCTCCCTCTCTCCTCGGTCCTCCGCGAACAGCCGCCGCAACCGGGTCACATGGACGCTCTCCACCCCGGGGACGGCAGCCGCGGCGGCGACCAGGCGGCTGAGCCGGACCGGTTCGCCGAAGGTCAGCGCGTCCGGGTGGAAGAAGCCCAGCCGTCCGCCCGGCAGGCGTCCGCTGCCGAGGACGCGGTACAGCTCGGCGAGGATCTGCCCGTGCTGGTGGCCGGGCCGGACGCACACGGTGAGCGCGATGTCGAGTGGCACCAGCTTGGCCGGGCCCACCACCAGGTCGTGGCCGATACGCCGGTGTGCCTCGAGCGCCTGGGCCACCGAGGCGAGCAGCTCCTCGGTCGGGGCGTCGGCGCCGAGCGCGTCGACCGCGATGTGCGCCTCCTGGACGCTGCCGGTCCAGCGGAGGTCGGCGGCGGCCCGCTGCACCCCCGGCAGGGCCGAGGCGAGGGCCGCGTAGTCGTCGGCGGTGACCGCGCGCAGCCGGGTGCGGCGCAGGTCGAGGGGGGCCAGCTGCCTCACCTGCTCGATGGGTTCGGGCTCGGTGCCGCCGACGGCGGGCAGCGGATTGCGGACCGTGGCCACGGGCGCCTCGCACCCGCCGCGGACGACGAGGTGGTTGATGGCCTCCGCGCCGACGTTGCCCGCGAGGCCGCCGCCGAGCCGGTAGTGCGCGGACTGCCGGGAGCCCGGGGTGGGCCGTGCTCCGTGGCGTCCGTCGCCGAAGCGCAGGGCGAGGCGTCCGTCGTCCTCCAGCTCGCCGACGAAGTGCCGGTCCCTGGGTCCGCTGCCGAGCAGGTCGCGGCGCGGCTCCCACAGCGCGTGGGTGTCGTCGATGCGTACGGCGGGCAGGGCCCGGCGCGGATCCTGGGCCAGGGCGGCGGTCGCGGAGCCGCGCAGCGCCGGCTCCTCGGGATGCAGCCCGGCCGCGTACGCGGGACCCCAACTGTGCGCGATCTCCCAGGCGACGTGCCCGTCCAGGACCGTCCCCGCCCGGGCCCGCGCCGCGAGAACTTCGACGCGGCGCAGCTTGGCGTCGAGCAACCGGTCGCTGCGGTACAGCAGTTCACGCAGCGCCCGGACCGGATGCCGGCGCAGCTCCAGCCGCTCCAGCACCTTCAGGCCGTAGACGATGGCGAGTTCGGCGATCTCCTCCTCACCGAGGCCGTCCCGGTCACGGGCGCTGCGCCACAACTCGACGAGCCGCTGCCGGACCCGCCCGGGAATGGCGGCGATCCGCGCCGCCTGCCCGGTGGCGACGGTGGCCGGGTCGGGGAAGGGCACTGCCTGGGTGACAGGCGTACGTCCGAGGACCGGACGGAAGCGGGGCTCGATGCCCGGGTAGACGGACTGCGCGAGCAGGGTCCGCAGCGCGGCGGCCTGGGCGTACGCGGTGCCCGGGACGACACGCTCGTGCCGCTGCCCGGCGCGTTCCAGTGCGATGCCCGCACGCGTCACCGCGGTCTCCCCGACGACGTCGAACAGCTCGCGCACGTCGTCGGGGACGAGGACGTCGCCGCTCTGCGCCCTGTCCGTCAGGGAGTTGACGAGCCGGGCGGGTGCGTTGCCCTCGGTGCGGTCGTAGCAGCCGAAGGCGGGCGGGTCGCAGGGGGCCACCACGGCCGGTACGGGCGGCACCGTCACCGTCTCGCACAGACCCGAGCGGCCGTGGTCGACCAGGACGACGTTGCCGCGGGCGAGCGTCACGTCCTCGACGGGCAGGCAGTCGCGTCCGCCGCGTGTGGTCAGGCACAGCGGGAAGCGCAGGGCGTCCTCGGCGGCCCAGGTGACCTCCAGGACGGGCTGGTCCTCGATCCGGTCCAGGCCGGGCGTGACGGAGGTGAGGCGCACGGCCTGCCGGTGGGCGGGGTCGGCGTCTGCGGGGGTGCCGGTGCGCGCACCCTTGACCTCCTCCAGGACGAGCACGTCACCGGCCCGCAGACCGAGTTGGCGGTCCCGGCAGGTCTCCCGGTCCACCCACTCGTCGCGCAGGGTGGCGGAGGTGGCCCCCTTCGGCAGGGTGCACACCTCGCCGCCCCAGGTCCACAGGCGGATCGCGTTGTGCGCGGCCCGCAGCTCCAACGGCTCGGCGGCGACGACCGGTTCGAAGACCTCGACCGAGCCGCGCTCGTCGAGGTCGCCGAGATCGCCCTCGTCGATGACCGTGCCCGGCGCGGGCCGGTCGTGCGCGTCGAGGGTGCGCACGTCGACGGAGGCGAAGCGGTAGGTGCCCGGCGCGAGGGTGTGGTCGCCGGCGGTCTCCACGGTGACGTACGCGCGGGCGTTGCAGCCGTCGTGCATCGCGTAGTCGATGAGCCGGACGTGCCGGCGCACCGAGACGCGGCGGCGCGCGGTGTCGAGGTAGGCCTCGGTGGCGACGGCGTCCTGCTGGTAGCTGATCTGGTCGCCGGTGTACGCGAGGAGCTCGACGAGGGTGGTGCCCAGGTCGGCCGGGTTGCGTTCGATCCAGTCGGGGGTGGTCAGCGCGAGCCGGTCGAGCAGGAGCTTGCGGATGGTGTCGTAGTCGCGGGCGGTGTAGTCGATGACGGGCGCGGACGGGAAGACGGGCTCCGGCTCCTGCTCGTCGGCGCAGTCGAACGGGGTCGGGCAGTCGGGCCGGAAGGCGAACTCGGCGCTGTGGTAGCGCTGGTCGAAGCCGCGGTACGGCTCGGTGCCGGGCCGCCCGTACGGGTCGGTCTCGACGAGGGAGAGCCGGTAGCGGGAGGTGTCCCCGGCCTTGTCGAGGGTGACGTGGAGCCGGTCGTCGAGCTCCGGATCCTCCTCGCGCTCGACGCTGACGTCCATGGCGGTGATCCCGGTGATCCGCCGCCCGCCGTCGATCCGGACGTTCTGCGGGCCGAGACCGTGCGGGGCCTTGCCGAGGAAGGTGACGGTGAGCAGCAGCCCGTCGTCGCTCACCTCGACGGCGTCGATCCCGCCCAGCTGGGCGGCCCGTACCTTGGCGCGGCGGGACGCGGTGGTGCCGGAGGTCATGCGGACCTCCCCACGAATTCGTCGTCGTACCGGATGCCGGTGGCGCGGACGACGTACGACAGCTCCACCCGTACGACGTCGTCCTCGCCGTACACGTCCAGGGCCAGCACGTCGATGAGGTCGCCGAGCCAGCGCTGCAGCGAGGCCTGGACGGAGAGTTCGAGGGTGCTGACCAGCTCGGGGCTGTTGGGCGCGAAGACGAGGTCGAGCAGCCCGCAGCCGAAGTCGGGGCGCATCACGCGTTCGCCGGGGCTGGTGAACAGCAGTTGCTCGATCAGGTCGTGGACGTGGGCGTCCGGGCGGGCGTGGGCGGTGCGGCCACGGCGGTCCGGGTGGAAGGGGAAGGCGATGTCGGTGCGGGGGCGGGTGCGGGGGCTCATCGGCGGCTCATCCGGGGGCTCGTGTGGCGGCAGGGGTGATGGCTGATCCGGCGGCTCATCGGACGGTGACCTTTCGCTGCGCGGCCTGGACGACGGGCGGTCCCTGCGGGACGAGGGCCGCGGTGACGCACTGGGCGGCGGACGTGTCGAGCAGCACGGGCGCGCCGTCGACCATGACGCCGGTGCCGTCCGCGGTCCAGCGGACCGAGACGCAGGGCGAGGGCACACGGTCGACGGTGTGCGGGCAGCCGGTGACGACGTATGTGTGGGCGGCCGTGGCGACGGCGGCGCCCCCGATCCGAATGCCGCCGGAGGGTGTGGTGGCGGGCGTGACGCGGCCGCCGTGCGGGCAGCCGATCACGGCCCCGGCGTCGAGCAGATTCCCGGACAACTTCCTTCGTCCCCCGTCCTTCGAGATGGCTTTCATCGCTTGGAGTGCACGGTCAACTGACCCTGGTTGACGGTCACGTGGTCGCCGCGCAGGACGATCTCGGCGCCCGCGCCGGTGGCGATGACCACGGCTTCCTTGGTGATGCGGATGTAGGCGCCGCCCTGGGCCTGGAGCAGGATTCCCTGCTCGGCGCCGGCGGTGTCGTTCAGCACGATTTTGTGTTCCCGCACGGTCTGCACGACGACGGGCTTGTCGGGCGAGCCCGCCCTCAGTTCGCGCTGCGCGTCCGGCGGCAGTTCCTCGGCGGAGCCGTACCAGCAGCCGGTCCACACCGGGAAGCTGGGGTCCCCCTGCTCGAACTCCACCCACACGCCCGCGCCGGGCGGCGGCACCACGAACTGCCCGGTCTGCGGCCCGGTGAACGGCAGGCAGGGCAGCGCCCAGGTGGACGGCTCGTCGCCGAGGACGTCCGGGACCTCGACGGTGATGCGGCCGATCCGCAGCGGGTCGTCGTTGCTGACGACCCGGCCGCGGAACTTGCCGAGGTAGCGATTGCTGGGTGCCGCCATGCTGAACTGCTCCTGGTGGTTGGTGACTCGGCCCTAAGGGCGGACGTAGTCGCTGCGGGCTTCGAGACCCTCGCGGGAGAGGGTGAAGTTCTGCTGGAACGAGCCCGGCCGCAGGTTGTGCGTCACGGACTTGACGTAGTAGTCGCCGTCGTAGGCGCGTCCGGCGCCGCGGACGCCGACGAGCTGACGCGGCTGGAGGATGTAGCCGTGCCGGTTGACGTCGAGGGAGCCGGAGCCGGAGACGACGTCGGCGGACACGGCCGCGCGGGCCAGCAGTTCCGCCTCGGCCTGCTCGCGCTGCTGCTTGGCGGTGCCGGACAGCGTGCGGCGCTTGAGCGCCGGGGTGGGCCGTCTGCCCAGCGGCGGGCGCAGCGGGCTGATCGGCGGCTGCGGCAGCAGGGTGGCCTGCCGGGTGCCGGGGTCCTGCCAGCGGGCCTGCGGTTCCTCGCGGGCGGTGCCGTCGTAGGCGAACGTCAGCTGGTCGACGGTGGAGCCCGCGTCCATGTTGACGTTGAGGGCGTGCTGGCGGACGCCGAGCCGGACTTCCGGTCCCCAACGGGCGGAGGACTGACCGGGATTGGGCCCCGGCTCGAGGTAGAAGGTGTAGCCGTTGGTCCGGGCGAGCTCGGTGACGTACTGCAGGTCGGTGCCGGTCTGGTAGTGCACGCGGAGGTCCTGGTGCGGCGGCTGGGCGACCTTCTCCCGGTAGACGTCGGGCCGGATGCCGTAGTCGGAGTAGCGGCGCAGGATCGTGAGGACGCGCTCGGAGGGCGGCAGGTTGGGGTAGCGGGCGGTGCGCTCCTCCAGGTCCATCAGGAGGGTGAGGTCCTCGCCGGTGACGGTGAGCGTGGAGTGGCCGGGCTGGTTGCTGGCGCCGACCTCCTGCCGTACGACCAGGCCGTCGAAGAGCACGTCGGGGGTGCCTTTGACGCTGACGGTGACGATGAGGCGCGTCTTGGGATCGAAGAACCCCTCGGGCAGCAGCCGCCTGCTGATCAGCCCGTTCTTGGTGAGGTCGAAGGCGAGCTGGAAGCCGCTCCGCTCCCCCGCCGTGGCGGTGATCTGGGCGGAGAGCAGGGCCTCGGTGACCTCGGCGGGCACGGGGCGGGCGAGCTTGGGCCCCATGAGGAGGGTGATGTGGACGGGGCCCTGCCCCACGGGCAGATCAAACACGCCGGTCCCCCCGCGGGAACCCGCCGGCGGCGGGGACGGCGATGACACGCCCGGCTTCCTCGGTCAACTCGCGTGGATCGAGCACGGGGTTGGCGTCGGCGATCTGCCACCACTGGCCGGGGTCGCCGAAATAGTGCTGGGCGAGCAGATCGGGCCGCTCACCGGCGCCGACGGTGTGGTCCTGCGTCTCCTGCTCGCCCACCGGGGGCAGCAACCGCCTTTTGGCGTAACGCACTTCGGTCCCGTCGGGCAGCCGGTGGAGGCCGATCTCGGCGTCGTGGTAGCGGCTGGTGCGCGGGTAGGGGTGGGCGCCGGGGACGGAGTCCAGGGCGCTCTCGTAGGGTTCGATGTCGGCCATGGTCGGCTCAGGCCCTCCTGAACGATGTGCCGGGTGCCGCCGCGGTGCCGCCGAACCCGCCGATGCCTCCGAGGCCGAGGGAGCCGGTGCCGCCGTGCCGTGCGGCGGCGGCGAGCCGCTCCTTCTGCGCGAGGTGCGCCATGTACAGGTCGGCGCCGCGGTGCCCGGCGGGCAGGTCGCTGACGGTGAGGATCTTCATGCCGATGCTGAGGGACGCGCGGATCGGGTTGAGGTTGACGTCGAAGGCGGACTCGTTGACGGACAGCTCGGTCAGCCGCACCGGCATGACGCGCTTGCTGCCCCAGGTAAACAGGGTGAGCGGCATCTCGATCGGGCTGATCTCGATGGCGCCCTGCTTGGACAGCCGCATGGACTCGCGCAGTTGGGCGGTGGTGGGCTGCACGAGCATCTCGAGGGTGGCGAGCTGCGGGTGGATCCCGTCGGGGGCGGCGACCTCCAACTGGTCGGTCGCGTCGATCTCGGCGGTGAACTTCCAGGTCTCCTGGGCGGGCCCCTTGAGGCGGAGGGCCTCGTTGCGATCACCGCTGCCGGCCCCACCGCCTCCCGCGTCTCCACTGTCGCCGGCCGACTGCGGGGACACGCTCCGCTCCAGGGTGTCCGGGTTGAACTGCAGCACGATGACGCGCTGCGGGGCGCCGGTGTCGGGGGCGACGACGACTATGCCGGAGCGGATGGGTTTGGGGATGTCGGGGTAGCGGGTCACAGGCGTGCCTCCAGCCGGGCGCGCAGGTCGGTGTAGTCGTGGTCGGGGAAGAGGCGGGGGAAGACGTCGAGCATTTCCTTCAGTCCGTCCACCAGCGGGATGAACCCCATGCCGCAGTCCTCGGGCGCGCAGTACAGGTACTGCCAGCCGATGACGCCCTTGGTGACGAGCAGGGTCTCCAGGTAGGCCGGGTAGTCCAGCTCCATGCGCACGGCGCCCTGACGCATGTCGAAGAACCACACCTGGGGGTCGGTGGCTCCGGGGGTTGCACGCAGCAGGGCCATGCGGCCGGAGCCGGTCTGGGGGGTGTCGTCGACGATCCGGAGGTCGTTGTACAGGGCGCGCTCCGCGTCGTCCTCGCCCCTCCAGAATTTCGTCATGCGCTTGCCGGCGACCGCGCTCATGATGTGGTGGAGCTTGAACTCGCCGACGAGTGCCGTGTCGGGACGCCGGGACCGCCAGGCCGCCTCGACCGCGCCGTAGCGGAAGAAGTACTCCTGGACCCGGCGGCTCAGCGGCAGGTCTTCTTCCTCCGCGAGTTCCTCGAAGACCGTCTCGGCAACGTCGAGGGCCCAGACGATCTCATCCAGTTGCGCCAGATGCACCTCGAATTCGGTGGTCTCCCTGATCTCCTGGAGAACCTTGGCACAGCGCTCTTCGAACGGGTACCGGAATTCTTCTTCGTTGTTCGCCGTCATGACACAGTCCAGCTCACTTCGTTCTCGTCAATCAACTGTTCGTACTTGGCCACCATGACATCCAGGCCTTCCAGGGAGATATTGGTTCCCCGGGCGTAGTCCTTCACCACCCGCCTCAGCTGGGGCCCTCCGCCTGCCTTCGTCAGCCTGCGGCCCGAGGCGAGCAGCTTGTTGCGAGCCTTGACGAAGTGATCCGCGAGGCGCGGGTGATTGCCGCCGAGCAGCCTGACCTGGACGGTGGGGGCGCCGACGGCGTTGATGGACAGGCGCGTCTTCTCGTTCGCGGCGATCGGATCGGGGCTCTGGTCCCAGGGTGTCGTCAGGCCCTTCTCCCGCCAGTCCTCCCAGCGCTTGCCGGTTCCGCCGACCTTTTCGTAGCCGCCGTACTTCGCATAGATGTAGCTCGGCAGATGAGGCCAGTCGGGATGGTTGAATTTCGCGCCGGAGTGGTACCAGATAAGGGTCTCCGTGTCCCCGATCGCGTTGTACGCCTCATCCTCGATTCCTCGCAGGGCGTTCAGGTTCGTCTCCTGGCCACGTGCCGGCACCAGGTTGTTCCCCGTGGCCCTGCCGCCGATCCGCTCCGGCAGCAGGTGCATACGGACCCAGCGGGATCCTTCGCTCAGGCCGCGGTTCACGACATCGGTCCAGCCGGGTGGCTGTCCCAAGGGGGCTCGGTTGGCGTCCTCACCGCCGCCTCCGAAGACCGTCTTCGACGGGGTGCCGATGAACTTGGATTCATGGTCCTCGTCCGGTCGCCGCTGCTGGGGACCGAGCGAGAGGTGGGCGAAGGTCTGGAGTCGCTCTTCGGGAATGTCGAAGTAGAGCCGATTGCGGGCCTCGTTGGCGAATTTTTTCATCTGCCGCGCCAGCTCCCTCTTGTTCTTCTCGGCCTCCCGCTTCTTCTTCTCCTTGTCCGTCTCCACCGGGATCCGGGCCTGGATCTTCAACGCTTCCTGGTACTCGTTCTCGGCCGCGTCCACGTACCCCTGCTGCTTCGCCCTGTCCTTCTCGGCCTCCGGCCTCCCCAGGTCTTTGCGCCAGTCCGCCATGAACGGCGGGACCTCCTGCGGCGTGCTGTGGATGTACATGGGCGCCCGTGGGCCCCTGCCGTGGAACATCAGCGTGTGCCGCTCACCGTCGTCGGCGTCGGCGAACCGCACCTTCGGCAGGTCCACCGGCTCCGTGTTGTCGTCACGCCGGTCACGGCGGCGGTCCCGGCCCGGGCGGCGGCGGGAGTGGTCGTCGCGCGTGCGGTCCCTGCGGCGGCGCCACAGGTCACGCAGACGCCGCAGGCGGTCGTTCAAGCGGCGGCCGAGGCGGCGGCGGGCCTTGCCGTAGAGCTTGCGGGCCGCACGACGGGCTCGGCGGGCAGCCGCCTTCACTGTCTGGCGGGCACGCCGGATCCGGCCGGGGCGGCGGTCCTTGTCGGGGTCCCGGTCCCGGCCCTTGTCGTGGTCCCGGTCCTTGTCGTGGCGTCGGTCGTCCTTGCGGTCGTTGTCCGTGCGGCGCTCGGCGTCGGGGCCGTGGCTGTCGTCCGTACGCCGGTCCCCGGGCCGCGTGTCCTTGGGATCGCGGTCCCGGTCGTCCGTGCCGGGGCGGCGCCCGTCCTTGCGGAGCGTGTCACGGGCCGGGCCGCGGCGGGCGGGGCCGCCGGTTCGGCCGTCCCGGTCCTCGTCGCGCGTCCTGCGTTCCGCGTCCCGCGCCCGACGCCGCGCGGCGTTGACGTCGCGGCCTTCTTCACGTCGTTCATCGTCGTCACGGCGCTTCCTCGGCCTGGTGGTGTGGCCGGGGCGCGGCTTCTTCTCCGGGGAAGGGCGCTTGCCCGGGCGGGGCTTGGACGCGGGGCGGGACGCCTTGTCCGGGGACGGCTTGCGGGGGGCCGGGCGGTCGTCCCGGCCGTCGCCGCGCTCGTCGTCCTTCGGCCTGTCGTCCCTCGGTTCGTCGTCCTTGGGCTTGTCCGCCTTCGGCTTGCCGGGGGCGCCCGGCTGGTCCGGTGCGTCCGCACCGCCCGGCTTGTTCTTCTTTCCGCGGATCTTCTTCAGCAGGTCACCGATCCGGTCGGCGACCTTGCCCATGAAGCGGCTGACGCCCTCGATGAGGAACTGGTAGACGAGCTCCAGCAGGGCGACGACGCCGGCGGCGACCGCCTTCGCGAACGGCAGGGCGCCGTTGCCGCTCTTGACCGACTTCAGGAAGTCCATGAACAGGCCGAAGGCGGCCAGGATTTCACTGAGCGCGCCCCAGGCGGTCTGGAGGGCGTCGATGACGGCCATGACCCAGCCGGCGCCGGGGATCAGCTTGGCGACGACCTTCTCGACGACCATCACGCCGATGATGACGGGGAGTTGTGGCAGCGCCGCGTCCCAGGCCATCTGGCCCATCTCCTCCGCGGAGACGCCGCCGTCCAGCAGTTCCTGGAAGTCCTCGGGCGGGATGCCGATGATCTCCTGGACCTTCTGGTTGAACCAGGCCTTGACCGCGGTTTTGATCTCGTCGAACAGGTGCTCCTTGGCGCCGGTCTCGGCGGCAGCCCCGGCCTTGCTGATCCAGTCGCCCGGGTCGGAGACGATGTCGTTGAAGATGGCCGCCCACTCACCGAGCGCGGCGACGGCGGCGGCGCCGAACTCCAGCGCGCCGACGGTGACCGTTTCGGCGATGTCGACCGCTGCCAGCAGGCCGCCCTCCAGGGCGTCCAGGCCGGCCAGGAGTGCGCCGCACAGGCCGTCGAGGAGCTTGCCCGCGACCTCCTTCAGTGCGTCCGCGGCCTCGTTCACCTTCTGGACCGCCCAGTCCCGCGCGCCGTCGATGGTGTCGCGCCACTTGTCGCGCATCGCCGGGTAGTCGGCGAGGAGTTCGTCGCCGAGGGCGATCAGCGCGTCCGCGAACTTGTTGATCTGATCGATGACCCAGTTGCGGGCGTCGTCGATGAGCTTGAAGACCTGCTGCTTGAACTTGTCGATGAGGTCGGTGACCGCCTGGCGGGCCTTCTCGAAGACGCTCTTGATGGCGTTCTTCAGTTCCTCGAAGAACTGCTTCAGCTTCTCGATGGCCTCTTCGAGCCAGTTGTCGGCGTCGTTCCTGCCCTCCTCCTGCTTCCGCTCCGCCTCGCGCTCGGCGTTGGTCTCCTCGTCCTCGATCTTCTTGTTGTCGTCCTCGGTCCGCTTGTCGACGTCCTTCTCGGTCTTTTCGTCCTTGTCCTTGATGTCCTTGCGGACCTGGTCGTACTTCTTGCCCTTCTTTCCGTCGATCTCCGCGACCTTGTCGTCCTGCTCCTTGCGCCACTTGTCGCGGGAGTCGGCGATGTCGGAGCGGCCCTTGTCACGGGCGTCGGCCTGCTTCCTGCCGCTGGCGGACACCTCGCGCTGGAGGTCCTGGTCGTGCTTGTCGCGGTCCTGCGCGGCCTTCTTGTCCTTGGCCTGGCGCTCCTGGGTCATCTTCTGCCGGCCCTGCGCGAAGCCCGCCCGGATCTGCGGGCCGCGGTCGTGCTCGGCCACGGCGGACGCGGACTCGATCGGCACCCCGCCGCCGGACACCGACTTGGTGCCGCCGGCGCCCGCGGACTTCTTCCCGCCGGGCACCTTGCCGGTCAGGGTCTCCTTGGGCACGTCCGGGTAGATCTGGTCCTCGCCCATCGGACGGGCGGCGTCCTCGCGTCCGGAGCGGTGGAGCTCGTTCTTGCGCTCGTCGAGCTTCTGGCCCTGCTCGTCGGTGCGTTGCGGATCCGAGTCGTTCTCCAGCGGCAGCCTCGGGGCGTCGCCGACGCGGGCGTTCTTCAGCCCTTCGTCCTTGGTCGGGAGTCCCAGGATCGAGTCGATCAGGTCGTCGAGCGGAAGGATCTCCTTGAGCAGCTTGCCGAACAGCTGGGCGCCGATCGTGACGGCGATGTCCCACCAGCTCGGCTCGGGCACGTTCGCACCGGGCACGTCGCCTTCCGGCTTCTGCTCGCCGGTGATCTCGGGGGTCTTGCCCGGGGCCGCCTGGGTGCGGGCGACCTTGGCGTCGGTGTAGGTGCCGGGGGCCGCCGCCTTCGGACCGCCGGGGACGGTGCGGGGTGAGCCGGACGGCCGCTGCGTCCTCGGCGGGGCCTTGCGCAGGGCCGAGCGTTCCTTGTCGACGGAGCGGCCGACCGCGCCGTCGACACCCTTCAGGGTGTCCAGGGCCTGGTGGGGCTTGAGCGATCCGGCCGTGGCCAGGCCGGACTCGGGCGTGGCGTTGGAGACGTCCGGGGCCGGGGCCTCCTTCTTGGGCTTGGAGCCGGCGGCCGGTGCGGGGCGGCCGCCGCGGCCTCCGGACCGCACGGGGGCGGGTGCGGACGCCGTACGGCCGCCTCCTCCCCCGCCGCGGCGGGTGTTCCGCGTGGCCTGCCGTGCCGCCTGACGTGCCTTGGGCGTGGGCCGGGGCTTCGCGCCCTTGGACCCGCCGGACCCCGCGGCCTCCGTGGGCCTGGGGGTGTTGGTCTTCGGCTCGGGGCCCGCGGACATGGGCGAAGGGCCGTTCCCCGAGGCCAGTTTCGGGGCGGCGGCGGGTCCCGGGGTGGAGACCTTGTCAGGACCGGTCGCGGGGCCGGGGCTCGTGGCGGGGCCCGCGCCCTCGGTCATGTCCCGGCCGCCGCTGCCGGGCGTCGTCGGTGCGGTGTCGGCACCGCCCTGCTCCTGGTCCTGCTCCGCGCCGTCCCTGCCCCGGTCCGTGCCGCTTCCGTCCCGGCCCGTCGCGTTTCCGTCCCGGCCCGGGCCGCGCTGGGACTGATCCGGGCCCCGCTGAGACTGGTCCGTGCTCCTGCCCGGCTGCTGGTCGGATTCCTTGCCGGCTCCGGCCTCCGTCCGGCCACGGCCGGACGTGCCCGACTCCCCTGCCCGGTCCGCTCCTCCGCTGTCCGCCGCGCCCTTGGCGCCCGACGCCGAACCGACCGACTGCCGGCGGGCGTCCTCGTCCGCCTTGGCCAACTGCTCGGGCCCGGCCGCATCGCCGGGACCGGGAACGGTATCCCGCCCGGCACCGTCGGCGGTGCGCGCCTCCTCCTCGCGGCGCGCCGCCTCGGCGTCCTCCTGGCGCTCCTCCGCCCGCTGCTTCTCCGCGTCCTTCCCGGCGACCGACGCGGATGTACCCAGCGGCCCAGAAACCGACGCGCCCGAGGCCGCGCCGTCACCGTCGCCGTCACCGGCGGAGTCCGGGTCCGTCGCCATGACGTCCCACATCTCCTGGACGGTGCGGTCCTCGGAGTCGTCCTCGTCGGTGCGCTCGGGGACGTCCGATCCGGCCTCGGCTTCCGCCGTGTCCTGCGCCTCGTCCGGGGCCGTCGGACCGCCGGAAAAGGACAGCGCCGGGGCGCGGAGCGCTCCCCGCCTGCGCCGCTCGAACAACCGCGGATCGTCTGCCGCGTCCTCACCGGACGGGGCGGTGTCGGCGTCGGATGCGCCGGCGCCTTCCCCGTCGGCGCCGGGTTCCTGCTCGACGTCTTCCTCCGCGGATTC
This sequence comes from Streptomyces sp. NPDC051636, assembly GCF_044453765.1. Taxonomy (NCBI): domain Bacteria; kingdom Bacillati; phylum Actinomycetota; class Actinomycetes; order Kitasatosporales; family Streptomycetaceae; genus Streptomyces; species Streptomyces sp. NPDC051636. Next base: position 9,282 of record NZ_JBITDA010000037.1, on the reverse strand, counting down.
GGGCTCCAGGCCCAACGGCTCGTCGTCGGCGTCCTGTTCGTTCTCCGGATCGCCGACGGCTCGCGACGCGGCCGGGCCGACGCCGGTACGGGACCTCTCGCCCGGCTCGGCGCCGCTGCGGTCCACGGCCGTCGGTGCCTGGGCCGCCCGACGGCCGGACACCTCCCCTCCCGTGCCCTCCGACGGACGCTGCTCCTGTTCGCCACCCTGCTTGTCGGCCTCCTGCGCGGCCTCGTCCTGCGGGCCGCCCGCCTCTTCCTGGGCGTCCCGCTCGTCCTGCGCGTCCTGGTTCTGCTGGGCCTGCCGACCCTCCTGCTCGCCCTTGCGCTCGTCGGCGGCGTCCTGCTGAGCCTCCCGGCCGGAGTCGTCCTTCTCGGCCCGCTGCTCCTGCGTGCGCTCCTGCTGCGACTGTGACTGGTCCTGCTGGTCCCTGCCCCGCTGCTCGCGGGAAGCCGACCCAGGCCCGGTTCCGGTACCGCCCGGGGCGTCCCCGCGGTCGCCGGACGCGGGCTCCTCGCGGTCGGGCTTCTCGCCCTGCGGACCCTCGTTCGATCCCTTGTCGCCCTTGCCTGCCTCGGCGCCCTCTCGCCCGTCGTGTCCCGCCGGGGTCTCCCCGGCCCGGTCCGCGGCTGCCTCGCGTTCTTCCGCGATCTCCTCCCCCGCACCCGGCACCGCGTGCGGAGCCGCGGCGGCGTCCAGCGGCAGCGGGCCCGCTACCTGCGTCTCCTCCACCAGTTCCAGCAGGTGGTCCAGAGCCGGCGCCGGGAGTCGTACTTCCAGTCGGTCCAGGACGCTGTCCTGCACCTGCGGGGCCATCCGGGCCAGTTGGAGCCTGACGCGGCCCGAGCGGTCCTCCGGGTCGCCGCGCAGCGAGCGCAGGAGGCCGTTGGCCAGGCGGTCGACCAGCGTCGCGGGGTCCAGTTGCTCCATGCGGCGGCGGTCGGCGTCGACGGTGGCGTACCGCAGCCAGCCGGGTGTGGCCTGGTCACCTTCCACGTCCGCCGTGCCGGCGTCGGGCTGCTGTTCCCGTGCGACGTCCTGTGCCGCCGTCTCCGCCTCCCGCTCGATCGACTGCTGCGGCAGGCTGACCGCGCCCAGTTCGCGGCCCGCGCGCAGGGTGCCGAGGCCGTGCGGGTTCTGGACGGTGTGCAGGAGTTCGTGGGCGAGGAGGCGGCGGCCCTCGTCCGTGCCCGGCACGTACGCGCCCTCGCCGAAGAAGATGTCCTGGCCGACGGCGACCGCGTCGGCGCCGAGCATGTCGGTCAGATGCCCGGCGTCCCGGTCGGTGTGCAGCCGCACGCGGCTCAGGTCGTGACCGAGGCGTTCCTCCAACTCCCTGCGCACGCCGGGGTCGAGGGGCTGTCCGGCGCCGCTGACGATGTTCTTCGGCTCGGGAGCGCGGGACTTGGCGGCGCGCTCCTTGCGCTTGCGGCGGCGCTGTTCGGCGGAATGCTCCGAACTGTCCTGCTGTTGACGTGTGTTCACCGGGTCACCTCCCCCTTGCCGCTGAGGCCCGCGTGCACCGCGCGCGCCAGTTCCTGGCCGAGCCGGCGGGCGGACAGCCCGGCGGGCAGCGGCGGCAGCCCGGACAGCACGTCGGCCGTCCAGGGGCCCTCCACGGGCATGCCGTGTTCGGTCACCAGCCGGGTGAGCTCGCTTTCGAAGGCCGCCGACACCCGGTCGGGGTCGGCGCGGAACCCGCTCAGGGCCAACTCGCCTATCTCAATGCGGACTTCCTTCAGTGTCACACCCATCCGCGGACCTCCGTCGGCGTCAAGGAGCGCTCCAGCTTGAGGTATTCGGTGCGGGCAGCCGCGAGCATGTGGCGCATCTGCAGCGCCTCGCCCTCCTCGGCGGCCAGGAACGCCCCGGACAGGGCGATGTTGCGGATCGAGCCGCCCGCCACGGTGAGCCGGGCGAGCAGCGCCGGGTCGAGATCCTTGACCGGGGCCTGCGGCGGCAGCACGCGACGCCAGATCTCGGCGCGCTCGTGCTCGGCCGGGAACGGGAAGTCGACGACGAAGCGGATGCGCCGCAGGAACGCGTTGTCCAGGGCCTTCTTCATGTTGGTGGTGAGGATGGCGAGTCCCCGGTAGGCCTCCATCCGCATGAGGAGGTAGCTGACCTCCAGGTTGGCGTACCGGTCGTGGCTGTCCTTGACCTCACTGCGCTTGCCGAACAGGGCGTCGGCCTCGTCGAACAGCAGCAGCGCGCCGCCCGCCTCGGCGGCGTCGAAGACGCGGCGGAGGTTCTTCTCGGTCTCGCCGATGTACTTGCTGACCACCTGCGAGAGGTCGATGACGAACAGGTCCAGCCCGAGTTCCTTCGCCATGACCTCGGCGGCCAGCGTCTTGCCGGTGCCGGAGCCGCCCGCGAACAGGGCGGTGACGCCGAGGCCGCGGCGCAGGGTCGCGGCGAAGCCCCACTCCTGGTGGACGACGGCCCGCTGCCGTACGTGCGCGACGATCTCCCGCAGCACGTTCGTCTGCCTCTCGTGCAGGACGAGGTCGTCCCAGCCGGCCTGCGGTTCGATGCGCCTGCCGAGTTCGTCCATGCCGATGCGGGCCTCGTCGAGCCCGGCCCGCCAGGCGAGCCGTACGGCGTCCAGCTCACTCTCACCGGGCAGTTCACGCCGTACGGTCGCCGCGGCGGAGCGCACGACGTGCGGCGGAAGCTGGAACTGCGCGACCAGCGACCTCAGTTCGCCCTCGCCGAGTCCTGCGACGTCACGGAACGCGTCCGCCCACAGGCCGAGTTGCTCCTCGTCGTCCAGCCGGGGCACGGACACGCGTGTGCCGTGCGGCCGGTCGGTGCGGCGCGGGCCGGCACTCGACACGACGACGGGTACGGCGGCGCCGGCGAGGAAGGCCTCCGTCGCCGCCTGCTGCTCGCGGTCCAGCTCACCGGCCTCGACGAGCAGCGCGGCGGGCAGCAGGATCGCCTCGCGCTGCCACAGCCGGGCGAACCGGTCGCGTTCGGCCGGGTCGGCGGGGATGTCCTCGGCGCCCATCGCGTACAGGCCGAGCCCGGTGCGGGCCGCCGCGGCGGCGGCGATGTCGGCGCGGCTGCGCGGATCGCCGCCGACCAGTTCGACGAGCAGCGGCGCGTCCGGGCGCGCGCCGTCCGACCAGCCCGCCACCACCCCGCTGACGGCCTGGTCGTACGACGGTGGCAGCCGGTCCGGGACCGGGGTGGGGCGCAGCCGGCCGTGCAGCCGGGTGTCCAGGTAGGGCGAGCCGAGCAGGAAGTGCAGGAGGCGTTCGTCGAGCCGGAGCCGGGACGTCGTGAGCCGTGTCTCGTCGTCGAGTTCGACGATCCGCCAGCGGCGCAGCGGCGACACGGGCGTGAGCGCGCTCCAGTGCGGTGCGTCGAGCGCGGCCAGCGCCAGCGAGAACGTGGGGTACGTCCGCTCGGGGTCCCCGCTCGCGGCGGCGCACCGGGCGCCGCTCGTGGGGTCCAGCTCGGGAGCGGCGGCGAGCAGGGCGACGTCCCGCTCGAAGGCGGTTAGCCCGAAGCAGGCGACGAGCGCGTCGAGGGGGACGACGCCGGTGGCGGAGAGGTCGCCGGTGGCCTCCGGGTCGGCGTCGACGTCGACGTCTGTGCGGTCCCGTCGGCCGGCGTTCGCCGCGTGGGTGTCGATCCGGGTCATGACGCGCCGTATTTCCGCGCCGAGGGCAGGGGCGTGCTCGCCCGTGCCGGTCGCGTCCCGCACCGGTGTTGCCCCGTCCGTCCCCATGTCCTCACCTGCCCCCGTCGTTCCCATGTGGTCTCAGTTCTCGGTGTTCCTGCCGCCGTCCGCGCTCTCCCCGGACTGGGCGGTCCGCGCCGTCTTCGCCGCCCTGCGGCCGCGGGCGGGTGACTCGGCGGCGGCTCCCGCGCTCTTCGCGGCGGCCGCCCTGGCCGGGGCCTTGACCGCCGCTTCGGCCGGCGCCTTGGCCGGTGCCTCGACGGGTGCCTTGGCGGGCGCCTTGCCGGCGGCCCGAGCAGGTTCCCTGCCACCGCCGGGCTCGCTCGCGGGCGCCTGCCCGGCGGGACCCGGCGGTACCGGCGCCCCCGGCGCCCCGAACGGCAGCACCCGTACGTTCGGCCGCTCCACCGGCTTGCCCGGCGTGGGCGTCCCGCGACCGTCGATGAAGACCAGGGCGGCCTGGTAGACGACGGACAGCGAGTACGGCGTCTGGTGGAGCATCCCCCAGAGTTTGGACGTCTCGTCGACGTCCATCACCGTCGGCGTGAACCGCACCCGCTGCGCCGCATCGGCGAGGTCGCTGCCGCTCAAGTACGGCCGTTCACCGGCGAGTTCGATGACGTCCTTCGGCAGCACGGGGATCTCGTGCAGGGTTCGTACGACCGAGCCGATGAGCCGCTGGCCGACGAGTTCGGTCTCCTCGCCGTACGCGCTGATGAGGTAGTGCAGGTCGAGCGCGGCAGCGGGCCGCCGGACGAGCGTGCCGTCGGCGGCGCGCGTCGGCAGATCGTTGTTCCGCTGCGAGGTATTGGGTGTGACCTGGTACAGGAACACGTTGATGGTCGGTTCGGCCGGCGCATCGGCCGGCGGCTTGCGCGCCTCGACCTTGACGGCCATGTCGATGTCGGGCGGCAGGTTCGTCTCGATGAGCAGGGCGAGGGCCTGGGTGACGTGGGCGATGGCAAGTGCGTTGCTCATGGCGTCGGTTCCTCGGTCCCTGTAGTCCTGCTCGGCCGCTGTGCGCGGCCGGTCGTGCCGGTCATTCGCGTCCCCCGGCCAGGTAGTCGGCGAGGCTCACCGTGGCCCGCGGGCGTCCCGTGTCGCGGGGCCGCGGCCGTCCGCCGCCGCGGGGCGGCTCGGCGGCCGTGACCTCCAGGCGCCCGATCTGCACCTGCACCACCTGCTCGGTGCCGCGTCCGGTGCGCCGGGCCGCTGCCTGGCGCACGGCGTCGCGCGCGGCGGCCGTGTCGGCGGCGCTCGGCCGAGGGGCGGTGGGCCCGGTGGCGCGGGGAGCGGTGTCCGTACCCGGGGGGGTCGGTACGGACACCGCGCTCTGGGTGAGTGCTGCTTCCGTACCGCCGCGTCCCGTCGTGCGCCGGCCGGCGTCGGGCGCCGGTCGCGGGCCGGGCGTGAGCGACGTGACGGGCCGCAGCAGCGGTGCCTCGGCCGTGGGCGGTGCGGCCGGGCGAGGTGCGGGGGCGTCCGGCGCCGGTGCCTGCTCGGTCCGTACGACCGTCCGCTCCCGTTCCGTGCGGAGCACCTCGCGGGCCGCCGGGCGTGGCGCGTCCTCGCGCCGCTCGGCGAGCGGCGCGGTGACCGGCCACAACGCTTCCGTGCCGGCCCGGTCGGCGTCCCGGCCCCGTACCGCCTCGATCCGCTCGAACGGTCCGGGCAGCCTCGGCCGTAACCGCACCACGTCGGGGCGCGGCGCGGCGGCCGGGGTGTGCCGGGCGAGCAGCCGGTCGAGGAAGTCGGGCGACGGCCGGTCCGGCCGGCCCGCGGTGGGGTCAGACATCCGCACACAGCTCCAGGTAGTAGCGGCGCCGCAGCGGGCTGAGCGCCAGGATCTCCGGCTCGGTCCAGCCGTAGGCGGTGGCGAGCAGGTGGACGTCGAGAAGCAGGTCCCGGGCCCAGGCGTCCAGTTCGGTCCACAGGTAGGAGGCGATGTCCAGCTCGGCCCGGGTGGCCTCGCCGCAGTCGGGGCAGGCGACGTTGAGTGCCACGTCGGCGGCCGGGTCCGCGGCCTCGGCCGCCTCGGCGATCCGGCGCTGCACCTCGGCGGGCAGGTCGTACGCCGGGACGGGCTCCCCGTTCCGTACGGCCGACACGACACACCGCGCGAGCAGCGCCCGGCGGGGGTCGGCGTCCCGGGCCGCCGCCGTCAGGTCGGCGACGGCCGGCACCCGGAACTCGACCTCCCAGCCGTTCTCCGCGACGCGCACGAGCGGGTCGCGGCCGCTGTCGGCCAGTGACCGCGCGAACTCCCCGGCGTCCAGCTCGAACTCCATGTCCTCGCCGCACGCCCGGCACGCCAGCCGCACCTGCATCCGGTCGCCGAACAGCGCCCGGCGCAGGCTGAACAGATCCGCCTCGCGCTCACCGACGGGCAGCGCGAGCAGGGCCTGCGTGTCGCCTGCCAGGTCCGGGCGCGCCGCGTGGTGCAGCAGCAGAGCGCGCCCGGCCGGCGCGCGGCCGGCCCCGGCCTCCCAGGCGGCCAGGCAGTCGGCCGCCCCGGTCATCACCATCGTCTCCCCCCGTGCTTCCCCCGGATCAGGCCGGGTTGAGGAAGGACGGCTCCTCGGGCTCCGGCACCTCGTAGTCCCGCTCCCAGCCCTCGCACTCGAGCTTCAGCGACTGGATGGCCACCGCGTTGGCGTTGGCGTCCAGTTCGCCGAGCACCTGGTACTCGCTGGGCCAGGTCCGGTAGAGCTTGTGCGAGACGGCGACCTGGCCGGCCTCGTTGAGGACCTGGATGACTATGTCCTTGCGGAAGTCGGCGAGGGACACCTCCGAGCCGAGCCCGGCGCCGACCTGCCAGACCTTGTTGGCCCAGCGGTCGAACTCGGGGTCGTGGGTGACGCCCCGCTCCAGGGTGATGCCCTCGAACTCGGAGCGGCCGGGCGACTTGCGCGGTGACGACGGATCGCCGCCGTGCCGGTGCTTGACGACCTCCGTGGTCCGCTTCAGGGGACTGATCTTGCTGATGCCCGCGACCGTCCGACCGTCCCACAGGACCAGGAACTTGAAGTTCTTGTAGGGGTCGAAGCGATGGGCGTTGATCGTGAACTCTGCCATCGGATTCCTTCAGTTCTCCACGATTCCCCGCGCCTAGAGCGCGAACTGCCCGGACGTCTGCTGGATTTTGACGATCACGAACTCCGCCGGGCGGACCGGTGCGATGCCGACCAGGACGTTCACGATGCCGTTCTCGATGTCCTCGGCGGTCGTCGTGTCGCTGTCGCACTTGACGAAGTAGGCCTCGCGCGGGGTGCCGCCCTTGAAGGCGCCCTGGCGGAACAGGGTGTGCAGGTACGAGGAGGCGGCGAGCCGGATCTGCTGCCACAGGTTCTCGTCGTTGGGCTCGAAGACCACCCACTGCAGGCCGCGTTGCAGGCTCTCCTCGACGTGCAGGGCGAGCCGGCGCACCGGCACGTACTTCCACTCGCTGTCGAGCGCGTCGGAGCCCTCCAGCGTGCGCGCGCCCCACACCACCGGGCCGGTCACCGGGTAGGTGCGCAGGCAGTTCACGCCGAGCGGGTTGAGCAGCCCGGTCTCGCGGTCGGTGAGGTTGACGGTGAGGGAGTGCACGCCCGCGAGCCGCGCCTCGGTGCCGGCCGGCGCCTTCCACACGCCGCGCTCGGAGTCGGTACGGGCGATGACGCCCGCGACCGCGCCGGACGGCGGGAAGGAGCGCAGCCGGCCGGTGAGCGGGTCGGTGAGCTGCAGGTGCGGGAAATACAGGGCGGCGTGGTTGCCGCGTACGGCGTCGAAGGCGGCGAGTCCGGCGCGGGCGGTGTCCACGCTGACCCAGGTGCCGGGCGCGTCGACGAGCAGGAAGATCCGCCGTTCCTCGCACAGCCGCTGGGCCGCCGAGACGACCGTGATCGCGTCCTCGGTCTTCTCGTACGCGGCCGGCTCGGGCAGCACCAGGAGGTTGACGTCGGCCACGCCGCGCAGCGCCTGGATGCCGGTCTTGTCGGCCTCGGAGCCGATGAGGTCGCGCGGTCCGGGCGCCTGGCCGTCCTCGCCGCCCTCGAGCGGGAACACGGGCGGGTTGACGGAGGCCTCCAGACCGAGGTCATTGGCGCACTCGCCGACGAAGCGGACGACGTCCCCGGGGTCGGTGGAGCCGGCGACCACCTGCAGGCGCCGGCCGAAGGCGGTGACCTCGGCGCCGGCGAAGGCGTGCTTGCCGGGGGCGTCGGGCAGGGCCCGCAGCTTGCGTTCGAGGAGCAGCGCCAACTCGGCGACCGAGGACGGCGACCCGCCGTCGCAGTCGGGATCGTAGAGCGTGAACTCGCGCTCCACGTCACCGATCTTGACGGTCAGGTCCACGTTCAGGTCGGGCAGTTCGTGGCCGAACGGCTTGGAGACGGTGCCGGAGGGGTCGGGGCGGCCCTCGCCGACCACCTCGACGCGGATCAGCCGGGAGCCCGCATTGATCACGGTCTGCGCGTAGCGGCCGTTGTCGGAGTCCATGGACAGGCCGGTGAAGCTCTCCCGGGCCGCGCCGCGGGCGTCGTACACGCGCAGGTTGAAGGTCTCGTCGGGGCAGGGCGTGTCGTGGTCGACGGCGACGCGCAGCCCGTTGCCCCACACGCCGGGCTCCTTGGCGCGCACCTCGAGGACCCGGCTCTCGCTGTGGCCCTCGGTGGACTCCAGGGTGACGCCGGCGGCCTTGCCGCTGCCGGCCTTGGTGACGCGGACGACGACGGCGACGGAGCCGCCGTTGCCGAAGAACTGGTGGACCGCGTAGCCCACGGCGCTCTTCGCGCTCAGGCCGCCGAAGCGGCGCTCGAACTCCGCGAAGCTGGTGACGCGTACCGGTTCGTTCAGCGGACCACGTCGGGTGTGGCCCACGAACGCGGTCACCGATGTGGTCAGGGTCGAGATGGTGCGGGTGCTGCTGGGAAGCTCTTCGACGTAGACACCGGGATACGTCGGCTTGGCGGCGCTCGGCGCGCTCATCGGCTTTCCCCCTCCTATCCCTGTCTCGGGCACCGGACGAAGGCACCAAGAGACAGCTAGCGGAGGGACATGTTCCGGATCGGTGCGGCAGACGGTCCGCGCATGGACGGCGGCGGCCGAGCGCACCGCATCAGTTCCCCCGTCAGTGCCCGGACACGGTGGAGCGGCCGGGTCAAGCAGCGTGCTTGTGACTCCTGATGCGCTGGTGCTCAAACAACCTTGCGGTGCCGGGAGTTGACGAAACAAGGCGCCTTCTGGCCACCCCGGGAAAAGGTTCCGTGAAAGTCGACTCCCGGCATTCGCACATCGCGACCGCGCGCCGTCACCAGGTGGTCCACAGCTTCCGCACACGTGGTGTCGACGCAGGAGGGAGAACGTGCCCCGGGCCCGCCGCAACCGGTGTGACAGTACGACACGCACCCCCACGGCGCCCCCCGCGCACACCCGGGGCCCCCTCAAGTCGTACACAATCCGCCGTGGCCGGTTCCGCCGGGGCGGCCCGTGCCGGCCTCTGTCCCAGGGCCCGCGGAGCGTTGATGCTCCTATTGCTGTCAAGCGGCTTGAAGCCAGTCGCGGTAGGCGTGAGTGAGGTCGTCGTCCCTGCTGAGTCCTCTTTCGAGTCTGGA
>NZ_JBITDA010000036.1:0-60149 GCF_044453765.1 Streptomyces sp. NPDC051636 | reverse complement strand
CCGAAACAGCGTCCACAACTCGTCCGGCACCAACCGCTCCACCAGATCCGTCATGCACGGCTCAACGAGCGATCACACCATCAGAAACGACGTCTAAACAAAGGCTTTCCGGATCATGGATGACAAGCGGATCCGGGGACCAGCGGGCTACGGGCCATGACGTACGGGGCATCCACGTCGCCTCGGTCGCCCTGGCCTTTCCTCTACAATCGGCGCGTTCTGCGCTCACAGCCAGGGTTACGTCCACCCGGGGGTCGCCATCCCTGGCCTTGCGCCTCCGCCCCGCGCACTCGGTGGCTGAAAGGCAGAGTGCGGCTGGTCACGCTCCCCAGCGCCCGGGTGGCGCCACTCCCCCAAGGGATCTTTGCGAACGACGGAGTGGTTGCCATCACGCCTCTTCGCAAGGCGCCGTGCGTTAAGAAGGGTCCGAAAATGCCTGCCGGATTCCCCTTTCACCTTCTGGGCAAGGGCTGCATTCGACATGCTGCGAGGATCTCCATGGCGATGCCGGCACCTCGCTGTCCCAGAGCGTTCTCATATGTCACCATAATCGACGACTCCCGCGAGCTGTCCGACTGTGGCCCGCCTGCCTGCCTCCGCAACCGCTGAACATCCCACGAAGCTTTCTGGCGAGCCTTGATCAAGGCTATGATCCGAGCATCTATTTCGTCTATCTTCTCCCGTCGGGACTCTATTTCCAGCATCGGTTCTTCAGGAATACGCACGTTTCCCCCGGGGACATGGCTGCTTTATATTTTCAGGCCGGTTACGGCCGGAATACGTCCTCGCCGACCGCCATGTCCTGCGTACCGATGACGGAGAGCAGTTCGAGCTGGGCGGCGCCTTTTGTGCCGGGTGGGGCGGTGAACCACAGCAGGCGTTGGCGTCCGTCCTCGCTGAAGAGGCTGTGGCAGTCCAGTTCGATGATGCCCAGTGTGGGGTGGACGAGCCGTTTGTGATCCGCTCGGCGCAGGGCGACGTCGTGGGTGTCCCACAGGGCGGCGAACTCCTGGCTGCGCTGTCGCAACTCGGCGACCATCTGTGTCACGTCGGTGTCGCGGGCGCGGCGGGCGGCGACCGCATGGAGATCGGCCACGAACACCCGCGAGTGGTGCGGATGGTCTTCCTTGGGATACAGCGACCGGCTGTCCGGGTCGGTGAACCAGCGGTAGACGAAGCTCGCCGCCGGGCCCCGTACGACCGAGGCCCGGCCGATGAGTGCCGCGGCCAACTCGTTTTGGACAACGGTTTCGTGCAGGTCGGTGATGACCTGGGCGGGGGTGGTCGTGAGCCGATCCAGCAGACCGAGCAGGGCCGGCTGCACATGCGCTGTCGAGCCCTGCGTCGACGACGGGACGGGACGGTCCGCGAGGTGGAACAGGTGGTCGCGTTCATCGCCGTTCAGGCGCAGCGCCCGGGCGAGAGCGGCCACGACCTGAACGGAGGGCTGGGCGCCACGCCCGCGTTCGAGCTCGGTGTAGTAGTCCGCCGACAGGCCGGCCAGCTGCGCAACCTCCTCACGCCGCAGGCCGGGCACCCGGCGCCTGGGGCCGGTGGGCAGCCCGACGTCGACCGGGCGAATCCGGTCGCGCCGGCACTTCAGGAATGCGGCCAGTTCAGAATGGTTCACGTTGCCCATGGTCACTCGCACAGGCAGGACGGAACCAGGGGACGACTACCCCAGGGTTGACAACCCCCTGGCTGGAGGGGGAGCAGCACCGATCATGGAGGACAGCGCCTGGGACAGGGGGCAGTCGCCCCGACCCACGCCATGCCCGTCAGAGGTCCGGAGGGCGCGCTGCCGACAGGCCACGGCGGCCCGGCGGTCATCCCGTCGGCTCGCATCTGTCGCAGGCAGTCCCCTCCGTTCCCCGCTCAGCAGAAAGACAACGATCATGCCGTTCGCCAACTTCAAGGTCCCCGCCGGCACCCTCGACGCCAAGCAGAAGGAGGAGATCGTCACCCGCGCCACCGAGCTGTACGTCGACATCTACGGCGAACGCGCCCGCGCCAACACCATGGTCCTCGTCGAGGAAGTCACCGACGGCGGCTGGGGCATCGGCGGCAACGTCCTCACCCTCGCCATGCTCCAGCAGAGCACGGACGAATAACCACCGACACTCGAATTTCCCTCCAGCCGATCGCGCCCCGCGCACCCTTCGCCCCGCGGCTGTGGCCGGGCCCGCGAGCCATGCGTCGAGACACACACTGAACTGAGCCGCCCCTGCATAGGTTGATCGACCGATGCCGCCCCGGAGGAATGGGCAGACCATCGGTACCCCAGCCCGTCCGGTGATCCCGGCCCGGGACTCCACGACAGCCACTGACAGCCCGTTTCATCCCATTTATCCAGTACGAGCCAAGACCGATGCGGCGGTATCGAGTAATGCCACCTGCAAGGTTGTGAAGTTTCAGGGGGGACCGACATGGACCCACAAAGCGCCACGCCATCGTCGCCGGCCATCGATGTCTTTGTGGCTGCGTCCATTGCCAGGCGCTTCTATCTTGAGAACCGGTCGAAGAGTGAAATCGCTGACGAGTTCTTGATGAGCCGATTCAAGGTGGCTCGCATACTCGCGGATGCCGTATCCCAGGGTATCGTGCAGATCGACATTACCGTCCCGGTCAAGATAGACGTCGAACTTTCTCTGGCTCTCAAAGAGCGTTTCGGGCTCTCTTATGTGACGGTGATCGACCATTGCCAGGATGTGCGCAAGATGCCGCCCGACGAGTTGGTTCGCTGGCTGGGGGCGGCAGCCGCACGGTTGATCTCTGATCTCATCGACGAGGGGGATGTCCTCGGGCTGGCGTGGGGGCGTTCAGTGGAAGCCCTCGGCAAGGCCATCACCAAGCTGGCCCCGTGCCAGGTGGTCCAGCTGACGGGTTCTCACCCTGACCACTGGGACTGCGACGAATCGGTCTCCGCCGTGCTCCGTGCGGCGGCTGCCGGTGGCGGGGCCGCGTACCCGCTTCATGTACCTCTTCTCGTGCCCAACGAACTCACAGCCGCGATACTGGGTAGACAACCCGGAATCGCTGCGACACTTGCGCAATTCCCGCAGGTCAGCAAGGCCGTTGTCGAAATCGGTGCGTGGGCTCCCGGTCTCTCCACGGTCTATGACGTCCTGACGGAGCGGGAACGCGAGAGATACCGAGATCTTGGCGTCTGCGCTGAGATGTGTGGCCACCTCTTCGACACCCACGGCAACGTCTTGCCCACCGAGCTGAACGACCGCGTGATCTCCATTGGAGTCGAGGACCTTCGCAGGGTTCCGGACGTGATCGGCGTTGCCGGGGATGTGGGAAAGACCGAAGCCATCTGCACCATCCTCAGGTCCGGACTTCTGACCGGCCTTGTCACGGATGGTTCAGTGGCCCGACGTATTCTCAGCTCCCCGGTCTGACGGGACCTTCCGGGCACTGGTCAAGACGCCGGGAGCCGGAACAGCTCATATCCGGCGGCGGTTAATCCCATGCGCCGAGAGACCGGAGCACCAAGATCGCTGGCCTGAAGCCTGCCCACACGTAGTCCCGTTCGCGGCCCGCCTGCAAGGCGGCCGCCGTGAGCACTGCCCCGATGCCCTGACAGCGCTGGGTTTCCGCGGTGCTCACCGTGTAGACGCCCGCCACGCCGTGCGCGCCATGAGGAGCGGTGCCCACGGCCTGTCCGTCGAGCCGCACGGCGATACGGATGATGCTGGCGGCGTCAGTCCTTTCCTCCTCAACGTGCGGGCCTCGCTCGAGCAGCGGCCGGCGCGCCACGTACGCGCACCGGCCGCGTCCGCTGACAAGCCTTCCAAGACCGTGTCCTATGTGTGATCGCTCGTTGGTCCGGTCATGGGGCGGGGTACGTGGAGTGGGATTGTTCCTGACGGGCTGTGGGAGATCGCGAAGCCGCTGATCCCACCGTCGAAGGTGCGGCCGCAGGGCGGCGGAGGGCGGGACACGCCTGATGAGACGCTGTTCGCGGCCATCATCTACGTCCTGGTCAGCGAATGTCCTGGTCAGCGACTGCGACTGGCGCCAACTACCACCGTGCTTCGGGATATTGAAGTCGACGGCTCACCGTCGGTTCCTGATCTGGCCGAGAGCCGGTGTCTGGGGACGGCTGCACGAAGCGGTGCTGCACCGGCTCGACGACGCCGGCCTGATCGATGTCACCCGCGTCGTCCTGGACACCGCCCACGTCAGGGCTAAAAGGGGGCGAACACGGCGCGGTGGACACCCTCAGTCCCGCCCTCCTTGGCGCGGACGCGACGAGGCTAACAGCGCTCGTCCGCGGCACGCTCATAGTCATCGCGGCGGGTGCTGTCCCATTCCGATGGTCGCCCAGGACGGTGACCCACTGGCCGACATTGCCCTTTCGTACGAGAGTGGTAATTCCGCGAAGTTGGCATGCAGAACGAGCCTCACGCCCTCCCGGTCGCCCAGGACCGGCCCTCGCAGCGCGCCATCTATGACCGAACGCGTTCTCTTGAGCATCGAACTCCCCCGGCCGGCCAGCGTTGGGCAGTGCCGACGGGCTGCGGCCGACGCGCTCCGTCTACGCGTCGGCCACAGCCGCTACAGGCTGTGGGGCCCGGCCGGTTTCAGCAGAGGGAGAGTCCCCATTTCTGCTTGTCCGCGTCGTCGACATTGCCTCTGGCGCGCATGGACACCGTTTTGTCGTTCCACCCGGTCACCACGGTCCCGCCGTTGGCTTGCAGGACGATGTTGCAGGAGCCCGCGGAGGGGGTACGCCAGACCTGGCCCGAGTCGTGCACGCTGCATGAGGATACGTACACTGTGCCGCCGTTGTTGTCGAGGCACTGGTCGGCGTTCTTAAGCTTGAGCAGCAACGTACCGTTGGGCATCACGTAACGTGTCCAGACGCTGCCGCTACCGCACGATCCCTGGCCGACCTGGCGGTCCTTCACGGTGGTCAGGCACAGACCGGTCTGTGCGTTGGTTACGCTCCGCTCTTTGGTGTCCCAGTACCCGGAGGCGGTGGCCTTGGCGGACGGTTTCGCCTGCTTGCTGGTCTGGGATGCCGGCGAGGCTTGCCGCTTGTTGTCCTGCTGCGCGCCCTCGTTGCCCCGGGTGTTCTGCTCCGGCGCCTTGGCCGCTTTCTCGTGTGAGCCGTTGTCGTGGAAGGGGCGGGCTGACTTCTCCGGCGAGTCATGCTTTTCATCGGGGGCGGCCGGTGCGTACTTGCCCGAGGGAGGCTGTTCCTGCGCTGCGTCTCCCAGCAGCGTGTCGTCCGTGGAGCTGGCAACGTTCTGCTGCCTCTTGTGGTCCTTTCCGTCCCCGCCGATCAGCAGGATGGGTACGCCGAGCAGCACAACGCCGGCCAATGCAGCGGCTGCCAGCATCGGCTTGTTGGGACGGCCCGGAGGGGTGTCTGGGTCCGTTCCGCGTCGGGCGGGTTCCGATTGTGCAGCCGTGGCAGCCGCCGGTTCGGCCAGGGCGGCCTCGCCGCGCGTCTCCGCAGCCGCGGCGGCCTCGGTGTCCGGCGCGGCAGCGGCCGGGACCGCCTGCGACAGCTGCCGGGCCTCGGAAGTCTGACGCCCGGCAAGAATTCCGCGCCGCAAGGGCCGCACCGCGCTCTGGAACGGCGCGACCGATGCCGGATCGGCGTGCGTGGCAGTCACCGAAGGCTCAGCTGCCACGGCTGCGGTGGCCTGCCCCGAGGACCGCTGGTGCAGACCGGCCCACGCGGCGGCCGGATCGCCGGAGGTGGCCGGCAACGTGATAGCCCGACGCACCCCGGCCTCTTGGTCGGCGGTGCTGCCGGATGTCTCCTCAGCAGTCATGTGTGCTCTCCTGTGGTTGCCTCAGACCCAAGTGACAGTGCGACAGTCCGGCGGATGGGCGCGGATTCGAAGCGGCTGGCAGGTCGGTGGTCCGTCTGCCGCGGGGAGCTCGTAACGTGCTGCCGTAGGACAAAATATGTCCAGGCATGGCCGTTCTCCTTCGTTCTTGTGTGCCGTTGGCTGTCCGCGCGCATCTCCGGCGGACAGTCGGGGGGATCGCAAGCCGCCGGTCAGCCGTCCGGTCCCACCGGGCCGGCGCACCGCTGCGGCCAGTCCCCTCCCCGCTCGGTGGGGAACTGCTGGCCAAGCGCTGCCTCGAGCCGGCCAAGAGCCACCCGGTCCAACTGGCTCAGTTCCTCCACACCGTCCGTGGCGGACGCGGGCAAGGCGGCTTCTCCGGAAAGCTCCCGCAGCAGGAGCACCGGCGAACCCTGCACGGTCCGCGAACCGAGCACCCGGAACGCGGATCCTGGCGCGAAGACGACCTCCTCCGGCGCGTGCTTCGCTCCGCCCGGGCGGTCCAGCAACTGCCGTACCTTGCGTCCCGTGACCGACCAGATCGCGTACCGCACAGGCGCACCGCTCGGACGCGCCGACGACAGGGCCAGCGAGCTGACCGGCCCGGGGACAAGCAGCAGGGCCCCGGCCTCAGGCTCGGGTCCAGCGGCTTGAGCCGTGGCTCCGCCGCGAAGGACCACTCCCCGGTAGGACGGCAACCGCCGCAGGGCCGAGGCGATACACGCCGCGTACGGGAGCAGACGCCCATCACCGAAGCGCAGCTCGCGGTCGAGTGCGTGAGGGAGCAACGGGCCTTCCTCGGCAGTGAGGTAGGCCAGGAGGGCGACCAGGTCGGCCCTCGCCGCTTCGGTCTCCTGTCCGCGCAGCGCCGGCATCCGTGTGAGGATCCGCGAGACGGCGGCACCGTGAACTTCCCAGACCTGCGAGGCAAGTTCGCGGAAGGCCGCACGCTCGGCGTCGGTGCTGACGTGGCCGGGTACGAGCGGCACGAGGACGCGGGACGCGGTCGGTGGGGGGGACGGTGGGACGGCGCCTGTCGCGGCCGGAGTCCGCACGGGAGGCTGGGAACCGTCGGAGGGGGGCTGGGGTGCCGCTTCGGTTCCCTTTCCGCTACTGACGCTTGCACCGCGGCCACCGCCGTCCGTGTCATCGCGATCCGCGCCTTCATCGGATCCAGCGGTGAAGCCTCGTGCAGTTGGCTGGTCATCAGCCGCGGTGGGAGCGGACCGGAAGGGAGAGGAGTTCTCACCAGAGGATGGCGGCCGGCCGGGTCCCACTGGCAGTACACCGGCGAGTATCCGGCCGCTGGTCTCGGGGGCATCCGCCCGCGGTACGCCCCTGTCCCCCGCCGAAGCGGCCGGGGTGCGGACGGGCTCCCGCGGCCCCGACACGGGTGACTGCCCGCCTGCCTCCACGGTGCTGCGCGAGCCCAGGGCACCGGCACCCTCGGCTGACGCGGCCGTATCGGTGAAGGTCGCCGGCCTGTCGCTGCCCCCGCCTGTGCCGGCCGGGGCGATGGCTGCGGAGCCGTGCCGCTCGGATCCGTGCCGTCGTTGCCCGGGCGGTACCGGAGCGGGCCGGGAATGTGCGTGACCCTCGTCCCCGTGCTCCTGGTGGCCAGGTACAGCTCCGGCGCCGGAGGACTGAGTCGACACCGACACGGGTGTACGGCCGCCCGCCGGCTGGTCGGCGGCCGCGGACACCGGCCGTTCGGCATCCGGGTTCGCGCGCGGTGACGCGGTACACGGTCCTGACCGGGAACTCACCGTCTCCGTAACGTCGGTGAGGTACCGCACGCCCGATACTCCTTGCCTGGAGGCAAGTCGGCGAAGTTCAGCCTCTCCGGTGGAGAGCGTGCCGCGCACCAGCAGGGTGGTGCGCGCACAGCGCCGGGGGCCGAGGCTGTCCAGGAGCCGGGAGAGCGCGGGAAGCACCGACTCGTCCAGCACAGCTCCCGGTGTACCGAGTTCGACGAGCAGCGTGTCCGGGTCCACCGGCACCGCGGTGCGGGAGGGGGCAGGTCCGCCCTGTGCTGCCACCGCCACACCGGCCCTGGTCGCCACGGCGTACCACGGTCCGGTGAGCGGCAGGGTTCCGTCTCCGGTGCCGGTACGGCCCGGGGCGAGCGGGTAGCTGTCCACCAGGTGGGGATCCGGCGCCGCCCCGTCCCCGCCGGCCGGCCTGCAGGCCACAGCCGTGACGTAGGGCTGCCAGGTCGGCTCTCCGCCAGAGCCCACCAGGGTGGGCCGGGCGGTCGCTTCGCCCAGGGTGTTCCCGAACAGCATCGGTATGCCGCTGAGCACTTCCACGTCGCTGTCGAGCATGTCAGCGACCGATTGGGCCAGTGGCAGCAGGTCGCGCCGCCCGCCGGGCGCGAGTTGGACGCGGAGGCGCTGCGCGGCCGGGAGCGCCGCGAGCACCGCGGCCACTTCCTCGCCGGGGACGTCCTCGGCCTGAGGAGTCCCCACGAGCAGGACGGGCCGTTCGGGATGAACGGGCATCGCGAAGCGCAGGTCGTCTCCCCCGGGCTGGGGCGCCTCGGCCAGGCGCAGGTGAATGCCCGCCGGTATCTGGTCCACCACACAGCCGCCGGCCGTGCGGGCGGGCACGCGGCCCAGCGCCTCCTGCCATACGGGCACGGGCGCGCGGGGGCCCAGCGGCCGAGGCGATGTGCCGGGTGCGAACCGCCACCACCCGCGCGCCGTACGCGGATTCCCTCGCACGAACAGCGACCCCCCGGGGGCGATGAGCACGGCAGCGTCCGGGGCGATGACCTCCATCTCCCATGTGTCAGCGATCCGGCGGGCCAGCCCAGGCCGGTCCGGTTGGTCGTCGCCGGCACCGGACATGACCAGCCGCACGCACGAAATCCCCTTGGCGCGAAGCGAGTCCAGGAGATCGCCCAGGCGCGCCCAGTAGTCCGGGGTGTGGTGTCCTGCCTGGTGCGCCGCGCCGACTATCACCGTGACGGCACCGTCCTCCTCGTGGATGGCGCGGGCCACCTCCGCCACGTCCGCGACGCTCGGGAACTCGTCCTCGGAGGACCTCAGGAGAAGGACTCCATCGATGTCCTCGACGGGTACCGGCCGGACGCCGCCGCCGGCCGGTGCTCCCCGGCCGCGCGCCGATCCGTGCCTACCACCCCTGCGTGAGAAGACAGAGGTCCACCGGCTCACCCGTCCGTCCTCCGGGGCTGGTCGCTTCCCGCAAGGACCGAGAGAACGTCCGTGCTACCGGTACCGACGGTGTCTCCGGCGCCATCGGTACCGTCAGCGCCCTCGGCTTGTTGACTTCCGTCGGTGCCTTCGGACTCGTCGGTCCCCTCGGTGTCCTCAGACTCGTCGGTCTCCTCGGTGCCTTCAGACTTGTCGGTCCTCTCAGACTCGTCGGTCCCCTCGGTGGTGGGTTCGGTCCCCTCGGTGCTGGGTGTGGCCTGCGCCTCCGGCTCGACGTCGCGGCTTACCGTGGGCACGCTGGGTGCACTGGGTGCACTGGGTGCACTGGGTACGGAGCTGCCGGCGGACTCGATTGCTGAACGCAGGGCGCCGAGTTCCAGGGTCATGCTGACCGCAGCGGAGGGATTGAGGTAGAGCAGATGCCCCTCCGGGACCTGGTCGATGAGGTCGTTGGCGTTCACCAGTTCAAAGGCGAGACGGCCGGCGGTGTGCAGGAACACCGGTGAGGTGAACAGCGGTACCACAGCCTTGCCGTCCGGAGCCGCGGCGGAGAGCAGCCCGCCGCCCGGCTTGGCGAAGACCGCCACCTCACGGTCGACAAGGGCCTCGCCGACGCCCTCCCCGGGGCCGTAACCGGTGGCGGCGAGCTGAATGGCCCTGTCCACCTCGTCTTCCGGTTCAGGCCAGCCGAGCGCGCTGGGTGAGGGCCGGTACTCGGGATTGTCCCGCCACTCCTCGATCTCCCCGTCCAGTCCGGAGCGCCACTGGCCGACCACCGCCCACTCCGGGGGAGGACCCTCCCCCGACCATGTGGGGTCAACCATCCCCAGCCAGTGGTCCGGGGCGAGCCTGCCCGCCTCACGGATCTCGTCCGGAATGGGCGGCGGACCGGCGTCCGGTCCGGTGGTCGCGGCGTCGGTCCGGACGCCGTCGCCGCCGGCCGCCCCGCGCTCGTCTCTCCGCGCACCGACGGGTGCCGCTGGGATGCCCTGGATGTGTGACTGGCTCACCGGCTCCTCGGGGCGATACTCGTCCGGTGCCGTGCTCGTGGGGGTGGGTTCGTCCGTCATTGCTGTCCTTGCCGGTGAATGGGACTGGCTGATGTGCGTGATTCCCCGCGCCGCAAGCCCTTCGGGTCCATCGGAACCCGAAAGGTGTCCCCTTATCCCTGGATAAACCGACGACCGATGATTGCGCCGTTGTGCACTACGTTCGGGCGCGCAGAGCCGACCGAGCTTTCCTGTCTGCACCACCGCGGTTAAGACACCAGCGGCTCGGTGCATCCAGGCAGCCACGTCGGCACTGCGCGCAGGTGAACGCGGTGCCATGGCACGACACATGTCGCAGAAGGCAGCGGGAACTGACGCCATGACCCGGCCGTCGACATCGTGCAGGGTTACTCAGCCATCGGAGTGCCGTCCGTGGCCAGCCCGTTGCGCACCGCTGTATACCTCGACCGCACTCGGCCGGGACCAACGTCGACGCCCCACTTCGGAGATACTAGCGGTACAAGCGTCCTACGGGTAACACCGACACCCAGGCGTGAACTTCCCGGAGGCCGGTCCGGGAACGGTTGTCGGCATCGGGGCGTTCCCGCCCGTACCCTGCGCCGCCACATCGGTGGGCTCGATAAGCCTGTCGGCTTCTGACCCGTCTCGCGGCCGTTGTCGGGCTGATGTGCAGCCGTGGGCCTGTGCAGTCGGACTCGCAATGCCACTGCGGGACCATGGCGGGATACACGAGCCCGCCGCTGCGCGCGTAGGGGCATCGGGACACCGGCCGGGGGCGGCCACCCCTTGTGACAGCACGCGCTGGACGCCTCCGAGCTCGCCATGCCTCACGAGGGTGCGGCGCAACGCCCGCTAGAAGGCCGGTGACATGCCGCCCGAGCCGATGATCAACTCTTCTATGTCCGGTGTGATCGACTCCCCGAAGGCTTCGCGCAATTCTCGTTCACTTCCGATGGATTCGGCCATCGAGGCCGGGTTGGAGAACAGAAGGCCGCTGCGCAGCGGAACTCCGGTCATGGCTGCCCAGACCTCCGACGCGAAGCTCGAACAATTGTAAAGAGCGACGTTGTACTTGGAATCTGCCCTCTCTTTCGCCTTGCGATAACCATCGATCATGGCACCGAGATCGATCTGGGCTGACTTTGTCTCCGTGCATTTGGTGTGGGGATCCGGGCACCAGACCCGACCCGGGATACTTCTCAGGTCATCGAAAGGTTCGGCCGGATAGAAGCCGAACTCAATCGATTCATTGAGCGGGGACACAACTCGGATCCACGCATGCCCCACCTCACCGTCGAGAAAGAACTCTCTACTCATAAAAGGAGCACCGCAATCGACTTTTACCACGATGGTGAACTTCCTGTCGGTTCCATCCCTCATCACCCGCCCGATGAGAGCTCGCAGGCCTTCCAGATCCTTGTGCGGAGGAAGGACGGTGTCGAGTTCGGTCACCGTAGCTACCGAATCATCGTCCGAGTCGGAATCGTAGTTGGTGAAAACGGACCGAGGGTGACGCTCGCCACCCTCCTGGACAGGCTCCTCATCCCCAAACCCGAGAATGTCGTTGGCGGAGAAGAAGATTTCCTGGGCACCACTATGACGAGCCTCAGTGTGCTGGGGGTGCGGAGTCGAGCCGCCGGCAGCCGTCCCGATTCCCTCCTCTTCAGGGATCGCGGGCAATCCGATGACGCCTGCCGGGTGGTGTACGGCCCGGTGGCCCCGGTCCTGCCACCGCCATCGGGGGTCGTTAGCGCCCCTGCGGCCCCCCTCGCCGTCGGCGCCCTCCGGTCGGTCTGCCGGCGGCGACGACTGCTGATCGTTCACCCGGCTTTCGGCGGATCCGGCTGGCTGTCGTGAATCGGCCCACGCCTGGACGGCGGAATCATCATCCGGGAAGAATTCCAGCAGTGGTTCGCCACCCGCCTTGTGACTGTCCACGATACGGCTGAATATCTGCTGACTGAACGGTGACCCCGGCTCCCAGTACATATGGGCGCCGTGCATCACGCCTATATCTGAGGCCATCATGGTCTCGATGACATTTGTATACCGGTTGGGTGTCAGTCGAGATCCGCCCGGGGTAGTCATCTCAAAAATGTCGTGGTCTCCCGTGATGGGCCTTCTTTCACCCTCGCTGTTAAGTCCGTACACCAGGCCGTCGGCAACGAAAAACCTGCCTTCTTCGGCGAGTTGGCGCATCACCGGGGCCAGAACCCTGAATTCCTCGGCGCGCTGCCGGAAGCGCGCCTCGATCCGTTCCCACAAGTTGACGTCGCCAACAGTATTCAGATCGGGCAACCGGGGCTCAAAGTAGCCCACCAGGCCCACGGACCGGGCATCGGCTCCCAGGTACACGTCCAGCTCGCTGATGGTCTTGGCCTTGATGTCCTTCGGCTTGGGCAGCGCGCCCTTCTCCAACCACCGGGGAGCCTCGCTGTTTGTCGGGCGCACCTGGATGCGGAGTCCATGCTGGCGCGCTATGGCGCGGAAGCGGTCGTAAGTGCGCCGCGGCATACCGAAACGCGACTCCGCCACCTCCGGATGGATGACCAGCGCGGAGTGCGTGCTGACGTCCTCACTCGCATGGTGTGTCCGGTCAACTGACGGCTCTCGCGGCACGTTCCAGTCGTCTTCCGACGGGTAGTCGAAGGATATCGCGGGGACCGGCACTCTCGGTCCCTGCCGAGGTGGGCCCATTTCCACCCTCCGCCACGGGGTGGGTCCGCCGTCGGCCTGTTCCCGCAGATGTACAAGGGGCGTTCTGCCATCGGCGGCGAAGGTGACCGCCACTGCCTCGTCCGGGTACCACACCGTCCGGCCGATGAGGGCGGCCACCGCCTGCGCCCTCGCCTTGCTGGCTTTGCCTGTGCACGCCAGGATCGTCACGTCGGTGACACCGGACAGGTCCAGCATGGCGAGGTACTGGCCGACCTCCTGCGCGTCACCGCGCCGCTTCCCGCCCCCGGGGTCCGCCATAAGGAAGCCGCTTCCCCCAGGAGTGCTGTGCGAAGCCCAGATCGCGGCACCCGTGAAGGGCATGGCCTTGATCGTCGCGATGCGGGACCCTGCCGCGTCCAGCCGCCACTCCACATAGTGCTTCACCGTCGGCAACTGAGTGTAGGCGGCCCGGCGTCGGACCCAGTCGCCCGGGGTGAATGACGCCCAGCCGAACCACCGGCCGTCGTGCGCGATCTCATACAGCACGGTCTGTGTGTTCCACCAAGTGCCGGGATGGCTCGGTTTCGGCATCGCCGGTGCCGGCCGCCCGCCAGCGGTCACGAGCGCGGCCGGGCTGTCCGGGGCAGCGGCTGTCGGCGACAAGGCCTCGATGCGTCGCCGGATTTGGGGTACGGGCTCGGTCTCCTCCAACTGGACGTACAGGTAGCGCTGCCGGCTCTCCTCGTCGTACCGGACCTCCCAGCGCCGCTTGCGCAAGACCGTTTCCGCCGGATACAGCACCTGCTGCCGGACTGGATTCCCGGAGATGGGGGCGATATCCCGGGCGGTGGACTTGGGCACCTCGAACAGGATCGGGTATCGACCGCCGGATGCGGCCTCCTGACTGCGCACGCCGGACAGCACCTTATCCATGCTGCTGCTCGCCTCGTGGAACTCCGGCACGCTGACCGCATCCAGCTCCGGCAGTCCGTTGGACAGATCCCCCGTGGTCCAGGTGAGCCACCACACCGGCGCGTTCATCGGCGGCAGCGCCATCAGAGCGTCAGCCGCCATCCCCAGATGTCGGAAAATCTCCGCCCGGAGCACAAGGGCGAGCCGGTCGGTCCGCTCCAGCAGGATCCGGAGCGCGTCTTCCCACTCGGCACCATGCCGCTCACCCTCCGGGATGGATCTGATCCTGGCGGCGGCCTGATCGAAGTCCCAGTCACGCAGAAGCAGCAGCGGGAAACCGAATTTCCGCGTTTCCACCGCACGCCGGACCACCGAGCGCGCCTCCTCCTGGAGGAGCGCCGTCTTGTCTGCGTCGAGCGGGTCGGTGAACCGCCCGCTGAGTAGCGCCGCGTCCGGGCCGGAGAGCAGATACAGCGGCAGGATGTCCCCACGCCGGAGGATGTCCGGAACAGAACCGCCGGGGTGGCGCTGCCGCCAGCGTTCCAGAGCCGCACGCCGCGAGTCCGGCCCGGGGCGGGGGGCTGGCGCCCCGTTCAGCCGCTGCCAGATGTCTTCGACGGCAGCCCCGGTGGCTTCTTCGGTGAGCAGCCCGGCGGTCTGGTGATACAGCGCGTGGTGCGGAAGGTAGAGCGTCTCGATGAAGGCGCCAGGCTCCCGGTTCTCCCGCGGTGCCAAAAGCACATCGATTGAGCTGTACACATGTGCCGCGTCACCCTGCAGCTCTACGTCGCTTTCACGGACTCCGGCCTTGTGGGAGGCGTCGATGATTTCGAACAGCGAGCGGGTGTGCATGGGGAGGTACCAGGCGAGGAGGGCCTCGCGGAGACGCAGCATCTCGTCCTTGGACGCATAAGTATCGCTACGGTACTTACGCAGCAGGTGTGCCACCTCCTCGGCCTCGCCCGTGACCAGCGGGAAGCCGCGACTGCCGCGGGTGTCCCGGTACCAGTCGCTGTCCTTGTCGAGCGTCTGCTTGCGGATCTCCGGAGGATGCTCAGAGGTGACGGCGGTCCACAGGGCCTTCATGTGTTCGTCCAGCCCAGCCCCGGAGTGAGGATCCAGAAGGCGGCGCATGTTCCGGGCAACGACGTCCGGAGCCTCGGCCGGAAAGAACAGATGTGCAGCCTGGTAACGGTCGTAGCGCCGGGTGTAGTGGCGGTAGAGGTTCCCGACGGCCTGCCGGGCGGTGTCTGACACGGCCGGATCCGCAGCCAGTGTCCTCCCCAGATGCCTCTCGTAGGCCACCGCCAGCAGCTCCCAATGGGGGTCCGCGTACGAACTGCTGAACCGGCCGGCCTGCAGGGCCGGGTCCGCGACGGCCGCACGGACCATCTCAGCGACGAGAGCGCTCGGATCTTGCGGCTCGAACTCCCGCCACTCCGGCTCTGGCTGGTCAGGGTCATGCTGCAGGCCGAGTTCGCCCGTCTTGCTCCAGATGCCCATGATGACCGGGGGAGCGATAGTGGCGCGCCTGCCCCACGTGGCCGCCTGCTGAGAGAGTTCTCCCGCGCCCGCATTACACGCAGCCGTCAGCAGCCGAAAGTCTGCGAAGCGGCCCTTACTCTCCGTCATCTGCCGTATAAGACGGCCGACCTGAGTACCGTCCACTCGCTTATGGCCGTATCGCGACATGACCTCAAAGGACCGACCGGTGCTGTGTGAATGGAAGATGACCACGTTCTGGGGCGACCAGGAAAGGGGTCGAATTTCTCCGAGCGTGCTGCGGCTCAGGATACCGACGCGGTAAGTGTGGCTTTCGTGCAGGCCAGCGTGGAACGGTGTACGTATCAGCCAGTCCCGCGTGTCGAAGGAGGACACACCGAACCAGTGGCCGTTCCGGTTGCGCACATTCCGCGTGATGATCTCGCGGTCCCACTTCTTTCCAAGCGGCTGCGGGACCTCCTCGAGGGTGATGTGCACGTACCGCCTGCCGGTCGACTGATCGAGGCGGATCTCACGGCGAATCTCCCGTAGGGTCGTCTCCCAGGGGTACAGCACGGTGCGCTCGGCGGGCTTGCGGGCCAGCGGGAGGACGTCCCGGCCCGTGGAGTCCACCACCTCCAGCAGGACCGGATGGCCCTCACGCCCCTCGGTGACAGGTCCGAGCAGGGAGGCAAGCGCCGTTTTCCGGCTTGTCGTCGCCTGGTGCAGCCTCGGCACGGTCAACGTCCGCCGCTGCTCATCACCGTCCAGCGGCCCGGACTCCCACGACGCCCAGTACACCGGTCCGCTGACCGGCGGAAGCACCGCCACCGCCTCAGCCGCCATCTCCGCGTGCGCCCGCAGCTCACCCCACAGACCGTCCGCCAGCTCGACGGCCCGCTCCGCGAGGCGCAAGCGGGCCTCCGTCCACGCGTCCTGGTCTGTGGAATCTCCGCGGAACTCCCAAGCCCGATGGGCGCGTTCTGCCAGTTCCCGAAACCGCTCGTCCCGCAGGAACAGCAACGGCAGGGACGCCATCGGTTCGCCACCCTCGAACGCCTGCGCCGCCAGGGACCACGCCTCGTCCCACAGTGCCCTCTGCCTCTGCTCGAGCGGGCCTGGCCCGTTGGGGCCGGCAGTGAACTGTTCGCTGAGCAGCCGCACGTCAGAACCACTGGCCAGTTGCAGCGCCGCCGCATGCCCCTGCTGAGCGTTCCACAACAGCTCGAGGGTGCGATGGCGCCGCAACCACTCTCTGAGGGCCTCGCGGCGCTGCCGCCGTGCCGCCACCGCCGGACCGCTCATGTCCGTGCCGACAAGGGCGCCTCCTGGTTGGAGCAGACCCTTGATCTCCTGGGCCCGGTCGTCTCCGGTGACATCCGGGGTGAACCAGTCCGCTCGCGCGAGGTACATCCGCTCATGAGGCAGCCGCAGGACCTCCCGCAGAGCGCTGTTCTTGTAGGCCCGCTTCACCGGGTTGATGGCGGCGTCCACCCATGCGTAGAGGCGAGAGGCCTCGACGTCCGTGTCGGGCTCCGTCTTGTCGCGCACTCCGGCCCGACGCGAGGCCAGCCAGACCTCCACCAGCGTGTGATCGTCACCCCGGGGCAACATCCACCCCAGCAGCGCTTCCCGGAACCCGAGCACCTCGCCACCGGGCACGTTCAGCGACTGGTAGACCCCGAGCAGCCACTCGGCGTCCTCGGCCGTGCCCGCTCCGACCGGGTAACCGAGTCGGTCATGCGTCTCCTCCAGCGCATCTTGGTCATACGGCCGCACAGGCCGGGGCGCGAGTGGCAGGCGCAGCGAGTTCAGCTGGGGTTCCTCACTCCACAGGCGGCCCAGCGTGGTCCTCCCGCTACCCGCAGCGGCGCGCATGAAGGCATCCATCAGCTCCGGCAGGTCGGCACCGCCCTCAGGATCCAGCAGACGGTCCATCGCACGCCGTGGGTCCATCGCACGGGGGAGGAACGTCTCCGCCACATACTTTTGCCTGTAGTGCGAGCTCAGCAGGTCGTACAGGGACCGGACCGCCCGCCGCGCCTCCGCGATCACCTTCGGGTCGTCGGCCAGCGCCCGCCCGAGGGCACGCTCGTACTCTCTGCTCAGCTCCTTCCACCGGTCATCGGTGTAGAAGGCACCGAACCGCGGGACATTGTTCCCGGCAGGCGAGGCTCCACCCCCGTGAGGCGAAGGCGGCGCGTTCCAGTGTTCGTCCCCCGGCTGGACCGTTGGCGCTCCGGCGGTGGTGCCCGCCGGCACGTGCGCCGCTGCCTCCGGTTCCGGCTGCACGGCCGCGGAGGCGGGGCGGTACACCCGCCACCCCGTGGCACGACCCTTGGCGTCCTCGCGCAGGTGCACACGGACCGGCTTACCGCCCTCGCCAGGCGGAGCCGCGAACCCACGCTCGGCCACACGCACCGTCAGGCCCGTGCTCTCCACGGCCGCCTTCAGTTCCGCGTGCTCGGCCGGTGTCAGGTCCTCCCCGCACGCCGCCAAGGTGATGCTGGTGAACCCCTTCGCCTTCAGCTCCGGCGCGAGCCGCTCCACCACCTTCCCACGGCGAACCCGCTGCACCCCTCCGCCGTCCCTGGCCAGCTGCAGGGCGTCCGCGTCACCGTGCGAAGCGAAGAAGAACATCCCCGGCTCTCCCGCATCCGGCATCGGGCGCTGCACACTCCGCAGGCCCTGAGCGTCCTGCTGCCAGTCGGTGTACTCCGTCACCTCCGGCAGGTGCTGGTAGCTGTCCTTGCGCCGCTCCCAGTCCTGCGCGTTGAACGACGCGAGCCCCACCACGCGTCCTCGCTTGTCGGTGACCTGATTCAGCACCACTCCGGGGGACCAGTCCGGCCCGCCGGCCTTGGACGGCTCGCCGGATGGGTCGACCGTCACCGCCTGGGTCTGTGCAGGGAGGTGTGCCCCGGTCTCCGGTGCCTGTGCCGGGGTTGCCTCCTCCAGCCGTATGTGCTCGTACGGCAGCCCATCGGCGTCGTGGAGCACACGGCGTGAGAGCACGCGGAAGTCCGCAGGTGATGGGTATCGCACCTGCGCTTGGTCAGGAGCCGGGGCGAACACTGACACGTCCCGGCCGGAGGAGTTGACGACCTCGAACAGGCGGCGCTGCCCGCCCGTGCCGGAGAGCTTGGCGAGCGATGCCTGTGCCACTTGCTGGTTCAGGGTCGCCTCGTGGAGCTCCGGTGTGCTGACCGCGTCCAAGCCGTCCAGTGGCCGGCTTGCGCTCTGCTCGGATGCCGCGGCAGGAACCGATGAGACCCACCACACTGGCCTGTTCACCGGAGGCAGCCGTCTCAGCGCATCCGTAGCCATCCCGAGGTGCTCCGGAATCTCCCTACTCAGCGACTCCGCCAGGGCGCCGGCTCGCTCCTGGAGTTGCTCCCGCAGCCGACTCAGTTCATCCGCCCGGCCGGTGTCCGACGCCGCAACGCTCCTCGCCTGCTCCGCGAGAGCGCGGAACTGCTCATCGCGCATCAGCGACAGCGGGAACGCGAACCGGCCCGAGTCCAGCTCCTGTCCGACGATCAAGCGGGCCTTCTCGGCAAGCGGTTCCTTCGGCCCGGCACTGCCCGTCACCGGGCCGAGGTCCCACAGCAGTGCATCCGGACCGGAGAGCAGGTATAGGGCAGTGACGTGTCCCGCCTCTGGAACGAACTCGGGTGAACTGCCGTGGCGGCGCACCCAGGCACGCACTGCCTCCTGCCGCGCCGCCCAGCTTCCGCGGGGAGCCAGTTCGTCACCCCGTGACGCGCTCGACGTACCAGCGCCGTTCGCGGCTTCCGCAGCCCCGGCGATGACGGCGCTCCAGATCCCCTCCGGAACCTGACCGTCGCCGGTGATCTGGGGACCGAGCCAGTTCTGCCGCGCGTGGTACAGCACGTGGTGCGGGAGGTCCAGGCGGTTCAGCAGCTCGCGAGGCAGATTCCGGCTCCGCGGCCCGAAGGCGGCGTCGGCCCACTCGTACAGCCGCGCGGCGTCGTCGGCCATGGCCACGCGCTCGGCGACGTCCTGGACATCCATATGGGCCCAGTGCGAGGCCCGGATGACTTCGTAAAGCGAGTAGGTGCCCTCGGGTAGCGCCCAGGCGAGCACGGCCTGCCGGAAAAGCAGTTCGTCTCCTCCAGGGGTCCCCCACTCCCGGTATGCCGCGAAGAGAGCGGTGAGCCGCGCAGACCCACGTCCCGTTGTGCGGAAGCCGCGGTCCGCACGGATTCTTTGGTATTCGTAAGAGCGCTGGGTGAGCCTTACTGCCAGCAGTCCCTGGGAGGCCGCGAGCGCGGTCATCAGTTCCTGCAGGCCGACGCCAGAGTGCTCGTCCAGCAGGCGCCCCGCGAAGGCAGCAACCTCGGAGTCGGTCATAGGGCGGGTCCCCGGTGCGAGGAGTCTCCGCCCGCCCGCGGCGCGACCGTGCAGCGCGCGAAGCTGCCCATATCGCGCCTTCACAGCCGCGCGGGCCGCGTCGATGACGGCCGGATCCTCCGCAAGCGCCCGGCCCAGGGCCCGTTCGTACACCTCGGTCAACTGGTCCCACCGCGCGTCGGCGTAGTAAGCGCTGAACCGCGCCGCATGGTCCGCGAACGTCCGGCTGACGCCCGAACGGGCCCCCACGCCCCGGTTCCGTGGCCGGTAAGTGGTGATCGCCCGGTCCCGTGCCGTGCGTGGGAGTGGCGCCCGCGCCTCAGTGAGGGTGACCTCGACATACGGCTGG
Source organism: Streptomyces sp. NPDC051636 (assembly GCF_044453765.1). NCBI lineage: Bacteria > Bacillati > Actinomycetota > Actinomycetes > Kitasatosporales > Streptomycetaceae > Streptomyces > Streptomyces sp. NPDC051636. The sequence continues at coordinate 40,378 of NZ_JBITDA010000036.1, read as the reverse complement.
CCGGTTGCCGTGTCGAGGACGACCCTCCGGCCTGTGCTCCGGACATACGTCCGAGACGGATAGAACACGGGGCCCTCGCGCGGCACTCGGGCGAACGGCGCAATGTCCCGGGCGGTGGACTTCTCGACCTTCCACACCACCGGGTACCCGTTCTGGCTCCGTGACCGCAGGCCGAGGGACTCGGAGAGTGCAGCCTGGCGGCTCGCCATCGCGCGGTGAAGGCGCGGCAGGGCGAAGTCACGCCCCGGGGCCGTCACGGCATCCCGTGCATCCAGCGGTCCGTACTCCCAGGTGCCCCAGTAGACCGTGCCGTTCATCGGCGGCAGCAGCTCCACCGCCTCGGCTGCCATCTCTGCGTGCGCCTGGAGCTCCTCCCCCAGGCGGCCGACGAGCTCCTGCGCCCGGCGCACAAGCTGCTCAACGCGCGTCTCCGATGGGGCAGCCGACCTCCTACCGCGCTCCGTCATCCGGGCAAGGCTGCCGGCCTGCAAGTCGCGGGTCGACGGCCCAAGGGGGGCGACGGTTTCGGCGGCCGATCGGACCATGGGGCTCTCCTCCCCTCGCCCTTGGAGTTCCTCCCGCAGGCGGTCGGCGAGCTCCACCATTTCGGCTGCCATCTCCGCATGCGTCTGAAACTCCTCCCGCAGGCGGTCGGCGAGCTCATCTGCCTCTCGCGCGAACTGCTCAACGCCCGTGTTTGACGGGATACCCGACCTGCTACCGCGCGCCATCACCCGGGCGAGGCTGCCGAACCGGGGGTCGCGCTGGAAGATGCGGGGCAACCAAGCGAGCGGGTTGACGGTTTCGGCGGCCGATCGGACCATGGCGCTCGCTTCTTCCTGCAGCCGCTCCGCCGTCGCTCGTTCGCCGGTGTCGTCAGTAGCGCCCAGCAGCCGGGCGTCCGGGCCGTCGGCGAGATACAGCGCGGCGACGTGCTCGCTGTGCACGTTCCGCAGGAAGTCCTGAGTGCCGTGCCGCCACAGCCACTTTCCCAGCGCCTCGCGCCTCTCCCGCCAGGCTTCGACGGAAACACCCGGCATGTCGCTGTGGTCGCCGACACCGTCGATCCCAGCATCCTCGTTCTTGAGCCCGGTGAACTCCGCGATCACATCGGCCATGGGGCCGTCCACTGACCCGCGCACGTAGAACTCGTCGTACATCCGCCGGTGGGGCTGTGTCAGATCATCCCGCAGTTCTAGGAGCATGTCCTCGTTGATACGGCGGTGCGGATCGAGGTAGGCGTCTGCCCAGCCGTACAGCAGGGAGGCGTCGATCGCCGACGGGTCGGGGTCCATCTCACCGCGGACGCCCGCCCTGTGCGACGCCTCCAGGAGCTCCACCAGCGAGTGCTGGTCGGTGGGCAGCAGGAAGCCCATCAGCGCTTCCCGGAAGACCAGGACATCGCCGTGGGGGTCCACAGCCCGGTAGACCCGGAGCAGCCACTCCGCGCGGGCGGCCGGGCCACGGGCGGTGCGGAAGCCGCGCCGGTCGTGCATCTCGCGGTACCACTCGCCGTCCCGGTCGTGTTTGCGCACACTGCGGGGGTTGGCCGACAGCCCCTCCACGGTGTTCGGCAGCAGCTCGCGCCGTTTGCTCCACAGCTGATTCAGGGTGTAAGGGACCTTGTTGTTGGTGTTGGCGTACGCGGCAAGGACGAACGCAGCCATCAAGGGGTGCAACCCCGCCCCGGGCCGGGAGCCCGATCCGGCATCCAGCAGTCCTGTCATCGCCTCGGTACTCGCGTCCTGTCCGGGCTTGAAGAACGCCTGCCGCGCATTCTGCTCGCCGAAGTGCACGGTCAGGTAGTCGTACAGCTGCCCGACGGCGCGGCGTGCCGTGTCGACCACCGCCGGGTGGGCTGCCAGCGCCTGGCCGAGGGCGTGCTCATAAAGGGTGCTCAGCTCGTCCCAGCGTTTACGGTGCTGCTCCCCGTAGAACGCGCCGAACCGCGGCCCGGTGCCGGCGGGGGCGACCCCGCCCGCCTGCGACTGCGCCGGGCTCGACGGCGCGTTCCAGTCTTCGGGCCGGGGATGGGGCGGCTGGGCCGCGGGGATGCCGCCCGGGGCCTCCGGCCCTGCGCCACCCCGGTGCGGCGGTACGGCGAACAGGTCCTCGCCATCAGTTGTGTCCCCGGATGTGGCCGACCGTTCCGACGTGTCCCCGCTGTCCTCGCTCCCGTAGCCTGCCTCGCTGAACCGCCCGCTGTTCAACCGGGAATGGACATCGACGAGAACAGCCTCGGTCTCCGTCTCATTCAGCGGGCCGTCCCGGCGGGCCAGTTCCGGCGCACCAGCCGAGCCGAGGGTTCGCACAGTCCCGGTCCCGACAACACCGCGCGGCGCCTCGGGGGTGGTGTCGGCCGTGTCCGCAGGCGTGCCTGGATCGGCATGGGCACCGGTGAAGACGAGATGCAGGGCCTGGAGCACCTGGTCGTTACGAGGGTCCCGGGCTTGTGCGGCGAGCCCTTGGAAGTAGGTGTGGAGCGCCGTCCCTTCGGTCAGCGACTCCGTGATCGCGGCTGCGACGCGCTGCGTCTGCTCCGGCCGCGGAGCCACCGAGTACCCGGCCGTCGCGTCCCGTACGACCGCCTCCTGTCCGGCGCGGAAGGCGTGGACCGCATCGTGCAGCAACGCCACCTGGGAAGCATTGATGACGACTTCGGCGGGTTCCCGCATCTGCCGCTTGAACTGCCGCAGGTCGCTCGGGTCGTAGTCCACCATCCGCCGGACGGTGTCGTCGTCCCCGAGGATGTCCGTGATCCGTTCCGTCGGCAGGACGTCGGTGAGCCGCTGCATCTCGTCCTGCGTCAGGAGCCGGCCGCCGTCCTGAGCGGGGAGCGAGTGCAGCACCGACTGAGCGGTCTCGGCCCTCTGGAGTTCCTCCCACCCCGGAGCGTCCTCCAGCCGGGCGCCCCACTCGCTCTCAGCGACGATGGCGTCGGTGACGCCCTCGAGCCGGTCGGCGGCGTCGGGGTCGAGTCGGTCGTACGGCGTATGGTTCGTCAGTACGGAAAAGTAGGGTCGGCCGAGGAGTTGCACCAGGTTACTGGTGTTGGCGCCCTCCAGCACGGCTGGCAGGGTACCGAGCTGATACACCTGCCGGAACACGTCCTGCGGCAACCGCCCGCCGTTCACAACCAGTACCTGGTCCGGGCCGAGTCCTGCGATCCGCTCGGGCAGGTCCGGATCTCCCAGGTCGGCGTGGACCAGCCAGTCCGCGGTGTGGCGCGGAGCGAACGGCACCGTGGCATCGCCGAAGACCATCACCACCGAAGGCCTTCCGAGCCCGGCCAAATGCACCCCGCCGGCCAGCGTGCCCACGGCGGAGGCGCGGCCGGGCGCCGCCACATTATGCAGACCGTAGACCGGCATCAGATCCGTCCGGCCCCCGCGGACCGCGCCCACCAAAGCCCGCAGCCCCTCGCCGCGCGCGCCACCGACCTGCGCGGTGATCAGGGCGTCCAGCTCAGGATTGGCCAACGTCGGGACGTGGAACCGGTACAGAGCACTACTGGGGATCGGCGGGGTGTCCGTCCCGTCGTTCTCCAGATCGTCGACCGTGACCGGAGAGTCCGGCCCGGACCGGGTGTACAGCAGACGACGGGACTCTCCCCAGGCGTACGGCTTCAGTACAACCGCTCGATCCGCCCCGACAAAGTCCAGGAAGTGCTTGGCCGTATCCGGGTCGGAGTCAAGGCGGTCATTCGCGGCCACCAGAACCAGCGAGTCCCTGTCGCGCACGCCATCACTACTGCCACGGGAACCGGACGGCGGCGCATCCATACCGAACGTGCCCGTCCGCCAGTCGATCCTCTCGTTCATCGCATCCGGCACCAGCAACCGGAGCCGGTCGCGCACACTCTCCGGAGCAATGACGGTGATGCGTCCCGCGTAGCCCAGCTCCTGCAGCGAATCCATCAACATGGTGGCCGCGGCCTGGTGACCGAAGTTCGCGGCGTCGTCCACGACCACCGTCACCCCGGACAGCGAGGCAAGCCCATCGCGCACCGTCCGGCGCAGCTCCACCTCCTCCGGAGTGGTACCCGCCGCAGGCGTGGACCCGGCCGGTGCCGTCGACTCGGTTTCCCCGAGGTTGTCCTGGGGGTCGGGGTAGGCCGGCGGATTGTCATCCTCTTCCGGAGCGGGCGTGTAGGGCGGGAGCGGGTCCTCCGCGATCTCGCCGTGTCCCCTGTAGGCCGGGGGCGCGTCTTCGATCGTCCGGGTGAAGGTGAACCCACGCTCGGTGATTTCGCCGACCGTGCTCGACACGGAGATCCGGTCCTCCGGACCGCTGGTGCTCTGGCCGGACGGGCCGGAGGCGGGCGGCGCACTTGCCAGCTTGGTGACCACCCAACGCCCCATGAGAGGGGGTTGCCTGATGATCCCGTCGTTGCGGCCGCCGAAGCCCCGCATGGTGATCGTGTGCGACCTCTGGAACGAACGAAGGAGCCTGCTTCGTTCCTCCGGAGGATCTAGCAGACGCAGGTCGGTGGACCAGACCTCCACCGCGGCCCTGTCAACCGCACTGGCCCGGACGGCGATCAACGCGGGCCAATGCGGGGACCGGTGTTCGGAATAGTGCGTGCGCTCCAGGAGCACGATGGGCGCACCCCGCGGCCGGGCGGGATCGTGCACGATCAGCTCGGTCGCCTCTTCCACGCCCACCGTGAATTCGGCCTCCCCAATCCGTACGGTGACGTACACAGCGACGGGTCCGTCTGATCCGCCGCGAAAGTACTCGTGGGTCCGCGCGCGCACCATGTAGACAGGCCCTTGGCCCCATGGGACAGGAGCGCTGATATCCGGGGATGACCATTCATCCCGGTAACCATCGGTAACACGGACTTTGTCCGCGCGGAACCTGATGTTCCCTCCAATCCAGTCGACCCCCTTGACACCACGCCCTTCGGATTTGAACCGGCAGGTGCCCACCAGTGCACCCTTACTCTGGAGGTAGAACGCCCCCAGAGCCGCCATGCTGCCCGCGCGCCCCGCGTCCACGGCGTCGGCGACCACGTGGAACAGTGCATGGCGCTCGGCGGGGGTGACGCCCCGGGCAGCGGGAATGTGGAGCACCCGGCGGGCAAGGGCGTCCACGTTCAACGGCCCCCGACCCAAAATACGCTCGCTGGATCGGACCGCCTCGAGCACAGCCACGGCGTTCGACAGCCGCCCGTACTGCAGGGCGTTGACGATTTCATCCCCGAACACCCGGGTGAGTACACCCGCCGGCCCAGTCCCGGAATCAAGGAGGTCCCCCGCCGGGTCGGGGTAGGGCGTGCTGTCGTCGGGTGTGGTGTCGGCTGAAGGCCCGGTCTCCGGGTCGTAGATCTCGGTCCTGCCATCGGGGTAGGTGATGACCCAGCGGCCTGGTTCACCGTTGGGGCCGGTCCGCAGGTGGATCTGCCCACCCTCCAGGCTGGCTTCATAGAGGGGATGGATGACCGTCAGGCCCGTGGCGGCAGCAACACGGCTTGCGGCCATCTCGTCGTTCAGCCCGTCGCCGCAGAACAGCATCACGATGACCGTGCCAGGAGCCAGCCGTGCCAGACTCTGCCGCGACAGAGCCCAGTCCGTGACCTCGGGACCGCTGATCCTGCGTACCTCACCGCCGGCCAACGGCACCTTGATATGGGCGGTGACACCATGCCCGGCCATAGTGTGCCGGGGCCGGTCCTCGAACGGAATCTTCCGCACCGTGCTGACCCGGGCCCCCTCGGGCCCACTCCACTCCCGGTAGACCGCCGCCTGGCTCACCTTGCGCAGATCGGCACTCCGGCGCGCGAACTCGTCGGGAGAGTACGACGCCTCCCCGACCTGATTGCCACCGCCCACAATCTCCTGCGCCAGAATCCGCTGATACCACCCACGGTCCACGGGCTTGTCCGGCGGCACGGGCAGCCCCAGACGGGACTGCGGGTCGCTGATCAGGCCCGCCATCGCCAGACGGCGGGCCGACCGCAGACCCATACGGACCACCACCGGCTTGGCCAGCGGCACCTCCGCCGTGCCCACGGCCGGTTTCTGGGCTCCCAGCGCGTACCTGATGCGGTCGCGCAGGCTTGCCTCCAGCCGCAGATCCACATCGAAGCTCACCAGGACCGACGCATCGCGCATCTTGCCGGCCGGCGAGTACGCCGAAGCCGTCGAGGAGTCCGCCCCGGCTCCGTGACCGATCTTCCACTCGCCGGTGACCGGCAGATCGCCGAGGTCTTGCTGCCGGTACCGCAGCCAGCCGCCACCTGCTGCCGGCGTGCCTCCCGCCTCGCTGGAAGCGACGGAGGTGGACGCCGAGGTCTGGGTCAGCCGGGGAGCCCCCGCAGTGTTCCCAGCGGTCGACTGGAAGTCCATCCGGTCACCGACGCCCAGGACCTGCCCACCGGCGAACCGGGCACTGACCTCGATGTCCAGATCCTGACCACCCAGCAGCTCCGAGACGAACTCGTTCGGCAACTGCCCGCCCACCGCGGCCAGCATCGGCAGCGCGGAGACCAGCCACTCGTGGGACAGCCCCTGCTCGCGTACCCGCGCCGACTGCTCTGTGGTGTGGAATTTCGGCGACGCGCCCAGATCCTCCGCCAGCCGCTGCAGCGCCGCCAGCACCGCCGGCGTCCCCTGGAAGTTGTTGACCTGTGCCTCCGGCGGCAGTGGCGTGCCCTGCGCACGCCACTGCGGCGACGGCTGCGCCTGCGCCATGGAACGCCAGCCGGCGGGCGGCTGACCACGTCCCGGGCCCAGACGCGCCAGGGCCCGCAGATCCGACTCCAGCATCCGGATCACGAAGAACCGGTCGTCCGGCTTGCCCTGGCGAGGCTCAAGCGGCACCGTGGCGAACGGAGCACCGTCCACCGGCTCGCCCGGACGGTACAGGTCCAGCCGCGCTGCCACCGGGAAACGCGTCTTCACAGCGAGGGCATCGGCCGGCGCGGCGACCTCCACCTTGAACTTGTGCTCCCAGGCACGCACATGCGACACCGAGTCCGCTGATTCAGCCGTTGACGCGGGCGCTGGAGCCAGCGAACCCTTCTTATCAGCGGTGAAGCTGTAGACCGGCAGGAACGCCACACCGGTCGAGTGGGCGACAGCGGAGCCCTTGGACTTCTGACGGGTGTACGACGTACTGGTGGCGTACCTCATGTGGCGCCGCTCAGAGGGACGGCCGTCCAAGGTACCCGCACCGTCGTCCGTCACGACGAAGCGCACCACATACACGGGTTTGCCGTTGCCGTCATAGAGCACGACCGGGGAGCCGCCGTCCATCGCACTGCCGATCAGCCCCTTGCTGGCCACCGGACCGAGCAATGTCATGAGCCGCTGGTTGTTGTGGTAGCGGTCCATGACCAACTGCTCCGGCAACACCTCCGCAGCCCGCTTCTCATCGTGCAGCTCCCGCAGCCGCGACCGCAGCGCGCCCAGCAACCGCGCGAAACCAGGTGCGTGCTCAATCGATCCGAGCCCCGGCGGACCCGTGACCTCCAGGCTCAGTCCGGCGGCCAGGTCCGAAACAGCCGGTACGGGCGCGAGCGCGGATACCTGGCCCCGCACGACCGCGCCTGTGTCCGTGTCCGCGACCACCTCTGTGACCTGGCCCGCGGCCGAGTCCGTGGCCTGGTCCGTGTCCTCCGCCGTGTCCGGCAGTTCCTCGATCCGGGGCACGCCCGGGGGCAGGGAGGGTGCGGCCGTCGACACGGTGGAGAGGGACAGCTGGGCGTCCAGCTCCCGGCCGAGACCCAGCGCCCGCACCTGCTCCACACTCAGCCAGAGATGACCCCCTCCCGGTATGTGCCTACCGCCAGCCGCGATACCCGGTGTCTTACCGCCGACGGAGACCTCCGCCACCACCAGCACGTCAAGGTCACACTGGACCAGCACCATCCGGTCCTTCAGCGCGGAGACCGACGTGCGCTCCACCGTTCCCGAGAGCGCCAGAGAGGACCCCTTGACCCAACTCCGGTCGCGCCCAATGCTCGGCCCGCCGAGCAGCCACAAATACGCAGCGGCATCACCGGCACCCGCGAGCATCAAGGACGTCGACACTGACACGCCGCCACCGCGGGTGCTCGCCGCCTGATGCCCTCCGGTGAAAACCCTATCCACCGCCGGGCCCGGCGTGACAAGGACGACCGTGGGGTTCACCACGTGGAATCTGGCACCCACGCGGCCATCGAGCCCGTTCCAGCGACGGTCGAACCGCAGGTGGTCCGCCAGCAACACGCCCCTGGTGGCGACCTCGAAACCACCCTCGACCTCGTCCTCGTCGAACGCGTCCTCCACCCGCTTTCGGGGGCCCAGGCCAGGGGTGGCCAACGCGGCGTCGCCCTGGCCCGCAGCGTTCTTGAGCAGCTCGAGCGCCAAGTCCACCGCCACCTCGTCGACCATCAACTTCGGCAGAAGGCAGTCGGTGACCTTGCGCTGCTCCTCCGGTGGTGCCGCCCAGTCCTCGTCATACAGCGAGGTGATCCCCGTAACAGCAGGGACGTCGATCGGCACCGGCTCGCCGACCGGCTCCAGCCGAGCGTGCTGCTCCGGCGTCAGCGTGAGGGAAGCCGGCGCCATGAACATCACCGGTGCGTCCGGCACGGTCAGCGGAGCAACGCCCTTGCCCAAGCGCCGATCAGTGCTCGCGATCGTGGTGACCTCGGCGTCCGGTTCTGCGTCGGTGCCGGCGATCGGGGAAACCGTGGGCGTATGCCGGCCCGGGCGGAGACTGGGGAGCCCCGCACGCATCCAGTTCCGGGTCCGCTTGACGGAGGTGATCTCAACGTCCCACACCAGGTCCCCGGCGAAGGCACTGGTCGAGGAGTCCCCCTGATGCAGAATACCGGTCACGTTGCCGGCGCTCGGCCCGCCCTGCGCCTCGCGGACACTGGAACCACCACCACTCGCGGTTCCGATGACGTAGAACTTGCCGGGAATCGGCTTCGCGCTGAACCGCCCCCGCAGGCCACCACCCTGGCTGCTGCCTACCCCGTCCTGGGCACCGGCCTCCGCCCCGGAGCCATGGAGCAGCGCCCAGCCATTGATGTCACCCCGGTAATCAAGATTCCCGGGTGCCGGCCTTGCCTTGACCCGGATCGTCACCGTCTCCTTGGTGAAGAAATGCTTCTGCCGCAGCGAGACCTTGACACCCGCGGTCAGCAGCTTCCTCTTACGGGTCTGCAGATTCCCCGGCGACAACTTGGTCGTCAATTCCCGGTAGTTCGCCTGCTGCGTGGCCTCGTCAGACAAGGAGGTCCGCCACGTCGGCTTCCTCTTGCCCTCGGCGAAAGACGGCAGGAACCCGGCCAGCCGGGAATCCGATCCGAACAACTCCGTCAGTGAGGACAGCAACGGCGCCGTGTCCAGCCCCACCATCTTGGTCTCCCGAGCCTTCACGTCCCAGGGCGACATCATCCGCTCAACACCAGGGTCCTTCGTGAACATCGGACCCGGCCGTGCGCCCTCCGGCAGCAGCCCCAGCTCGGCAGCCTCCTCCTCCCACAACGAGAACCTGACCGTCACCGTCGTGTGAGACGGCGCCTGACGACTGCTGTCCACCCCGGCCGCCTTCGGGCCAGTGCCCTGCACCTCAACCCGTACCCGAGCCTGGTAGTGCACGTGGTGGCCCTCGATCTCCGTCCCGGTCTGCGTCGAGAACGAGGTGGACACCGAGGTCGCGTTCTTCCACCCGGATTCCACGGCGGGCGTAAGGAACACACGCCCCCGTGGCCCGCCCTTCATGGCCCCGAACCCGGCGCCGGGTCCCAGCGCCACGGACCCGCCGTGCCGCCGTTCCGCCTTCGAGGCACGGCTGTTACCGGCGTCCCAGACGTCGGCCACTGTCACCGGCGCAGGCTTCTCACCTCGTCGGCCGCCCTCGCTCTCCTGCCCGGTCACATCCGCGGCCCGTACTCCGGCGGCACTGCCGGTACGGGGCATCGGAGCCAGAGCGGTGATCGTCGCGCGCTGGCGGTATCCACCGATCGACTGGCCATGAGCGCTGGCCATGGTTTCCGAGGGCACCCAGCCCGCCAGCATCCCGGGCAGCTCCCGGACGAAGTTGGCTTCGGTCACCGCATCGAAAAGCACCGACCGACCCGGTGCCTCAGGGGCGACCAGTGAGGGATGGACCTGTTTCCGGATGGCTTCGAACAGGCCACCGCCTCGATACGGCGGCCCCAGATCGGCACCGAGAGGCGTAAACGACTGGGCATGGGCGATACGGCGCCCCAACTCCTCATCCACGCGCTCGTACTCATACTTACCAGGCGCAGTGGCCCCATCCGGCACAAGCTCGTGCACCGGAACCCGTTGCACGGCGCTACTGTCACCGCTCAAGGTCCGCGAGGCCCGCACGCCGCTTTTGCTCACCCGCAGGGTGATAGCGAGCTTACGGGGGACATCAACAGTCCCCCTGTCGCCGATCACCTGTTTGATCTGCGTGCCGCTCTGTTCACTGCTCGCCGTCAGAACCCGTTGACGCACACCTACGTTGACCGAATATGCGACGCCCGCCAAAATGCCCGGGTTAGGTGTCGGGACGAGCACCTGGCCCGCGTGATTGATCGCAAAGCCGCGCTGCTCGGACGACACTGCAGAAGTCCCCTTGGTTGCCGAACGCGTCACCGACGTCTGCGATGCCGCGCCCTCGGGGTCACCCAGCAGATCAATCCGCGGCCGCCGCTCGTCCGCGTGACGACCGATCGCGACCGTGACGTCGTACCAGCCGTCACCGCCGTTGACCTGGAAGGGACGGCCGTGGCGAAGGAAACTCTCCGGATTCCCCCGCAGCGCCTCCACGATCTCCTCGGGAGAACCCCCAGAGGTCAGGGCACGGATCTGCTCGTCAACCCACTCAATCCCCTTCAGGTCATGCATGGTCGCCGAGCCCGAGGACTTCAGCGTCTCCAGATGCCGAGGCAGCCGCCACCGGCCGGAGCGCCGCACGGCGGACGGCAGCACAGACGGCTGTCCCTCGTCGGCAGCATGCGGTTCCGGCAGCGGCTTCATTTCGGAGGAGTCAGGTTCCGTCACAAAGATCTGCGGAATCTGCGACGTGGAGCCGTTTACAGCTGTATCCGGGATGTCAGCGCTTGCGGTGGTGTGCGTGTCCTGCGAGTCGGCCGTGCCGCCGCCCTTCGGCCCTACGCCGCCCTTCGGCCCTACGCCGGCCATGGACCGCACCGGCTCCCAGCCATCGGAGTCCCTCCCAGGGAGCATGGCGAGAGCCGTAGCGGACTCGGTGTCCGAATCCCCCAAATTGCTTGCCGGATCCGGGTAGGGCATCGCGTCCCCAGGCATGGCGCCCGTGACGGGCATGCTCCCGGCTGGGCCGGCCGACTCTGTCTGCTCAGCCCTTACAGACTGGATGAATTCGGCGAAGGTGATGCCCTGCAAACCGGAAAGTTGCTTGCCCGCCTGCACCAGCGAGTTGACGAAGTCGGCGGTCACCCGGGGGCCAGATGGCGGCGGCGCCGACGGGTCGTCAGCCAGCCACTCCCCCAGCATGCGCAGCGTCACGGGGCCTGTCAGGGGTACGTCCGGGTCTTCCAGCCGCAGGTTCTCCAGGGCGGCCCACCCCTTGAGCTCCGCCTGCAGCTCTTCTCGCCGACTGGGGTCAACGGCGGCCGGGAACTTGAAGTACTGCATCGCGCGGATCCACCGCAGCACCCGCGTGGTCCGCTGATCGGCCTGAGGACTCAAACCCACACGGTCCGCCAGTTCGGCCAGCTCTGTCTCGCTCGGAGCAGGACCGAAAACGTCGATGTCGTATGTAGAACCGTCCGGGTCATCTTCGAGGAAGAAGCCGACTTCTGGGCGGCTTTTGAGGTCTTCGGGTCCCCAAGACGCCTTTGTGGTCTGGATTCGCCTCTTGGCGGTCGGCTCCGCCAGCGCGTCGGTGAACTGCTGGGCCCCGGAGGGTGTTACCAGGGCATCGTCCCCGAATTCCCAAGCGGCGTGGCAGCTCAAGAGGGTGACCGAGGCTTCGGTGAACTTGTTGAAGCTGGGTCGGCGCTTGACGTAGCGGGCGTACTCCGGATAGCTCACACGGACAGAGCTACCGTCGGTCAAGCTCAGGTGGACGGTGCCTTCTTTGTCTCCGTGTGCTGAGATCAGGTAGTTGTCACCAACGTCGTTCATCGGCAGCGGAATATCCCTCGGCTCACGGCCGCGCCCTTTCTTGTCCCATTGCACGTAGCGCGTCCGGCCGAAGCGACGTTCGAAGCTGCCGTGGAATTTGCTCTGACGGTCCCTGTCCGAGAAGTTGGCCCGCCCGACCGACTGGTTGTCTTCCAGCAGGGTGTAGGTGCGCACCATGCTGTCCGGGATCTTCCGGCCGTTCGTCGCGCGTATGACGGCAACGGACGGGTTCCAAGCGCGCAGCACATACCCCCGCTTGCTGACGATCCACCGCGGGATGAGTGAATAGCGATGGGTGTGGTAATGATCCAGCGCGGTAATCGAGTGGTCACCGGCTACGTGGCCAAGTCCCAGAACTGGCCGTTCCAGCTCCCTGTCAGTGGCCCAGACGTCCACGTCGGTCCCGTCGATGGCGCTGGCCCGGTCGGCGATGAGCCGGGGAAGCTCCAGATGCCCGGCTCCGGCCTCGCCCACCAGGAGCACGATGGGCATGCCTTTCTCCCGACTGGGCGCGTGCGCCATCAGCTCGGCCAGCTCCTCCTTGCCCGCCGGGTACGTGGACCCGTCGTGCATCGGTATCAGGATGTACTCAGGGCTGCCGTTGCCGATCACCGCCCACACCGGACCCGGACCCCACGGAGCATCGCTGACTCTCCTGTGGTGCGTGGCCGTCCCGTAGGTAATGACCTTGTCCGCCTTGAGGCTTTTGATCGGGCGGCGGCTCCAGTTGACTCCTTGGACGCCGTGTGCGGCGGCGTGGAGCGCCACGGGGTCCGACAGCACACCCAGGCGATGCTGGAGGTGGTAGGCCATGAGTGCCGGCACGCTGCCCGCGCGTCCTGCGGCCGCGGCCTCGGCGACCATGTCGAGCAGTTCCCAGCGTTGGGAGGGGGTCACCCGCTGCCCGGGGGAGAGATGGAGCACCCGGTGAGCGAGCTTGTCCAGGTCGAACGGTTGCTGCCGCAGGTCACGATCGCTGGAGCGGGCGGCGTCAAGGACGGTGACCGCCCTCGCCAGCCGCCGACGCGGATTGGTGGTCCTTACCCCGAGCACCGTGGCGAGGGTGGTTGTCGCCGTGTCCGCGAGCTGCTCGTACCACGGGACCTTGGGCTGTGGTTGGAAAGCTGCGGTGAGGACCGCCTCGGGGTCCACGGGGCCGCTGGTCGTGCGCGACGGCTCGTGCTCACCGCTCCCCGGTGACTCGGTGGGCGGCACGGGTTGGGAGGCGGCGGGACGTGCGGCTTCCGCACTGTGGACTCCCAGCGTGAACCCGTTCCTCAGGTTTTCCGGGAGACCGGTCCAGGAGTCGACCGCTTGGCCGGGCGTGTCCGGGCTCCGCCGGACGAATGCCGTCTGGGTGGATGCCTTGGGGCCTTGGGAGGATCGGCCGGTCGGTTCCCAACTGTTCACCAGGAGGTCGCCGACCCGACTGCCTGTGGTGCTCGCGACCTCGACGGAGGGTACCGGCGGGTGATTCCACTCGCTGCCGGCAGTTCCCCCCTGGTTGCCGGAGCCGCTGTACGCGGCCCGGCCCTGCCGAACAGGCAGCAAGCGCGACTCCTCGGCGGGGCGAGCATGCGGCTCGGGGAGGGCGTCCGTCGCCGCACCGACTGCGAAGGCGGGCGCAGGCATGGGGTGAGAGGGAGCGGAGACGAAGTCGTGGGGCTGCGGCACATATGTGCCCTCGGCTTGGTCCCAAAGGGCTCGGAACCCTTCGTAGAGCTCGTTCTCCTCCCGGGCGGACGCGACCGGGTTGGACGCCCGGGAATGAAGGGCGGCCGGATCGTCGCCATACAACCGCTGCAGGAGTGGCAGCAGTGTCGGCTCGTGCTGCCGCACCCATTCCACTCCCCCGTTGTTCCGCGGGTTACCGGTACGCGGGTCCGTCCCGGCGTTCGTGCCCAGGTAGACGTTGGTGAGCTGGGCGAAGAACTCGTAGTGGTTCGACGACGAGTAGTTGGTTGTGGGATCCCCCTGCGTATCGGTGCCGTACAACGGGCCGTCCGGCCACACTCCGGCATCCCCCTGGGCCAGCTTCGCCTCGTACGCCTCCCGGATGAGTCTTCGCTCTGCGGGACTCAGCGCATGGTCATGGATCGCGTGCGCAAACTCATGGGTGGTCGAGGAGTATCCGTCCGGATGTGCCGGGCGCGCCCCGGGAATGCTGTTGACCTCGCCCAGCAGATTCTCCTCGGCCGCCGCCACTCGGCCTTTTTCCATCAGGCCGCGCAGACGATCCAGATTGTCGTGCCCTGCCAGGTGCCGGAACGGGTCCAGCGACGTCAACGCCTGGCTCCGGGGCACGACGATGACGCGCGAGCCACCCTTCAGTAGCTTCACCGCCACGTCGGGATCCCGCAGCATGCGTGCGATCTGCCCCTGCACCTCCTGACGCGCCGACCAAGGCTGCTCCACCCCGTCCGGAATCTGTACCATGAGCTGAGCCGCCGTGGCAGCGAACTCCGAGGCGGGCAGAGCGCCTCGCAACGTATCCACCAACGCCCGGTTGGTCGCCAGCCGTTCACGTTCGGCAGGTGTCAGCAGCGACAGCTGCCACGCCCGGTCAGCCGACGACATCCCTGGCAGCCGCCGCGCCAGCTCCGGAATCTTTTCGGACGACTCCCCTCGGGCGGCATTCACATCGTTGCGCAGTTGCTCCAGCCCCCGGTTGAGCCACCTGAGGTCGAACGGTGCGGCGCCGAGCTCCTGCCACCTCGCCTGCAGTGCCGCACGTGCTTGGCCATGACCGGCCAGGCCCTCCACCACGTCGAAGAGCCGGGCAGTCAGCGTCGGTGCGGCACCGGGCGGGGCCGCGCGCCGGTACGCCTCTCCGCGCAAAGTCTCGATCTCATCGACCGACAGGTGGTTCCTCAAGAGGGGATCGGCCGTGCCACAGAGCAGGTCGTACAGGTCCTCCTCACGCTGCCTGGGGTCTGTATGCAGTGCCATCTCGTAGGCGATGTCGGCCAGCGAGAGGACGTCCGAAGGCACCGTGAAGCCATCAATGACGGTGGTCTCGGCATAGGAGGCGGCAGCGGTAGCGACGGTGATCTCCACACCTTGGATCACACCCGTCAGGGTGCTGCCGTCCGCCGAAATGCTCAGCGCATTGGATGGCGCTCCCGGGAGCCGCTGGGCAACAGCCTGGTTGATACTGTCAACGGTCGGCCCCCGCTCACTCGCCAGCTGGAAATCCACCGTATGGAGGGCAACGGGGCTCTGGAACTGCACCTTGCGCCGGGCGGCGCCCGACAGGACGACAGTATGGCCGAGGCTCCGCATGACTTCGCTGAACTGCTGGCCGACATCCAGCTTCGTCTGGTCGGGCGAGGGCAGAACGGACGGCGCCGCGACATGTCCCCCATACGGCGACGACTCAGTTTCAGTGGGTGGATTGCCCGCGGGTGGGTGGGCGCCGGTCGAGCCCTCGCCATCTCCCTCCCCATGAGGCTCCGGATACACCCTGGCATACGACCTGCCCTGGTCGTCCGTCGCCTGCTCAGCACTCCGGGAGTCGGGCTCGCCAGCCGCGCCCCCGACGGAAGCCGGCACCTGGCCCGGTACGAGCGGAACGGAGTCGGTTATGTCCTGGAGGTTCTGAAGAGGGTCCGCAGGTACGTCCGGAGCGGCCGGTGCGTCCGGGACCAAGTCGGCGCCGGCCTCGTGGGAAGTCACCGCGCGCGAAGTGATGCCGGGCTTCTGGCCGTTGTGGGGAGCGGGCGGCGGGAGCGGTGCGCTGGAGGGTTGCTGTGCCGACCGACTGTCGGCCGGCACGTCCGCAGACAGCGTTGGCAGCGGTGCCGGGTGCTGGGGGCTCTCCGCGGTTTCCGGGACTTCCAGGGTTTCCGGGGTTTCCTGGGTCTCGTTTTTCTCGCCTTGGTTGGCATGCGGCGTCGAAGCCGAGGTGGTGTCCGTGGCGTCCGGCTGCCGAGCCGCTGTGGAATCCGCCTGCCGGTCGGCTGGCTCGGTCTGCGTCGTACCCTGCACGCCGGTGCCCTGCGCCGACGGCTGACCCGCGACCGGCTCGGGTCCCCGGGACGAGGGCTGACCGGCCGGAAGGGAGGGGCCATCGAGGACCAGCTGTGCCACGACCGAGCCCACGGTCCCGGAGACGTCGGTGAGATCGGAGCTCTCGGTTGCCGGACGGAATTCGTCCTGATCCACCGTCTGCTGGTGCGGGACCGGCTGCCCGGGTACGTGGACGCCGTCGGCGGACGGGGCAGGGGCCACGGCCTGGTCGGCCTGCCTGGCACCTGGCTGGACCGTGGTCCCGTCGCCCTCCCCCGTGATGGGATGGGTCAGCGTCTGGTCCGCGGTCTCGTTCTCGGCTGCCCATTCTGTATCCGGGTGCGCGGCGGTCTCGTCCGGGTAGGGAGACGTGGACTCGCTTGTGGAGGGCGCGGTAGCACTCGGAACCGGTCGGCCTGTCGGTGCAGCCCGATCCGCAGTCGATGAGCTGTCCGGCAGCCGGTGAACGGACTCCTCGCCGGCATCGTCGATGATCGACTGATGGGGGGACAACCTCGATTCGTCGGTGCCCGAATCCTGCTGAACCGCAGGTCTGATACCTGTGGTGGAGCTGCCGAGGTGGGAAGAGGCCGGGGCCTGCGTGGATGTCCCTCCCGCGGTGACGGGGTCGTCCGGCAGGCCGCTGTCATGCGTGAGGGGAAGGCCGTCAGTGCGGACGGGTGCGGGGGATTCAGATACCGGCGGGGTGAGTGAGGAGTGGACGGCGTCGGCCAGCGGATGGACGGCGGCAGGCCCCTCTTCGGTGTCGGTGGTCTCAGGGCCAGTGAATTCCGAAACGGAAGCCGTGACGGCTCCCGTCCCCGGACCGAGGCCCGGGGCTGGGCTCTGGGACAGGCCGACGCCAGGAGTCGGTGTGGCCGAACCGTCCAGGCCGTCGCTTCCCACAGTCGGTGCGAGGTCGTCGTAGAGGTCGAAACTCTCTTTCTCCAGGAGCGGTGTGCGTACACCGTCGTCACCGAGATCCGGGATGTCCGATACAAATGAGATGCCGCTGGGAACGCTGAAGTCCGTGACGACCGACCCGAGATCGGTGTAGTCGGACACGTCACTGAGATCATCGACCGGTCCCACATCGCTGAGACTGGAGACATCACTGAAGTCATCGACCGGTCCCGGATCACTGAGGATCGAGACATCGCTGACGAACGATGCGGTGTCGCTCTCGGGAAAGAGGTCCGGTGCGGCACCGTGACCGGATGCGAACTCCGCTGCGGGAGCGATGCCTTCGCTGTCACTGATGTCGTACGGCGGCTGGGCCACCAGGTCAGGCGGGGACTCGGGCGCAGGAGCGGGCACGGGCTCCGGCGCACGAGCCGGGAGCGGCGTGGAGGGCGGTGGGGTCTCGTGCACAGGCAGCGGCGGCGGCGTGGTCGTGGAGACCTGATGGGGCAGGGGCGCCGGCGGGGTGACGTTGTTGTTGAAACCAACGCCCTGCCCAGGATCGGGGTTCGTGGTGACCGGGGGAGGCGGGCTGTCGTGCCGGGCACCTCCCCCACTGCCGCCGCCAAGAGGACCGGTGTTGTGGACGAGGAGGTTGGTGCCGCCGAAAATGTGTATGTTCAGGAATTTACCGAAGCCGCCGGCTACGTCTTCAAAACTGTGGGTTATCGCACCGCTGATTCCAGCCTGATAGAGGTTCTTGGGATCAAACTTCCACTTGCCATCAAGCATGCCACCGACGAGGAATTCCGCGCCACCTTCAGCAAAGCCTTCATTAAAACCTGAGTTAAGAACGCCGAACGCATGCTTGTACCCCTCCGGCCGGTCCTTGAAGAAATTGCGAGCACCCTTCCAGACCAGGTCGCCAGCACTATGACCCAAGAATCCGGCGACAAGCCCGATGAACGCAGCTCTCCCCGCATCCTTCCAATCGAAAGGAATATGCCGCGCATCGGGATCCGACGCAGAGGCTTTCGACAACAGTTGTGCGGCCACCGAGGTGAGGAATTCCTCGATCATTTCGATGACCGCGGAGAGGGGAGTGCCCCCGGCGTGAGCCAACCGCTCCATGATGAGAATCATGGCCAGGGCAGTGCGGGCTTCTTCCAACGCGATCTCTGATGCCAGGAACCCGCCGGTGAAAGCGGACATGGACAGGATGACAGCGATAATCGTCATCATCGTCGTGTACTCGATGATGGCTTCGACCTTGGCCTCGAGCAAGGAAAGAGCCTTCTTGATCTGCCCTCGTCCCTTTGCACGGGCTTGTGCGGCCAACTCGCTGGCGGAGTCAGCGATCTGTTGGACTGTGCTGATGAACTGATTGCCGATCTCCGGCGGGAGTGCGGCGCCGACTACAGCTACCGCCCCGTTCATCAACTCTTGGAAATGGTTGAGGAGGTTCGCCAGTCCATCTTCGGCGCCCTTACTGGCGAAGCCTTTGTCCTCGTTACCGTCACTAATATCGGTACCTACCATCACCTCCATGAACTCGCGCATGCCATCCGGAATGTGGAGCACGTTATCGCCTTACGTTCCCAGGATTCACGGAGGCCTGCTGATTAATATTGTCCAAGGCGTCGAACTGCGGCTTCTGGATGTCGGAGATCTGCTCAACGAGGGCGGCGTGAGCCGCAGTGACCGCCTGAGCGAGGCCCTTCACGGCGGCAAGCATCCGATCGGTGTCCATTTTCTCCTGCGGCCCCACAGAGTTAGCGAAATCATTGTTCCCCCCCTCTGTCCCCGCCCAGCCCACGTAGGGCGCCCTAAGGTCCAGGTACTGACCGGGGAGCTCTTGGGCGAAAGACAAGAGCGCGAGGAGGTCCTTGGAGTTGTGCGTGAGCTGATCGACGTCAGCGGAATATGCATCTGGCATCGCTAGGCCCCCGCCCGCTTCCTGGCAACCGCCCCGTGTTCGGCGGACGCGGTACCCGATTCTTCGTCGTCATCGTGGATTTCGTCACGGAGCCGACTCATGGCTGTGGGCTTCGGGGCGTCGGAGGGGTCACTGAGCATCGACCCGAAGATCTTGTCCCAGTCGACATTCCTGCGCTCCGACATGCCCCCGCCGGGTACCTTCCTGGCGATCGGATCCAGCATGCCGACCACCCGACGCGCCATTTCGGCGCGGGCCTTGTTCGTGGCCTCGAGCACCGCGGCGGACAACTGCGCGGCAGTCATGTTCTTGTACATGCCGCCGAGGAACTCCAGACCGGCGAGCTCGCCCTTCGCGCCGACCGTCACCTGAACCGACCTGTCCGCCGAGCGGGCCGTTTCCGATGCCTGGCTCAGCTCCCCTTCCACCTTGGCCACGGCTTCCTCGGTCGCCTTGAGGTGAGCCATCGCCTGCGCCACCCGGTCTTCGAGCGATCCGTCCAACGCCATCTCCTCACAGACTCTTGGTTCCGGTCCGTCCAATGGGCCGCAACTTCTGGATGGGCGCGTGGCCCTGTGCGCTTACCGGCCCAACGCCTGGGGCGCTCCGCCCTCTTCGGCTCCCCAGACGTCGTCGTCCTCTGCCAGCCAGGCATTGCGCACCCGGTCGCTTTGGGTCTTCTGCTCCCCTCCTCCGGGCATACCGCCGCCCATCGGGGGCATGAAGGGGGCGTTGCTGCTGGCGGTCTGCACGCCCCCTGGCACGATCTGGTGTTCTTCTTCCTCCACGGTCGGCTTCGGGTTGATCCCTCGGCCCGGCCGGGTGACACCGGTCTCCAGGACGTTTCGGGTCCGCTCGCCCGAAGCGGCACCGGACTCACCACCGCCCATCCCCCGCATCTGTGGCGGGAACATCCCGGGTGACCCTCCATGTGAACTGGACGGTCCGCCGATGTCGGAGGCGTCACCGGTCCCGCCCCGCCCCAACGCGGCCGCCATGTCGTCCTGGTTGTAAAGGTTGTCACTGAAGCTGGCCGCGTACGGCGAGTTGGCGGCGGCGTGCGGCAACGAGACATCAGGAGGCCGCGGAAGGTCAGCGATGCGCTGGCGGATCAGGTCTTCGATGTTCTTGCCTCCACCATGGGCGCGGTCCTGGTCGGCCTGGATGTCACCCATCCGCCGGTCGAATGTCGCCCGGGCGTCTCGGCGCGCCTGCTCCGCGTCGGCGCGGGCGTGATCCCGGTCGGCCTGGGCTTGCGCCCTCTGGTGGTCGTAGTCCTTCTTCGCGTCGGCTTCCGCAGCGTCAGCGTGGGCCTTGGCGTCGTGCTCAGTTGCGTTGATCTGGTCGAGCCGGTGGTGGAGTTCCTGTTGCCCCTCTTGGGGGCTGAGCTGACCGGAAGCGACCTGGTTCTCGATGTCGCGCCTGGCCTCCGCCCGGTCACTGGCGGCCTGTTGCTCTGCCTGGTCCCGCTGGGCTTCGGCCTCTGCCTTCCGGTGCTCGAACTCCCGCTTGGCCTCAGCCTCCTTGCGGTCAGCGGCCTGCTCGGCCGAGTCACGGTGCGACCGGGCATCGTCGAGTTGATGCTGGAGATCGGCCTTCGCGTCGGCCTTGGCCTGCTCCGCATCGGCCGACGCATGCGAGTTGCTCTGCGAAGCTTCCTGCCGGGCCTGATCGACCTGTGCCTGAGCCCTATTCTGCTCTGCCTTTGCCTCGGCCTCAGCCTTCTTCCGGGCAGCCTCGGCATGCGCCGCAGCCTTGTCCTGGTTCGCCCTGGCCTCGGCCTCCGCCTTCTTCTGGTCGGCCTGCTGCTGCTTCCGATCCGCCTCGGCCCGCGCGCGGTCCGCCTCGTTCTGCGCCTCAGCCTTCTTCCGATCCGCCTCGGCATCCGCCGCAGCCTTGTCCTGGTTCGCCCTGGCCTCGGCCTCCGCCTTCTTCTGGTCGGCCTGCTGCTGCTTCCGATCCGCCTCGGCCCGCGCGCGGTCCGCCTCGTTCTGCGCCTCAGCCTTCTTCCGCGCAGCCTCGGCATCCGCCGCAGCCTTCTTCTCCTGCGCCTTCTGCTCTGCGCGGTCCTTCTTGGCCTCGGCTCGTTGCTGCTCGGCGAGCCTGGCGCCCGCAGCAGCCTGGCCGGCCGCATCGTTCTTGGCCTGCGCGCGGTCCGCCTCGTTCTGCGCCTCAGCCTTCTTCCGATCCGCCTCGGCATCCGCCGCAGCCTTGTCCTGGTTCGCCTTGGCCTCGGCCTCCGCCTTCTTCTGGTCGGCCTGCTGCTGCTTCCGATCCGCTTCAGCCCGCGCGCGGTCCGCCTCGTTCTGCGCCTCAGCCTTCTTCCGATCCGCCTCGGCATCCGCCGCAGCCTTGTCCTGGTTCGCCCTGGCCTCGGCCTCCGCCTTCTTCTGGTCGGCCTGCTGCTGCTTCCGATCCGCCTCGGCCCGCGCGCGGTCCGCCTCGTTCTGCGCCTCAGCCTTCTTCCGATCCGCCTCAGCCTGGGCCCGGTCCTTGTCGGCCTCCTCCTGCGCGCGTCTACGATCCGCATCAGCCTGTTCCTGAGCCCGCCTACGATCCGCATCAGCCGCTTCCTGAGCCCTCCTCTGATCGTTCAGCAAGTCTTTGTTCTCATTGTTCAGCTTATTCTGTGCATCCTTCGCGTCCTTCTTTTCCTTCTTGGCTGCCTCATTCTCCGCAATGGTTGTGAGCGACTCGTTGTCAGCCTTCAAGTTCATTTGATCAAACGCATCTGCCGCATTCTTCATCGCCTTCGAGATAGCCGCGATGGATTGTGCAGCCGGCGTGCCGAGTTTGCTGCTTATGGAGTCCTGCCATTTACGTACGGCGTCCTCGCCGATTAGCTTCCATGTGCTCGCTTCATTGGGCGGGCCGTAATCTTTGCCATAGATCTTGATGGTGTTCTGGAAGCCGGGTGTTGCATAGACGTACGTGGTTCCGCCTTCGGCCTGGTAATCGACCTGAAGGTGCTGGATGTCAAGCGAAGTGTTAAATCCGTCCCAGAGCATGTCGTACAGCCAGCGAAACGGATTGCTCTCCACCCTCCAGGAGGCCCATGCGTTGTGAAGGTTTACGGCCTCCGTGTAGAGCACGTTTTGGAGTTCGATGATGGCGCGGGCGGGTGCGGAGCCGACTATGTCGCCGTCGATAGAAGGAGTCGGCACATACAGCTCCTCACCGCCGGAGACTTGGTCGGCGTACTCCTCGTAATTTTTGGCCAGTTTATGGACGAATTCTTTGAATATATTCGCCCCGGTGCCGTCCCAGGATTCACTACCCTTCCCGATGTCCTTCGAGTCCCAGGTTCGCATGGTGTCCGCAGCGTCGACCAAGAACTTCACGGCGCGATCGAACGCCTTGGCTACCTCCGTGAAGGAGCGAAGGTCGACATAACCGTCGTCGGGCACCGAAATGCCTCGGTCCTCATAACCCTGAGTGCTGTAGGGATCGAAGACGAGCTTATGCAAAGCCCAATACGAACCATTGACATACTGCTCCAGAGCCGTGGTGTCATAACTGATGTATAGCGCGTCGTCGTGCCCCTTGTTAAACATCCCCCGGTCGCTCAGGTACTTGGAGGTGTGTTTCTCTTGCGCATACGAATCCTCACCGCTGGGAATCGCATCCGACGCGAACCTGGTAAAAGTGATGTTTGCGATGTAGTGACTGACCCAGTCCTGCTTCTCGGCGGGGTTACGTGTACCATCCGTGTCATACCGAAAATAAGGAAAGACAAAGTCCGTGTTGCTCTTCCGCCAACCACCCATACTGGCGAATCCCGGGTAGTACTTGGAATTCTGGATCCTCTCGAGCCGCACATGCATCAGAGGGATCCCCTCGTTCCCCACAAGGCTCCCGAGGACATTCGCCTGGTCCGGCAGAAGATAACCGGTGAGCATTGCGACCGCGTTTTTCCAGTTATCGTCATTGTTGACGCCGGCGGCAT
Source organism: Streptomyces sp. NPDC051636 (assembly GCF_044453765.1). NCBI lineage: Bacteria > Bacillati > Actinomycetota > Actinomycetes > Kitasatosporales > Streptomycetaceae > Streptomyces > Streptomyces sp. NPDC051636. The sequence goes on along the minus strand of NZ_JBITDA010000036.1, from coordinate 17,469 downwards.
CGTTTTCAGCCATCAAAATGCTCCGGAGCGGTGGTAAGGAATAAAGGGGGATGTCTCTCGGGTCAATCTCCTCTATGACTCTGCATGAGAATCCGACCCGTTGCCGCCGTCATCTCCCGTGCCGCTGCCGCCAGTGCCAGCATTATTGGCGGAAGTCAGGTCACTGTCGACGTCTTCGAATATATCCATGAAGGTATCGATCGAAATCTTGTCCAGACTTTTGGCCTGCGTCTCCTTCATCTTCTGGATGGTTTCCCGCAAGGCATGCTCAACGTCCTCGAAGAGCTTGTCGTGGTTCCTGAACAGCTGGTAAATCTCAGACGCCGAATTCTGGATGCTCTTGTTCAGTTTGTCGCCACCCACCTGAGGAATTTTCGTCCCGCCGGTGTAGATCACCGGCTTCTTGTCACTCTTCGCATCACTGGTATCGCCCTGGCCACCTCCCGTGGACGCGGGCGTGCTGGCCATGTAGCCCAGGCCAAGCGGCTTTTGGGCCACCAGCGTGGTGACGGTGATATCTCCGTCCGCGATGAACTCGAGCGAGCGACCGCTGGGGTCGTCGTGCAGCATCTTGCGTAGCACGGTACGGAAATCGTCGAAGTCGACATCGATGAACTGCTTCAGCCATTCGGTGCTGAGAACGGTTTTATTGGCCATCTCGTTGCCCTCCAACGCGTACTGCGCTTGACGCGCCCCAGAAACGAAAACCCCGTGCGGGATCAGTAACGTGGGCCGGCACCGTCGGTCCTCGCCCGGCACGGCGAGGACCGACGGCGTCCGGTCCGTGTCACGCTGCCGTTCCCTCCTGGGGCACCCGGGTCATCGTGCATGGGGGTGCCGAGCGGGAGGCAGCGCCTTCTGCCTACGGTCAGCGGCTTCCGATCTTGATGTCCCCCCACCTCTGCGCCAGGTTGTTCTCGGTGAACCGGTAGTTGCCGGAGATATCGGTGAGCAGTGCGGAATGGCTGGCGAGCAGCGTCTTGATGTTCTCGATGGCCTGATTCCAGTTCGCCTGCACCTTGGTGTAGACGTCGCGGTCGTCACCGACCCAGGTGCTCTTGAGCTGGGTGAGCTCCATCTCCATGTTCTCGATGATGCTCATGATCGCCCCTGACTGGGAGACCATGTCATTCGCCGCGTTATCGGCGTGCTTGTAGTCGACGTAGATAAAGCCATCGCTGAAATCCATGGAGTCCTCGATTCGCTGCGAGTACGGTGCGGTGCGGGCGCTGCCTGCGGGCGGGGCGGCGTCCGGTGGAGCGTGGCGCGGGGACGGGTCTGCGGCGGGGGCGGTGCGGTCAGGCGGCGGCTCCGGAGCTGAGCTGGTCGAACACGCTGGCGGACCGCGAGAAGGCGGCGTCGATCGACTCGTTGGAGGAGCCCTGGGCCTCACCGTGCTCCCGGAGCGTCTGATTGAGCTCCTCGATCATCCGGTTCAGGTTCACCAGAATGGTGTCCACGTGCCCGTCCCACTGGTCCAGCAGCTTGCCGTAACTGCCGCCGTCCGCACCCTGGTAGCCGGAGGCGAGGTTGTGCCGGGTGGACTGGACGTCCTGCTTACAGTGTTGGACGCCGGTGTAGGCCTGTTCGAGGGCCTTGATCCCGTTCCGTGTTGCACCTTCTTCAGACTGCTGCATGGCCATCGGCAGACTTCCTTTCGCAGAATTCGCAGGCACGCGGGAAGCGTGACGCAGCCCGCTGCCAGACAGGGGGTACTGCGGCCCGGAGCGAGAGTCCTCAAGCCACGGGTGATCGCCGATTTTAGGGACGCACCAAGCCGCTTGGCAATCAACGAGAGCGGAGTCCGCGACTCCATAACTGCCGAATTTTGCTCACATGATAAATAGCGCAGAGAATTCAATGCTCAAGCGAGCAACGATCCATTGCCGTCAAGCATATTCTGGACATTGCGCACTCCCGTCACCGCGCTCCAGAACGACGACGTCACCGAGAGTCATACGGTGGAAACGAAAAAATTTACTCGGCAGACACGCCCGGAGGGCGCTTGGTCCTGTTTGCCCGACCAGCGGTCTCGCACCGCAGTGTCACCAGCCGCTCACCGGAGGACGCGGACTCGGCGGTGAGGTCCGGTCCCGTCGGCAGCATCGACAGCAGCTGCGTCGGCAGGGTCCGCGCCTTCACACCATCGAACCCCAGTGTCTTAATGGCCTCTTGGGACAGCAGTCGGTACTTCACGCCCTGGTCCGTCACCAGGAACGTGGTGTCGCCCAGCGCGCTGCCGCCGGCGCTCAGCGCCCGCACCAGCACGCCCCTGCCAGGCCGCACCGCGATGGCGTCGACCTTCAGACAGGCCGGTTCGATCTCCGGACCCGGAGCCTGCACGGCCTCCGGCAGGACACCGGCGGGCAATACAGCAGTAGCCACACGCGAACTGCCACCGGTGGAGTCGATGTTGGCGCACACGACGGACCCGGCTTCGACGTCGACCGCCTTCGGTGGTGTGAGGGGCAGCTGTCTTCCAGCGCCCGCCCCGGTCGCGGAGGGCGGAGCAAGGTGTCCGGTCAGCGCGTCGGCTCCGAGGGTCTGCGGGGAGGGGCCTGCTCCCCCGTATGCCTGGCGGGTCTTGGGGTCGCCGAGGACGAGAGCTGCCTCGGTCGCCGTGAGCGGGACGAGCCCGTTCTTGGTGAGCAGGTGGTACCGGGCGGCGGAGCCGGGGACGTCCACGCGGAAGATCTGCCCCACCCGCGTGGGCCGGCCGCCCAGGACCGGTCCCTGCTCGCCCCGGCCCGCGATGTCGGGGGGTGCGAGGTCGGGGCCCTGCGGGAAGGCGTCGACGAACGCCGTCGAGGCCGGACGCGGCGTGAGGGCCCCGTACCCCAGGGCCTTAGCGGCCTGGGCCACGCTGTCCAGGCGCAGCCTGCTGCCTTGCCATAGCAGGTAGGTGGTGCCGTCGGGGGCCGCGATCAGCAGTCCCTCATCACCGCCTAGCTTGCGCCCCTGGGTACCGTCCCCGCTGTTGTCCAGGCCGATTCCCAGAGTGGTGGTCACCGCCATGTCACCGCCCGCCTTGGGCCGGGTGCCCGAACACACCAGCCATGGCGCGTCGTCCAGGTCCGCGGTGCTCGGCAACTCCTCGGGAGCACCCGGGATACCGACGGGCGCACCATGCGGTGTCCCGGCCAACGAGGAGGTGGAAACCGTGGTGGTTTTGACGTTCTCTCCCGCGATCAGCCGGGCCGAGGTGTAGTTGCGTACGGGGCGCAGCCTGCCGTCCAGGTAGAGGTAGCGCGCGCCGGTGTCTTTGTTGACGACCAGGTTGCCCGCGGTGCGCCAGGAGTCATTTCCTCCGGGTTTGATGAGTCCGAAGACGAATGCGCCGGCGCACACCAGCACGGCGATGATCACTCCTGCCGCCGCGCCGCGGTTGGTCCTGCCGGAGGGGCTTTCGGGGGCGTCGGGGTCGCTGCGCAGCATGGCCGAGGCGAGCCTGCCCATGACGAACAGGTGGGCCTGTACCTGGTCTCGCTTGTTCTGCATGGTCTGGTCCTCCCGGCTCAGCCGTTGATGCCGCGCACGAGGCCGTAGACGCCGACGGACCACAGCATGAGCGGCAGCAGGCTCATCGCCGCGAGGGAGTGCAACAGTTCCGCCGCGCGCCCCCAGTAGGGCACCAGGCGCCGTCCGGGTACGGTCCAGGAGGCGATGGTGATGGCGGTGGTCAGGCCGAGCAGCCCGGCGGTGAGGGTCAGCCGGTGTCCGGGGTCCACGGCACGCGCGGCCACCAGCAGCAGGAGGGCGGCGCCCCAGGCTCCTGCAGCGGTGAGCGCGATGCGCTGCCAGCGGTTGCCCAGTCCCCGGCTGTGCAGCAGCAGCAGGAGGGACAGCGCCACCACGGTGAAGAATCCGGCGAGGTGGGGGCGGGCCATGAGTGCGGCCATGCAGGGCAGGCAGATTAGGCCGATGGCGCTGTGGAAGGCGGTCATCCAGCTGTCGGCCAGAATGGAGCGGGACTCGACCTCGGCGTTGGGGTAGGGGTCGATGCCCTCCTGAAGCTGCTGGGCGTTGGTGGGCAGGGGCGGCATCCGCATCCCGGAGAGCCGGAAGGACAGCGAGGGGACGAAGCCGCCGAACAGTACGACGACCACGGCGATGACGCTGGCCGCCTCTTCGGGGGTGCGGTCCACCAGCAACAGCACGGCGCCGAGCGCGCCGGATACCGCCACGACGGCCGCGCCGAGGAAGAGGGCGGGGTACATCCCCACCGCGGCCAGAGCGAGTACCGCCGCACCGCCGGCGGCGGCGGAGGCGGCCAGCAGCCGGGCGCCGAGTACGGCATTGCCCTCGGCTCCGGTCAGCGTCCCTCCGGGCAGAAGCCATCCGGCCAGCGCGAAGTAGAAGGTCGCCATGAAGCCGAGTACGGCGCCCGCTCCGGAGTCGCCGACGGCCCGAGTGGCCGCGCCTGCCCCGCCGATGAGCAGCAACCCGGCGATGGCTGCTGCCAGCGCCCTGAGCCAGCCGGCCACTCCCGGCGCGGCCAGGACAACCAGGCCGACGGCGAGGGTGCCCACGGCCAGGGCGTGCAGCAGGCGCCTGCTGGCGTCCGGGCTCCACCCGTGCGGGCTCTGCAGCAAGGTGGTGGAGATGCCGTCCACGAGGTCGTCAAGGTGCACTTCGGGCAAGGCTTCTGTCCGCGGCCGAAGGCAGAGGGCCTCGCCGTCGCGCAGGCCGAGGGAGTCCAAGGTACGCTCTGCGTCGAGCGGTGGTTCGCCGACGCGTTGGAGCACCCAACCTCCGTGTTCCAGCCCTGATTCTTCCAGGTTGTCACCTCCGTAGCTGATCACTGTGGGCAACAGGTCGGCGACGGGGACGTCGGCGGGTACGGCCAGGTCAATGGTCCTGGCGGGGGCACGTACGGTGAGGCGGCACAGGTTTGCCACCTGAGCGTCGGTCATAGGTCTGTTCGCGCTTCCTGACGGGCCGCGGAGATTCGCGGTGTTGGGAACGGTGAACGCGCACGCGAATCGGACACCGGCCGAAGGTCGGGTCGGGGGCGTGGCACGTGCCGATGAGTCTGGCGTCCCGGCGGTCCTTTTTGCAACGGCCAGAAGGAAATCACTTCTATCGCGGCGGAGAAATTCCGGGTTCGCCACCCGGCGATTAGTCGTTGTCATTTCGGCATCAGCATCGACTTGTATCCATTTCAGCGTGACCGGACGAACAGAATCGGCGTGTAAATCATTCGAGGAGGCCATTCATTGAGCGTGATCTTGTTCCGCAGGCCGGCACGCCGCCGGGGTCCGGAAATGCCGTCGGGAGAAATTACCCTGCAGGAGCCGCCGACGCTTCCGGAAGTCGTCCCCGACAGTTCCGCGGTGTGGACGTACCTGCCGATGGCGCTGATGTCGGTCTCCATGATGCTGATGTTCATGCGGCCCGGTATGGGAGGTATGCAGGGTGGCGGCGGGTTCATGTACATCGCGCTGGGGCTGATGCTGGTTGGCTCAGCTGCGATGATGGTGGGTCAGGTGATGCGCCGGAATTCCGAGCGCAAACAGCGTCTGAAGGGCGAGCGCCGTGACTATCTGCGCTACCTGGGCCAGACCAGGCGCAAGGTACGGGCGTCCATCGCCGATCAGCAGCGGGCTCTGGCCTGGCGGCATCCGGAGCCGGAGGCGCTGTCGTCGTTCGCCCGCAGCACGCGGCTGTGGGAGCGCCGGGCATCGGACGAGGACTTCGCGGAGGTGCGGATCGGTGTCGGTGATCAGCGCGTCGCGGTGAAGCTGACCCCGCTGTCGACGAAACCGGTGGAGGACCTGGAACCGCTGTCCGCGCACGCCCTGCGCAGCTTCACCCGTGCCTACACCACCGTGTCCGACCAGCCCATCGCCATCTATCTGCGCGCTTGGTCCAAAGTGCTCTTCCGCGGTGATCAGGACCATATCCGCGGTGTGGTGCGCGCCCTGCTCGCTCAGCTTGCGGTCTTCCACTCCCCCGACGATGTGTGGATCGCCCTGTGCGTCTCCGATGAGCACCGGGCGCAGTGGGAGTGGGTCAAGTGGCTGCCGCACCTGCTGCACCGGTACGAGCACGACGGCGCCGGGCCGGCACGGATGATCGCTTCGGCGTTCAACGAGCTGGAGAACCTGCTGGGGGCGGAGTTCCAGGAGCGCCCCGCGGCGGATCCGGACGTGCCACCGGGCCTGGAGGAGCCCTTCACGGTAGTCGTGGTCGACGGCTGCCCCGTGCCCGCGGGCCACCGCTTCGACGGACTCGGCTTCCGCAACGCCGTGGTGCTGGACCTTACCGGCGAGCTGACCTGGAAGCCCGGACGCACCACGCTGCGCCTTCAGGTCGAGGAGGACAGCGTCGCGCTCGTGCGCACCGACCGCGAACGCAAGGAGCAGACGACGCGGCTTGGCGTACCCGACCGGTTCGGGCCGGTGGGCGCACAGGCCCTGGCCCGGCTGCTGGCGCCGTATCGGATGGGCATGGGCGGGGAGGTGTCCGAACCGTTCTCCAGTGATGTGGAGCTGACCACGCTGCTGAACATCCCCGACCTGTACCGGCACGATCCGCCGACGCTGTGGCAGCGCTACACGGGCAGTGCGCGGCTGCGGGTGCCGATCGCGGTCAGCGTCGACGGCAGGCCTGTCGAGCTGGATATCAAGGAGTCCGCGCAGGGGGGTACCGGGCCGCACGGCATGCTCATCGGTGCGACCGGATCCGGTAAGAGCGAGCTGTTGCGGACGCTGGTGCTCGCGCTGGCGCTGACCAACTCCTCCGAAACGCTCAACTTCGTCCTGGTGGACTTCAAGGGCGGTGCCACGTTCCTGGGGCTGGACGAACTGCCGCACACCTCCGCGGTCATCACCAACCTGGCTGACGAGGTGGCGTTGGTTGCCCGGATGCAGGACGCCCTGCAGGGCGAACTGATCAGGCGTCAGGAGTTGCTCCGGGCCGCTGGGAACTACACCTCAGCCTTGGAGTACGAGAAGGCCCGCGCCTCCGGTGCGCCGCTGCAGCCTCTGCCGAGCCTGTTCGTGGTGGTGGACGAGTTCAGCGAGCTGCTGGCTGCGCACCGCGATTTCATGGAGCTGTTCGTGATGATCGGCCGCCTCGGCCGCAGTCTGGGGGTGCACCTGCTGCTGGCCTCGCAGCGCCTGGACGAGGGCCGGATGCACAGCCTGGAGAGCCATCTGTCCTACCGCATCGGCCTGCGCACGTTCTCGGCCATGGAGAGCCGTGGTGTGCTGGGCGTGCAGGACGCCTATGAGCTGCCGGCGCAGCCCGGCAGCGGCTTCCTCAAAAGCGGCGTGGACGCGCTGACCCGGTTCCGCGCCGCGTACGTCTCCGGGCCCTACCGGCAGCGCCGCAGCACGGTGGTCCAGGCCCAGGTGGCCAGCCAGGTGGTGCCGTGGACCTCCGACTGGGTGGTGCCGCGCACCTCCGCGGAGACGGAGGTGTCAGGGAATCAGGATGAGCCGGAGACCGACGGCGCCGAGGAAGAGGGCGGCGACACATTGTTGTCGGTGGCCCTGGACCGGCTGCGTGCCTCGGGCCCGCCGGCCCACCAGGTGTGGCTGCCCCCGCTGGATCAGCCCTCCACGCTCGACCAGATCCTGCCCCCGCTCGCGCCCGATGCGCGCTACGGGCTCACCACCGCCGGGTGGGCGCTGCGGGGCAGGCTCACCGTGCCGGTGGGCATCATCGACCGGCCTTTCGAGCAGCGTCGCGACTTGATGACGGTGGATCTGTCGTCGGCCGGCGGACACGTGGCGGTTGCAGGCGGTCCGCAGAGCGGCAAGAGCACGCTGGTCAGGACGCTGATCACCGCACTGGCTTTGACGCACACCCCGCGTGAAGTCCAGTTCTACTGCCTGGACTTCGGCGGTGGCACCCTGGTGGGCCTGAGCGGCCTGCCGCACATGAGCGGTGTGGCGACACGGGTGGACACCGAGCGGGTGGGACGCACGATCGCCGAGGTCAATTCCCTGCTCAGCAGGCGGGAGCGGTTCTTCGTCGAGCACGGCATCGACTCCATGCCGACCTACCGCAAGCGCCGCGCCGCCGGGGAGTTCTCGGACGAGCCGCACGGGGACGTCTTCTTGGTCATCGACGGCTGGTCCACGGTGCGCCAGGACTTCGACCAGCACATCCCCACCTTCAACGCACTGGCCGCGCGCGGGCTCAACTACGGCGTCCACCTGATCGTCACTACCGCCCGGTGGGTGGAGCTGTCGGCTGCCGTACGCGACCAGGCCGGCACCCGGCTGGAACTGCGGATGGGCGACCCGATGGACTCCCACATCGACTCCCGCAAGGCGGCCTCGGTGCCGCGCAGCCCCGGCCGGGGTCTGACCGCGGACAAGCTGCACTACCTGGCGGCGCTGCCGCGTATCGACGGGGTGGAGGACGCCGACGACCTTGCTGACGGCGTCACCGGTCTGGTCTCGGCGATCAGCGAGAGCTGGTCGGGGCCGCCCGCGCCGCCGGTACGGATGCTGCCGACCCGGCTGCTGCTCGACGAACTGCCCGCGCCCCAGCCGGAGGGCGGTCTGCGGATCTGCGTCGGCCTGGAGGAGAACGAACTCTCCCCGGTCTGGCACGACTTCTCCGAGAACCCGCACCTGGTCGTGGTGGGGGACAACGAGTGCGGCAAGACCAACATGCTGCGGGTGATCGCCAAGGGCATCACCGGCCGGTTCTCACCGGCCGAGGCCCGCATCATGACTGTGGACTACCGGCGGCAGCTGGTGGAGGCCGTCCCCGAGGAATACCGGCTCGGGCACGCCGTGTCCCTGGACGTCCTCAAGGAGCTCCTCGACGGTGCCGCCAAGGCAGTCCGGCAGCGGGTACCCGGGGAGGACATCGCTCCGGCGCGGATGAAACTGTGCGACTGGTGGACCGGGCCGAGGCTGTTCATCCTGGTCGACGACTATGACATGGTCGGCGGCAACCCGATGGTGCAACCGTTCGCCCCGCTGCTGGACTACCTGGCGCTCGGCCACGAGGTCGGCCTGCACCTGGTGGTGGCCCGTGCGGCCGCCGGCGCCGGGCGCGGACTGAACGAGGCGCTGCTGCGCAAGCTGCAGGAAGTCAACAGCCCTGCCCTGCTCATGTCGTGCCCGCCCAGCGAGGGCTATCTGTTCGGCAACGTCAAGGGACGCGAGCTCATCCCCGGCCGGGCGCTGCGCATCGCCCGGCGCAGGGCCGTACAAGTGCAGACCCCGCTGCTGGAGGACGACGAGCGGTGACGAAACGTCAGCTAGGTGTGCCCGGCTCCGGGGCCAACCGGCTCCGGAGCCGGGCACGGGCTGGGTCCGCGGTGCGCCTACTGGCCGGGGGCAGCGGCATCCGGCGGCCGGCCAGGCGGCGGCCGGACCCGTGCCCGGCCGCGCGGGATCACCGCGGCCGCGGCCGCCGGCAGCACCAGCGCAAGGCTGCCACCGGCGACTGCCCAAGCACGCACGCCGGGGGCGGGCTCAGCCAGCGCCGGCATGTGTGCTGGCGGGGCGGCCGCCCGGGCGGCCGTGCCGTGCGGCAGGGTCATGGTCATGGCGGCATACCGGTCGAGCCGGGGAGTGTCCGCGGGGTAGGCGGCCTCGAGCAGGTGCCAAGAGACTTCCTTGGCGGTCCCGTGGGGGTGATGCGCTCTGACCAGCGCCGCGGCCCCGGCGGTGCAGCCCGCTGTCAGCGAGGCGCCGGAGCCGATGTAGTGGCCCCAGCCGCGAGGCCCGATGCCGACCATCGCGCCGCCCGGTGCGGACAGGTGAAGTGCGTGGGCGGGCGGAGCGTCCTTCTGCCCCGGCCCGCTGGGCGCGAAGTCCACCACGGACAGCACTCCGGGCGCGGCGGCGGGCCAGTACGGACCGGTCGGCCGCTGCGCTTCGGGGCCGGGCTCCCCCGGGGGAACGGCGTCCGGGGCGACGGGGGCCACGACGCGCGCGCCACCCCGCGCGGCACAGGTGGCGGCCTGGGTCAGCTCCGCCGCTCCGGTCCGCAGCGCGTAGCCGACGTAGATGACATCCGCGCGGCGGTCGGCTGCCTCCCGGATGCCACCGGCGGCCTGCTGCGGGCTGGGCGCACTCCGGTCGTCGGTGCTCTTGAAGGCGGTAACCCGCGCCTGGGCGGCCATGCCCACCCCATCACTGCCCTGGGTCCGGACCGCGGCAAGCAGGCCCGCCGCGAAGGTGCCGTGCCCGACGCCGTCGCTGCCCGCCGCGCCAGCGGCGCTCACCCGGCCAGGCAAGGCGGGGGCTTGGAGGGCGACGCCGGCGTCGACCACCACCATCTTCACGCCGGCGCCTTTGGACAGCTGATGAATCCTGGGCAGCGCGAGCGTCGACTGCGCCCAGGTCTTCCGGCCGCTGTCCGGCCGGATGCCGTGGCGCATGGTTTGGCCTGGCCGAGCCGGACCGACAGCGGTGGCAGCAGGGTGAGGCCATCGCCCGGGGATGGCGATGGCGCTGCCGGCACGGCGACGGGCGACGCGGTGACCCGCAGGGCGAGTGCCGCCGCGGCCATGAGGGGCACGAGCAGCTGTGTCGCGGGACGTCGTATGGCGCGCATGATGAGCACAGCCCGCCCGCGGCGGCGCGGCCGGACCGGCTGCCGGGCGTCCGACGATCCGGTCACGGCGGTTTTCTTCCTGATGCGCAGTCAGGCCAGCTTGTCCCCCTGTCGCCGCATGGGCGGCATGGTGGTCTGCCCGTCTTTGGCCTGGCGGGCCGCACGGCCCACCGGGCAGCACACAGGTTCGTGCCCTGCATGCCTGCGCCTCATCGCGCAGGGGCAGGGAGGCAACACCCATCCCAGGAGGTTCGAAGCGCGTGTCACGGCAGTTGCTCACAGTCGGCACGGAACGGTCGGGCGGTTTCCAGACGATCGTCGACGCACTGGCCCAGGCGCGTACCGGCGCGGTGATCCGGGTCGGGCCGGGGCGCTACGCGGAGAACCTGGTCATCAGGACCCGGGTGACCATCGTCGCCGAGGGCGAGGACGGGGCCGTGGAGATCTGCCCGCGCCGTGGCAGCGCGATCAGCCTCATGGCGGACGCGGTCATGCTCAGCGGCCTCACCCTGCGCGGACATGACAAGGAAGCGGCGGTGGTGGACGTACCGGCCGGGCAGGCCGCCCTGGACGGCTGCACCGTCACCGGCGCGGGCTGGAGCGCGCTGCTGGTGCGCGGCACCGGCTCGCTGGCCGCCCGCAACTGCCGGATCAGCAATCCCGGTGGCGCTGGCATCGTCGACACCTCGCCGGCCGGAAGTGTCATCGAGGACTGCCGGTTCGAGAACTTCGGCACCTCCGCGGTGGTCATCGCTGAGGGGGGTGACCCCACGATCCGCGGCTGCCGGATGCGCGGCGCCCGGGGCAACGGCGTGCTGGCCAACGGCGATGCCAGGGGCACGGTCCAGGGTTGCGACATCTCCGGTACCGACAAGCCCGGTATCGCCCTGGAGGGCCACAGTTCCACCCGGATCCTCGGCACCGCCGTCCACGACACCTCAGTGGGTCTGCTGGTCACCAGCGTCTCCCGGCCGGAGATCGAGGAGACCACCTTCGAGTCGATCACGCAGAGCGCGATCGTCGTCTCCGCAGGCGCCGACCCGCTGCTGCGCCGCTGTGTCAGCCGGCGCACCAAGGGCAACGGTCTGGTCGTCCTCGACCGCTCTCGGGGCACCGTGGAGGCGTGCGAGTTCATCGCCGCGGCGGAACCGGCCATCCGGATCGCCGAGCACAGTACGCCGACGCTGACCGACACGGTCGTGCGGGACTGCACCCACGAAGGCGGGGCGGTGCTGCTGACGGACAGCTCCGCCGCGGAGTTCGACCGTCTTCAGGTGGTCGACGCTGCAGGTGTGGGCATCTGCGTGCGGTCGGCCGCCGATCCGCTGCTGCGCCGGGCCAGAGTTGTGGGCTCGGGCGGGCACGGCATCGAGGTCACCGACGACGGACGCGGCCGCCTGGAGCACTGCGAGATCGATTCGGCGGGCGGCTCGGCGCTGTACCTGAGCGATGACGCGAAACCCGAGATCACCGACACCGTGATGATCTCCCCCGCCGGATCGGGTGTCACGGTGGGCGAACGCGGCCGGGGTACGCTGCGCGACTGCCGTATTGAGGGTAGCGGCGAAGCGGGCGTGAGCGTCCACACCACGGGCGAGATCGCCTTGGAACGCATCCGCATCGAGGGGGCCAAGGCCCACGGGGTACTCATATCCCACGGCGGACGGGCCGATCTGATGGGCTGTGAGATTACTGGTAGCACGGGCGACGGCGTACGCGTCGACAGCGCGGAGACGGTGTCGGTCAACCGGTGCGTGGTGCGCGACAACCGCGGAGCGGGCCTGAAGCAGAGCCGCAGCAGCGACCGGCTGTCGGTGGAAGCACTGGCCAGCGCGGACAACGGGGCCGCCGACCACTGGGGCGAGGACGTGGCGGACACCGGCGCCGGCGGACCGGGCGGGGCGTCCGGTGGCGAGGGGGGCCGGGAAGGCCCACTGGCCGAACTGGAAACGCTCGTCGGCCTGGAGAACGTCAAGCACCAGGTCCGCACCCTTGTCAACCTCAATCAGCTCGCCGAACGCCGCCGCCGGCTCGGGATGCCCGTCCCCCCGATGAGCCGGCACCTGGTCTTCGCCGGCCCTCCGGGCACCGGCAAGACCACAGTCGCCCGTCTGTACGGCAGCATCCTGGCGTCCCTGGGCGTCCTGCGCACCGGCCACCTCGTGGAGGTCGCCCGCGCCGATCTGGTCGCCCAGGTCATCGGCGGTACGGCCATCAAGACCACCGAGGCGTTCAACAGCGCTTTGGGCGGTGTGCTGTTCATCGACGAGGCCTACACCCTCACCCCGGAGGGTGCCTCGTCCAACGACTTCGGACGCGAGGCGGTGGACACCCTACTGAAGCTGATGGAGGACCACCGCGACGACGTCGTGGTGGTCGCGGCCGGATACTCCCAGCAAATGGAGTCATTTTTGACCGCCAACCCGGGTTTGGCGTCACGGTTCACCCGCACCATCGAGTTCGACAACTACTCGGTGGAGGAGCTGGTGACCATTACCGAGAACATGTGCGTCGGCCACGGCTACGAGCTGGGGCCGATGACCGCCGAGGCACTGGCGCTGCACTTCGAGCAGATGACCCGCGACGCGACCTTCGGCAACGGCCGTGCCGCCCGGGGGGTGTTCGAGGAGATGGTGGACCGGCAGGCGGTCCGGCTCGCCATGATATCCGACCCGAGCGAGAAGGACTTGTCACTGCTTCTGCCGCAGGACGTGGGGGAGGCCGAGGCAGCGGCTTTGGATGGCACGCAGCAGGACACCGACGACCAGGCCACCCCGATGGTCCGACTGGAGGCCATGATCGGTCTGTCCGCGGTCAAGCGCGAGGTGACCGACCTGGTCAACCTGCTGGCCAATGCCCGGCAGCGCGCCGCGGCAGGGCTGCCCACCCCCAAGATCAGCAACCACCTGGTGTTCACCGGCTCACCCGGAACAGGGAAGACCACTGTCGCCCGGCTGTACGCCGAACTACTGCACTCCCTGGGAGTGCTGCCTCGCGCGCACCTGGTGGAAGTCGCCCGCGCCGACCTGGTGGGACAGTACGTCGGACACACCGCCCAGCTCACCAAGGAGGTCTTTTCCAGCGCTTTGGGCGGTGTGCTGTTCATCGACGAGGCCTACACCCTCACTCCCGAGGGCTCCTCCAACGACTTCGGACGCGAGGCCGTCGACACTCTCCTGAAGCTGATGGAGGACCACCGCGACGACGTCGTGGTCATCGTCGCCGGCTACACCGAGGAGATGGAGCGCTTCCTGGCCTCCAACCCCGGGCTGTCCTCCCGCTTCTCCCGGTACGTGCACTTCGAGGACTACAGCACACCAGAACTGGTCTCCATTATCGAACGGCAGGCGGCGGAAATGGGCTACGAGTGCTCCCCAGAGACTCTGGCCGCGCTGCGCGCCCGTGTCGACGCGATCCCCCGGGACCGCTCGTTCGGCAACGCACGGCTCGCCCGCCAGCTGCTGGAGAACATGATGACGCGTCAAGCCAGGCGGCTGGGGGGTCTGAAGGCGCCCACGGTCGCCGATTTGAAGTCCCTGCTCGCTCAGGACCTGGACGACCCTGGTCGCGCCGTATCGAGCCCACCCGCGTCGTGACCGCGCGGCGTCGCCGCCCGCGCGTTTATCGGCTCTCCAGCGTCTGGCAGCCGGCTCATTGCCCCTTCACACCCCCCGCCGCCGGAGGATAACTTGCATCCGCCGCAAGGCCCTGGGGCACAGGCAGGCCGTCAAGCCAAATGTCGCACAGGTCCGGATGCCCCACCGAGGGTGGCGTGCGCTGGAATGTGAAGGGCGGACTTGGCGGGGTCCTACCATTTCTACGCCCGCTCAGGATTTGGTGCTCCGGCCGTCGCGTACCGACATGGCGGCTGACCGGCTTGCGCCCGCAGGCGTTCCTCATCCGATTCCAGCGAATCGTCAATTTGCATGGTCCGTCACCGAAGATATGGCAACAAAATGCTCACTTGAGCGACCTGTATAGGACGCGGCTGCCCAGATGAGCGCATTCGCTCCGCCCGCTACCAGTTGTTCACGGCGTTGCATTGAACTGCCCGGTCGCGTCATGCAATAATCTCTCCGCAATTCGACGCTATTCCCCTCCCCCGGCCACCTCATATGGGCGTGGGCCCTATCGCCCCACCGGAGCTCCGAGTATGCGACGTTCCACCTTCAACGGGACCTGGCGTGGGAGAAGTCGCTGACGGTGAAGGCGCCTGGCATACCGCCGCGCCCTCTCCCCGCGGCGTCGCCAGGAAGGGACTTCTACCACTGCCTCAGCGATCCGTTGATGCGGCCGGTGCGGGAAAGCCTCCAGCCGGCGGTCCCCAACGCGTCAACCTGACCGAACAGCCAGCCGTACCACTCCCGCGGAGAGCGCTACCTCGCCGTTGCCGTGTGATCACCCCGCCCACCGTGTCCTGCTGTCCCGGAAAGGCCACGATGTCCCACGCCGCACTCTACTGGCCGACCGGCCCCGCGGATGGCGCACACCAGCTGCGCATCGTCTGGAGGTGTCCGAGAGCCGGAAGTGCCGAGACGCGCGGGCAGAAAGCGGGGCGACAGAGCGCCCGATTCGGGCATCCCAGCGGTCTTCGGAAGCGCGACGGCCAAGCACGCAACGGGTTCGAGGGGCCGAAGGCGGACACGCCCGGTCACGACCCCTGCCAACGGAGCCGGTCACCGCAGTTCAGCGCTCATGGAAATTTCACGCGACGCGCGAAGGGGCGCGGCTTCGGTCATGGATCACGAAAGAGGAGGCACCTGCCATGGATGGCGAACGGAGACGCCAGGCCATACTCGAGCTGGCGCGGCGGACCGGGGCGGTCGATGTCGGCAAGCTCGCCGCGGACTTCGGGGTGTCCAAGGAGACCGCGCGCCGTGATCTGCGCGTCCTCGAGGAACATGGCCGGGTGCGGCGCACCCACGGCGGGGCGCACCCGGTAGAGAGTGCCGGTTTCGAGACCAATCTGGCCCTCCGCTCCACCATGCACGTACCGGAGAAGTCACGGATCGCCGAAGCGGCCGTCAAACTGGTCGGTGCCGCCGAGACGCTGTACATCGACGAGGGGTTCACCCCTCAACTGATAGCTCAGGCGCTGCCCCAGGACCGGAGGCTGACGGTGATCACCGCCTCGCTGGTGACGGCCGGGATGTTGGCCACCCGCGAGTGGATCACCGTACTGCTGCTGGGCGGCCGGGTGCGCGGGGGCACGCTGGCCACTGTCGACCACTGGGCGACCCGCATGCTGTCGGGCTTCGTCATCGACCTGGCGTTCATAGGCGGCAACGGCATCGCCCGCAAGCACGGCCTGACCACTCCCGACCCCGCGGTCAGCCAGGTCAAGGCACAAGTGATGCGGGTGTCCCGGCGGAGGGTGTTCGTCGGGGTGCACACCAAGTTCGGAGCGGTGAGCTTCTGCCGGTTCGCCGATGTGCCCGACCTCGAGGCCATCATCACCGACACCAGGCTGCCGGCCACCGAAGCGCATCGCTACTCGCTCCTGGGACCCCAGGTCATCCGGGTGTAGCCCGGCTGGCCACCCTGGGCTCCCACCTTGTCTGTACGTGAGCGGGCTCGTTCTGAACCTCCTGAGCCCACTACCAACCCCTCCCCCACCGAGCCGATCGGGAACCTCCATTCCAGTCGGGAGGCGGCCACCATCGAAATTGCGCGCGACTGGCGGGGCACGCCTGTACCGCCTGTGCCGGTACAGGCGTCTCCATGGCTGCCGTCCATGGTCCTGCCCGCGCAACTGATCGACAACTTGACGCCGGTCGTCTCGCCCTTCTGATGGCGGGACTGCGGGAATGTGAGTGTGATGCAAATGAAGGCTCCTGCAGCCGCACCGACCCTCGCCCTGTGCGCCGCTGGCATCGTTCTGCGCCCGGCAACGGCTGAGTCTGGCGGCTTTCCAATGGTGCGAGACCCAAGGGAGCCCTACTGGTCGCTGCCGTGCGCCGGCTGACGGGCCCGCGGGCGTGATCGCACCGGCTGCTGCGAGAGGCGAGGAATGTTGGGCCAGAACTGGCTCGAAGAAGAAGGTTGGGACCCGCAGTGGGACCCAACTGCCGGGGGGAGCCTTCGATTCCGCAAGCCGGGCGCCCGGAGTGCGGAAGTCTCCCGGGCAAGGACGGAAGATTCCACCACCAAGAGCGCCCAGTCTCTGCAGCGACTGCTCGAGGACGCCGTCGCAGCACTGGTCAACCGCGAGCGTGACCAGCGTGGACTGGTCTGCTTGGTCACCGATGAGCGCCTGCGGGATGCCGCGCGGAGCCACAGCGAGGACATGGCACGGCGGCAGTTCTTCGACCACTTCACGCCCGAAGGGCTGTCGCCGGCCGACCGCATGCTGGCATACGGATTTCCGCTCCCTGCCGCGGAGAACATAGCCGCCGGCCAGCCCCACCCCCTGATAGTGATGGCCGGGTGGATGAACAGCCCGGGTCACCGGGTCAACATCCTGAACGAGGACGTCCGGGTCATCGGCGTAGGTGTGTACCTCGCCCAGGACGGACCCGTGTGGACGCAGAACTTCGGCTACGCGTGAGGCTGCCCTCGCCGTACGCCGCCGTGTTGCGGATCGCGTGCCCGGGGAGGCCTGAGGGCCACCGGGCCACTGGACGAGTAGTTCCCTGGCCCTCCCCGGCTAGGGCGCCTACAGCGCCAGCAAGGGGCTCGGCACCAGGTCACCCGCGCCAACGGAGCCATGATCTGACCGCCCTCCGGCCCGGACGGGGGGGGGGGGGGGGGGGGGGGGCCCCCCCCGGGCCCCCCCCCCGGGGCGGGGGGGGGGGGGGCGCCCCGCGGGGGGGGGGGGGGGGGGGGGGGGGGGGGGGGGGGGGGGGGCACGTGGGGTGGGCTTAGCGGCTGACGGCCGGTGGGCGGGTGGAGGTGGAGGCGGGGCGTCACATCAGCCTCACTAGCCTCACCAGTCGCGGT
>NZ_JBITDA010000035.1:0-73411 GCF_044453765.1 Streptomyces sp. NPDC051636 | reverse complement strand
GCGTCAATGTTCTGTGGGCTCTCTTGCGTGACGGACGGTGCTACAGCCCAATACCGCCCGTCACACTGGCCGCTTGACATCTCCATTAGGAATCGTCCGGCCGAATACGCCGCTGCGGTCACGGAGACCCGCCCGCTGGCCTCCGCCGCCGCGATCGAGCTGACCGGCCTCACTCCCGACGACCTGGCCGACTACCTGTACTGCACCACCCGTAACCCCGACCGCGCGAACCCCGCTGCGAACGCCTGGGAGCCCGTACTGGCCGCGTTGCGCGAGCAGCCACCGGACGGGCCGGCGTCCCCCCTCGCCACGGTTCTGGCGACCCCACTGATGGTCACCCTCGCCCGCAGCATCTACAGCGACACCCCCGGCCGCGACCCTTCAGAGCTGTTGGACACCGAGCGGTTCGGCAGTCCCGAGGAGCTGGAAGACCACCTTCTGGGCCACTTCATCCCCACCGTCTACCACCGTCGACCCGAGCCGGGTCGTGGCGGCCGACCCCGCCGCCGCTTCACCCCGGAACGCGCCCGGCGCTGGCTCGGCTACCTCGCCCAGGATCTCAACCGGCTCCAAACCCCGGACCTGACCTGGTGGCGCCTGGGCACCACCAGGAACCGTTACTCCCGCATGTTCGCGCTCGGGCTCCTGACCGCGCTGGTCGCGGGGGCGACAACCGGCCTCGGGAACATCGCCGTGGACGTGATCGCGACGTCGCACGGGCTCGGGTACGTCCTCAGGCGCGGGCTCGTGGCCGGGCTCCTGCACGGGCTCGTGGCCGGGCTCGGCTCCGGAATCCTGTACGGCGCGGTCGGCGATCGGAGAGCGGCAGCACCAACGCGCCTACGTGTGCAGACCTTCGGCAGACACAGAGCGATGCGTACGAGCTTCCTCCCCAGGTTCGCGGTCGTCCTCGGGCTCCCGGCCGCGCTGGTGCTGGGGCTCGTGGACCAGGTCGCGGTCTCGGGGCTCGGACCGGACGACGGGCTCGGCAGCGTGCTCGTGTCCACGCTTGGGGCCGGGCTCGGGACCGGGCTGGTGCTCGGGCTCATGGCCTGGCTGGAAGCCCCGGTCGATGTCTCGTCTGCCGCCGGTCCCGCCGACCTGTTGAACACAAACCGTCGCTACGTGGTCTTCCCTCTGCTCGTCTGGGGGCTCGTGTGCGGGCTCATCCACGTGTTCACGGCGTCCGGGATCGGGCTCACGACCGGGTTCGAGACGGCCCTTGGACTCGCGCTCGGGTACTGGTTCAGCTTGACCGCCTGGGGTCAGTGGGTTGCCCTCGCACGCATCTGGTTGCCGCTCACCGGGCGTTTGCCCTGGGCGCTGATCGCTTTTCTCGACGACGCATGCAGACGAGGCGTCCTGCGCCAGGCCGGCGCGGTGTACCAATTCCGTCACGCCCGACTCCAGCAGCACCTCGGCCGGCTTTCCGGGCTTGAGCCGGATCCAGTACCTCGGCGCGATGCAAGCGGCCTCACCCCGGGCGAGGGAGCCTCGCGAACCGACGGCCGTGGGGGTCGGCACCACCTCGAGGAGCGGGGTGGCGAGCGGCGCAGGCTCGTTGCACAGCTCGCCGAGCACACCGCCTCAGGCGAAGAGGTCCCGTTGCAGATCCAGATCGTGACAAGCGGTGGCAGCTCGCGTGCCCCCTTGCGCGGTCTTCGGGTTCCACCGCCGGGAGCGCAGATCCTGATCACGGTTCACGCACCGGGCCTGGCGATCACCGGTGAGCTGCAGCAGACGGTGACGGTGCTGCCGGGGCAGGACTCGGACGTGCTCCGCTTTCCCGTCCGTTCGAACGTGCCCGGGCTGTTCGTGGTGACGGCGCGCGCCTTCCACCATGGCACCTTCATCGGGGAGGTGCGTTGCCAGATCACCGTGGAGCCCGGTGGGGCGATCCGAGGTGGGCCGCCGACGTCGGCGGAGCTGCGGGCGCCGGCCTTCGGCCGCGGCGAACTCCCCCCGCAGGGCGAGGACGCTCCTGACACTCCGCCCGATCTCGAAGAAGCAGAGGCGGAGAGCACGGACCGCGACGAAAGCGACGCGGCACTCCTCCCTGAGGACGCGGCAGAAGCCGCCGGCACACTGGATTCGGCAATGGCTCGTCTCTTCGTACGCCTCGGACCGCCTCCGGAACCATCAAGTCTCGACTATGAGCCTGTAGGCAGCGGTGGGGGAGGGACGCAGCAGTGAGCCCTGAGGAAGAGCGTCCGCTACCCGAAACGCGAACCGATCCCGTGATCACGGCCGGAATGGAGATCGCCGCCACGTGGGGCGAGGCTCTGGGAGGGCCTGAAAAGCTGGAGGTGGCACTCAGAGCCCTTGAGCCTCAGCTCAAGCGGGAGCACCAGATCAGGCTGCGGCAGCTGGACAATCAGCGAGCCCAGGCTGAGCGGAACGCCGCAGCCGAACGTGAGGCTGCACAGCGTGGGGCCGAGGCAGCCAAAGCCGACGCCGAACGTGCGGCACGCGAGGCCGAGCGCATTCGTAAGCACAACTACCGCATGGCCACTCTGGGCTCCAGCGTCCTGATCGCGCTGACCATGCTGGGCGGGGGGAGTTGGATTGCTTCGGACCAGCCGTGGCTTGCGACTGCTCTGTGTGGCCCCGGTCTTCTGGCCCTCGTGAAGCTCTTCATGACTCAGCGCAGCGACGCCACAGACACGAAGGCCGTGAGCCGCGCCGCGAGGGATGCCGCCAATGCCGCGGTCCCTCCTCCGCCTCTGTGACGCAGCCGCGCGGCAGGCCGGACGGGTCCTTGATACTGACGCGGTTCAAAGGAACCCGGTTCGTCCTGCCGGTCGTCCCGCCCTACTTGATCTGCTCGGCCGCCCAGGCCGCCCAGTCGCGGCGCATCTCGTAGAAGCGCAGGCCGTACTCCAGGGCGATGCGGCCGTGGACCGAGAGGTTGTCGTCGTCCCAGTCGATGGCGTCGGCTAGCCGGCGCAGTTCGTCGTACTCCTGGGCGGACCGGTCGGTCAGATCGGTCAGGTAGGCGTGGGCCTGGTCGGGTTCGAGGACGCCCAGGAAGAAGACGCGCAGGAGGACGTCGCTGCGGACGGTCCGCTGGGGCTGGGTCTCCGTCAGCCAGTGCCGCAGCTCGGCCAGGCCCTCGTCGGTGAGGGCGTACTCCTTGCGGCCGCGCGGGCCCTCGGCGGCCACCGTGATCAGGCCGGTGGCCGCGAGCTTCGTCAGCTCCGTGTAGATCTGGCTCTGGGTCGCCGGCCATACGTTGGCCAGGGACGTCTCGAAGCGCTTCAGCAGGTCGTAGCCGCTCGCGGGGCGCTCCGTGAGCAGGCCGAGGAGTGCGTGTCTGAGGCTCATGCCCCTCACTCTACATTCCACTGTTGACATGTCGCTAGTAGACCTTCTAGTTTTGACATGTCGGGAGAGGAACCCGGAATGGAGAGATCAATGTCGTACCTGCGCACGTTCCTGCCGTGGATCGTCTTCGCCGTAGTGCCCTCGGGCAACTGGCAGTGGGGCGCCCTGGCCGCACTTGTCGTCGCCGTCGTGCTCATCGCCCAGCAGCGGCGGGCCGGAACCGGATTCGACGCGCTGATCATCGAGCTGGGCTCGGCCGTCTTCTTCGCGGTGCTGGCGGTCATCGCCTTCACCGACCCGGACTCCGGCGTCCACGACTACTCCGCGGCCCTCTCCTCCGGCACCCTCGCCCTCATCGCGGGCGGCTCCCTGGCCGTCGGCAGGCCGTTCACCCTCGGCATCGCCAAGCGGACCACCCCGCGCGAGGTGTGGGGGCTCAAGCCGTTCATCCGGACCAACGTCGTCATCACCGCCGTGTGGACCGCCGCCTTCGCCGTCACCGCCGTCGTCCTCGCGCCCCTCGCACACTCCGGACACGCCCACTCAGCCACGGCGACGATCGTCCAGATCGCCGGCTTCGTCGTCCCGATGGTCTTCACCGTCCGCTACGTCGCCCACGTCCAGGCCAACGCCGGGCAGGTGGCCCGATGACCAGCCCCACCCCCCGCCACCTCGCCGGCAACTACGCCCCGGTCTCGGAGGAGCTCACCGCCCACGACCTGCCGGTCACCGGCACGCTCCCGCCCGCCCTGAACGGCTGGTACCTGCGCAACGGCCCCAACCCGGCCGACGCGGCCTCCGGGCACTGGTTCTTCGGGGACGGCATGGTCCACGGTTTACGCATCGAGGACGGGCGCGCGGTGTCGTACCGCAACCGGTGGGTGCGCACCCGCAGCCTCACCGACGGCGCGCGGATGTACGACGACCAGGGCCACCGCGACCTCACCGCCGGACCCGCCAACACCCACGTCGTCCGGCACGCCGGCCGCACCCTCGCCCTCGTCGAGACCGCCCTGCCCTACGAGCTGACCCGCGACCTGGACACCAAGGGCCCCTACGACTTCGGCGGCCGGCTGCACACCGCCATGACCGCCCATCCCAAGACCTGCCCGGCCACCGGCGAACTGCACTTCTTCGGCTACGGCATCATGGAGCCCACGCACCTCACCTACCACCGCGCCGACGCCAGCGGCGAGCTGGTGATCAGCAGGACCGTCGAGGTGCCGGGCGCGACCATGCTGCACGACTTCTGTCTGACCGCCCAGCACGTCGTCTTCCTGGATCTGCCCGTCGTCTTCGACCTCGACCTCGCCATGACCGGCGGGACCATGCCCTACTGCTGGGACGACGGATACGGTGCCCGGCTGGGCGTGCTGCGCCGCGACGACCCGTACGGCGAGGTGCGCTGGTTCGAGATCGACCCCTGCTACGTCTTCCACTCGCTCAACGCCCACGACGCGCCGGACGGCAGCATCGTGCTCCACGTGATGCGGTACGCCGAGATCTGGCGGCGCACCGAGCAGGGCCTCACCCCGCCGCGGGACGCCGTGCTGTGGAAGTGGACCATCGACCCCGCGACCGGGACGGTCCGAGAGCAGCAGATCGACGACCGGCCGGGGGAGTTCCCGCGCGTCGACGACCGGCTCACCGGACTCACCGCCACCCACGGCCACGTCACCTGCGACAACACGCTGGTGCGGTACGACCTGACCACCGGCGCCGTCACCGCCCACGACTTCGGGCCCGACCGCACCCCCGGCGAGGCCGCCTTCGCCCCCGCCGACGATGTGGCGGGCGGTCCCGGCTGGCTCATGACGTACGTGTACGACGCCACCACCGACCGCAGCGACCTGGTCGTCCTGGACGCCGACGACCTCGCGGCGGGGCCGGTCGCCACGGTCCACCTGCCCGCCCGGGTGCCGTTCGGGTTCCACGGCAACTGGCTCGCGGACTGACCGGCCACCGCGCGCCCCGGCGGGGCCGGCAGGCCGGGCCCGGCATGTCCGGCTGGTCCGTTCAAGCGCCCCTTTAGGCGGTCACCAGAAGATCGTCGGCGACATGGGTAACGCGCACCATGCGCGACATGCGAGGGGGATGCAGTTGTCACGCTTCGTCACTTTCACCGACCTCGTCCGGGCGCGCTGCGCCGAGTCCGCGGGCGATGACGTACACATCCAACTTCGCGACACCCAGAACGGCCCGGCCGCCGAGCGGCTGACCTACGGGGAACTGGACCGCGCGGCGCGCCGCATCGCCGGGGCGCTGCGCGCGCACGGGGTCGAGGGGCGGCCGGTGCTGCTGATGTACCCCGGCAGCCTCGAATTCCTGAAGGCGTTCACCGGCTGCCTGTACAGCGGGGCCGTGGCCGTGCCCGCCCCGCTGCCCGAGGGCGGCGCCAAGGGGCGGCTCGGTCGCAGCTCGGCGATGCTGCGCGACTGCGGGGCCGCGGTCGTGCTCACCGACCGGGCCAGCGCGCCGGACGTCGCCCTGTGGCTGGCCACCGAGGGCCACGGCGAGGACGTGGTGTGCGTGGCGAGCGACGCCCTGCCGGAGGGGGACGACGCCTGGGAGGCGCCTGCCACCGGGGCCGACGACCTCGCCTTCCTGCAGTACACCTCCGGGTCGGTGTCCGAGCCGCGCGGTGTGATGGTGACGCACCGCAACCTGATGGCCAACCAGGCCGCCCTGCAGCGGGTGCTGGGCACCACCTCCGCCGACCGGTTCGGCGGATGGCTGCCGCTCTACCACGACATGGGGCTCATCGCGCACCTGCTGCACCCCGTGTGGCTGGGCAGCGCGTCCGTGATGATGTCGCCCACCGCGTTCATCAAGCGTCCGGTGCGCTGGCTGCAGGCCATCGACGAGCACGGTGTCACCATCGGCGGCGGGCCCAACTTCTGCTACGACCTCGCGCTGCGCCGGGTCACCGACACCCAGCTCGGCCGGCTCGACCTGTCCCGCTGGCGGCTCGCGCTCAACGGGGCCGAGCCGGTGCGCGCCGACACGCTCGACGCCTTCGCCCGCCGGTTCGCCGCCGCCGGCCTGCGGGCCGAGGCGATGTACCCGTGCTACGGGCTCGCCGAGGCCACCCTCGTGGTCTCCGGCGGCGTCAGCGGGGAGCCGTACCAGCGGATCCAAGCCGACGCCGCCGCCCTCGCTCGGGACGTCTTCGCGCCCGCCGGGCCGGGTGCGGAGTCCCGGACCCTCGTCGGCAGCGGGCGTGTCACCGACTTCGACGTCCGCATCGTCGACCCCGTCGGCTACCGGGAACTGCCGGCGGGCGCCGTCGGGGAGATATGGCTGCGCGGCGACAGCGTCGCCGCCGGGTACTACGGCAAGCCCGAGGAGAGCGAGGCCACCTTCCGCGCCGTGCTGGACAGCGGCGAGGGCGGATTCCTGCGCACCGGGGACCTGGGGGTGCTCGACGACGGGCAGCTGTATGTCACCGGGCGGCTGAAGGAAGTCGTCATCCTCAACGGGCGCAACGTGTACCCGCAGGACGTGGAGCACGCCGTCAAGGCACTGCACCCCGCGCTCGCCGCGGGCAACGGCGCCGCGTTCTCCGTGGAGGCCGGGCGCGAGCAGCTCGTCCTCGTGCAGGAGGTCAGGGGCGGGCAGCTCGACGGCCCGCAGCTGCGCGAACTCGCCCAGCGGATCCAGGAGCTGATCGGCAAGGAGTTCCACGTGCCCGCGGGCAATGTGCTGCTCGTGCGGCCCGGCACCGTGCGCCGCACCACCAGCGGGAAGGTCCAGCGCACCCTCATGCGGCGGGAGTTCCTGGCCGGCGAGGTGCACGGCGAGTACGAGGTGTTCGACCCGGCCGTCCGCGCGCTCGCACGCGCCGGGGACGTGCTGCTCGGGGAGGGGCTGCTGCAGTCCACCGCCGGCGGTGGCGCATGGTGACCCTCACCGCCGCGCCCGTGCGCGAGGCCGAGGTGCAGTGCCGCGTGGCCGCCGTGGAGGACCTCCTCGGCGACCCCGGCGACCCCGCCAACCCGTGCGGCTACGCGGCTCTGCTGGACGCCGACCGGGACGCCGTGCGCAGCGTGCCCGGCGAGGACGCCCTGGACCGGTCCGGCATGCACCACGAATACGTGCCCGTCGCCCTCGGCGGGCGGCTCACCTCGATGGACACCCTGGTCCGCGTCATGCGCCCGGTCTTCCGGCGTGACGTGGGCCTCGGCATGGGGTACGGCGCCATGTCCTTCATGGCCGCCGTCGACGTGTGGATGGCCGGCACCGAGGACCAGCAGGCCGCCCTGGCCCGGCGGATGCTGCGCGGCTCGCGGGCCGCCATCGCTCAGCTGGAGACCGCCCACAGCAACGACTACGTCCGCAGCCAGGTCTCCGCCCGGCCCGGACCGCACGGCGGACTGCTGCTCAGCGGCCGCAAGCCCGTCATCAACAACCTCGACCGGGCCGACGCCCTGGTGCTGTTCGCCCGCACCGATCCGGCCCCCGGCCGCCGCAGCCACACCGCGGTCGTGCTCGACCCGTCCCGGTTCCCCGAGGGCCGGGCCCGGCGCCTCAGCCGTCACACCTCGCTCGGGCTGCGCGGCTGCGTCTTCGGCGGGGTCGACTTCGACGACTGCCCGGTGCCGGACGACGCCCTGCTCGGACCGGTCGGCGGCGGCGTGCCGATCGCGCTGCGCTCCTTCCAGGTGACCCGCACCGTCATCTCCTCCATGGTGCTCGCGGCCGTCGACACCGGCCTGCGCACCGCCGTCGCCTTCGACCACGAGCACCGCGGCGGCGGCTGGACCACCGGCGGTTCCGACTCCCAGCGCACCGCGGCCACCATCACCGGCGCGTTCGTCAACCTGCTGCTGTACGACGCGTTCGCCACGGTCGCCACCCGCGCCATCCACGTCCTGCCGGAACAGACCAGCGTGTACTCGTCGGCCGTGAAGTACCTGCTGCCGCGCGTTCTGACCGAGACGATGTACGACCTGTCGATCGTGCTCGGCGCCGGGCTCTACACCCGCGAGGGCACCCTCGGCATCTTCCAGAAGCACCTGCGGGACGTGCCCGTCGTCACCCTCGGGCACGCCGGGTCCGTCGCCTGCCAGGGCACGATCATCCCCCAGCTGCCGCGCCTGGCCCGCCGGTCCTGGTTCGTCGAGGAGGAGGCGCCCGCCGCGCTGTTCCGGCCGCGCGACCCGCTGCCCCCGTTCGACCCGGACCGGCTCGCGCTGGCCTGCGGGCGGGACAGCCTCAGCGCCACGCTGCTCGCCGTGGCCGCCGAGACCCCGGGCACCGGCGCCGTCGAACGCGCGCTGCGCGACCTCGCGCTCGGCCTCGTCGACGAGTTCCGCGACCTGCGCGCCCGGGTGCTCGCCCTCGGCCCGGAACCGGGCGCCGCGCCGTTCCCGCTGATGGACCGCTACGCCCACCTGCTCGCCGCCGCCGCGGTGCTCGGCGTGTGGCGGCACAACCAGGACGGCTCCGATCCGTTCCTCGCCGACCCGGCCTGGGCCGCGGCCGCTCTGCACCGCGTCGCGCGCCGCCTCGGCGCCCCGGCACCCGACCTGCCGGCCGAGTGCGAGCTGCGGGTCCGGCACGAAGTGCAGCTGCGCTTCAGCGACCGGCGCAGCTACGACCTCTACGACACCCCGCTGCCGGGATGAGCGTGCCACATGCCCGGCATCCCGGTCCGGCGAATCCCAGCGAAAGGCGTTCGGCCATGAACGTACCGACCACCCGGCAGTCCCTGTCCTCGACGTCTCCGGTGCCCGGCCCCGTCCTGCCGCGCGGCTGGCTGCTCGACCGGGTCGCGCTCTACCTCGGCAGGGACGCGCAGACCATCGACCCGACCGTGCCGCTGGCCGAGTACGGCATGGACTCGGTGTGCGCGCTGAGCCTGTGCGGCGACCTGGAGGACGAGTTCGGGCTCGTGGTCGAGCCGACCCTGCTGTGGGACCACCCCACCGTGCAGAGCCTGCTGGCCTTCCTGGCGATCCAGCTGCCGGCGGCCGACGCGGACGGGGAGCGGTGATGGCGGACGGGTCCTCCAACCGCGACGGCGTCGCGATCGTCGGGATGGACTGCGCCTTCCCGCTCGCCCGGGACACCGACGCCTACTGGGAGCTGCTGCTGCGCGGCGGCGACGTGATCGGCGACGTGCCGCCCGAGCGGTGGGACCCGGCCGCCGACGGGGCCACCGGGGCCGGGCTCACGCGCGGCGGTTTCCTCGACGGTGCCGACGTGTTCGACAACGCGTTCTTCTCCGTGCCGCCGCGCGAGGCCGCCGCCATGGACCCCCAGCAGCGGCTGCTGCTGCACTGCGCCTGGCGGGCCGTGGAGGACTCCGGCGTGGCGCCCGGGTCGCTGGCCGGCAGCGGCACCGGTGTCTACATCGGCGTGATGGGCGGCGAGTGGGGGCGGCTGCACCTGGGCGACTACGACCGGGTGACCCCGCAGCTCGGCGCGGGCAGCAGCGCGGGCATGACCGCCAACCGGATCTCCTACCATCTCGGCTTCACCGGCCCCAGCATGGCCGTCGACACCGCCTGCTCCTCCTCGCTGGTGGCCGTGCACCTCGCGGTCGGGGCGCTGTTGTCCGGGGAGTGCGACACGGTGCTCGCCGGCGGCGTCAACCTCGTCATGTCGCCCGCGCTCGGGCTGGTCTACCACCAGCTGGGGCTCGCCGCGGCCGACGGGCGCTGCAAGCCGTTCAGCCGGCACGCCGACGGCATCGGGCGCAGCGAGGGCGTCGGCCTCGTCGTACTGCGCCGGCTCGCCGACGCAGTCGCCGACGGACAGCGGATCTACGCCGTGATCCGGGGCACCGCCGTCAACCAGGACGGCCGCAGCAACGGCATCACGGCGCCCAACCGCTGGTCCCAGGAACAGGTGGTGGCCACCGCCTGCAAGCGGGCCGGTGTCCAGCCGCGCGAGGTGGCCTTCGTCGAGGCCCACGGCACCGGCACCGTCCTCGGCGACACCATCGAGTGCGCCGCGCTCGGCAGCCTGCACGGCGAGGGCCGCGACGAGCCGCTGGCGGTCGGCTCGGTGAAGGGCAACCTCGGGCACACCGAGGGCGCCGCCGGGATCGCCGGGCTGATCAAGGTCGCCCTCGCGCTGCATCACCGGATCGTGCCCGCCAGCCGGTTCGCCGACCGCGAGAACCCCCAACTGCGGCTCGCCGACCGGGGTATGAGGCTCCTGAAGTCGCCGCTCCGGCTGCCGCCCGCCCCGGTCCTCGCCGGGCTGTCCAGCTTCGGCATGGGCGGTACCAACGCCCACGCCGTCCTCGGCTCCGCGCCCCGCCCCGCACCCCGGACCACGGCACGGCGCGGCCGGCCCGGCGCCGGCGTGTTCACCCTCACTGCCGACACCCCGGGCGCCCTGATCCGCAACCTCACCGAGCAGGCCGACGCCCTGGCCCGCCGCCCGCGCGCCTCCGCCGCCGCACTGTGCCGGCAGAGCAACCGGGTCAAGACCGGACTGCCGTACCGTTTCGCCGTCACCGCACGGGACACCGAGGAACTGGCCGCCGCGCTCCGCGAAGCGGCCGGGGAGGGACTGCCCGAGCAGGTCGCGCACCGGCCCTGGAGCGTGCCGACGGTGGCGTTCCTGTTCTCCGGGCAGGGCGCCCAGTACCCCGGCATGACCGCCGGCCTGTACCGGGACTCCCACGCCTACCGGCAGGCCCTGGACGCGGCCGACGCGGCGCTGCGGCCGTACCTCGACACGTCCGTGCGCGATGTGCTCCTGTCCGGCGACGAGCACGGCCTGGCCGGGGAACTCACCCAGCCCGCCCTGTTCGCCGTCGAGTACGCCCTCGCCGCCACCCTCACCGCGCTCGGCATCCGGCCCGCGGCCGTCCTCGGGCACAGCGTCGGCGAGTTCGCGGCGGCCGTCACCGCCGGCGTGCTCACCCTCGACGAGGCCGCGCACCTGGTCGCCACCCGCGGCCGGCTCATGCACGCGCTGCCCGGTGGCGGCGCCATGCTCTCCGTGCAGGCCGGACCCGACGCGCTGCGCCAGCTCCTCGCCGAGGAGCCGCGGGCGCACCTCGCGGCCGTCAACGGGCCCCGCGACACCGTCCTGTCCGGCACCGCCGAGGCCCTCGCCCGGATCGCCGAGACCCTGCGGGAAGCGCAGATACGCACCCGCGACCTCGAGGCGCCCGTCGCCTTCCATTCGCCGCTGGTGCGGCCCGCGCTCGACCGGCTCCGGTCGGCCGCGGCCGGCACCGGGCCGAGGGCACCCGAGGTGCCCCTCTTCTCCACCCGCTACGGCAGACTCCTCGACGCCGCCGAGCGCATGGACGCCGACTACTGGGCGGCCCAGGCCGAGTCGCCGGTGCTGTTCGCGGACGCGCTCGCCGACCTGGAGACGGTCTGCGCCCCCACCCACCTCGTGGAACTCGGCCCGCGCCCGCAGCTGCTGCCCCTCGCCGGGCGGGCCGAGCTCGCCGCGAGCGTGGAGTTCCTGCACCCGGCACCGGGTCCGGAGGCCGGCGGCGCAGACCTCGCCGACCTCCTCGCGCGGCTGTACCGGGCCGGACTCGACCCCGACTGGGAGCGGCTGTACGACCCCGACGCCACCTCGGGCACCGCCGAGAAGCTGCGCGGCTACTCCTTCTCCACCGCACACCGCTACTGGACCGCCCCGCCGCAGCCGCGCACCGAGCAGACCACCCGGCCCCGGCCCACCTCCGCTCCACCCCCGCCCGCGCCCGCGTCACCCGCGACCAGCGACCCGGTGTCCAGGGACCGCGACCCGGTGCTCGCGGCCGTCGTCGACGCGGTCACGGAGGTCGGGTCGTACCCCCTGGAACAGGTCGGGGCCACCGCCCGGTTCTACGAGGACCTCGGCTTCG
Organism: Streptomyces sp. NPDC051636; assembly: GCF_044453765.1. NCBI lineage: Bacteria > Bacillati > Actinomycetota > Actinomycetes > Kitasatosporales > Streptomycetaceae > Streptomyces > Streptomyces sp. NPDC051636. The sequence continues at coordinate 61,260 of NZ_JBITDA010000035.1, read as the reverse complement.
ACTCGGTGATGATCATGCAGCTGAAGGACCGCATCGAGGCCCGGCTGCCGCACCTCGGCGAGGTGTCCGTGCAGCAACTCCTGCCCGCGCTGAGGTCGGTGGGCACCCTCGCCCAGTTCCTCGGCGGACGCCTCACCGAGGGGGCCGGGGCATGAGCGTGCGCCGCCGGGCCGGAATGACACGCGCGCTGCTGTGCCGCGCCGGAGAAACCGAGGCCGTATCGTTCGGCTTTCAACTGGAAGGAGCCCGCGCGTGAGCGCCACGGCCTATCTCGCGGCGACCGGCAGCGCCCTGCCCGGCCCGCCCGTCGACAACGCGGCCCTCGGCAGGGCGCTCGGGGTCAGCGAGGAATGGGTCGACATCTTCGTGGGCACCCGCACCCGCCACTTCGGCTGGGACCTGCGGACCGGACAGGTCCGGCACACCCTCGCCGACCTGTGCGCGCAGGCCGGGGGAGCGGCCATCGACGCCGCCGGACTCGACCCGGTCGACATCGAGTTCGTGCTGCTCGCCACCGCGACGCCGGACACGCTGCTGCCGACCACCGCCAGCGAGGTCGCCGACCGGCTCGGCCTGATGTACCTGCCCGCCTTCCAGATCCAGTCCGGCTGCTCGGGCGCCGTGCAGGCCATGGACCTCGGCCGCACCCTGATCCGCGGCGGCGCCCGGGCCGGGCTGGTGATCGGCGGCGACGTCACCCACCGCCACCTCGACGCCCGGCGGGACGTGGCCCGCATGCCCACCGAGGAACTCGTCAACTACGTGCTGTTCGGCGACGGCGCCGGCGCGGCCGTGCTGACCGCCGAACCGGTCGCCGAACGCGTCGCGGTCAAGGGCCTGCTCAACCGCTTCACCGGCCTGGGCCGCCCGGCCGGGCAGACCGTCGACTGGTACGGCATCAGCGACCGGCACAGCGAACGTCCCATGGTCGTCGAGGACTACAAGGCCATCGAGGAGTCCGTGCCGACCATGGCCCGCGAGATCCTCTGGGAGCTCCTCGACCAGCTGGAGTGGACCCCCGACGACCTGGACTTCCTGCTGCCTCCGCAGCTGTCGGGCCGGATGACCGAGCGGATCACCGAGCACCTGGACGTGCCCGGCGCCAAGGAGGTCTCCTGCGTCGCCGAGACCGGCAACACCGGCAACGCCCTGGTGTTCCAGCAACTCGCCCGGCTGCTGCCCGATCTGCCCACCGGCGGGAAGGCACTCGCCATCGCCGTGGAATCGAGCAAGTGGATCAAGTCCGGGCTCGGCCTGGAGAAGGTGTAGGAGATGGCGGTACTGCAGCGCGCGGCCACGCGCCCCGAGCCCCTTCGGCGGCTGCGGGAACTGGCCGCCGAGGGGCGGCTGGAGGCGGCGTACGACGAGGTCGCGCCGCTTCTCGCCGAGCTCGCCGACGACCCCGCGGCCCCGCCGGGCTGGCCCCGCCGGGCCGGGCGGCTGCTGGCCCGGGCCGACCGGGACGCCGTCCTCGCCCGCTGCCCCGGCATCGCCCCGGTGACCGTCACGGTCACCGGGCAGTCCACGGTCGCGGACGTCGTCGAGCCGCTCACCGGCGAACTCGCCCGGCACGGACTGCTGTTGCACGCGGTCGTCGGCGACCACGGCGCCTGGCTGCGGGACCTCACCGACCCCGGCGGCGCTTTCCGAAGCGTCACCGCCGACCTCACGCTCTGCCTGCTGGACGACACCACCGTCTTCGCCGAGGTGCCCGCCGTCTGGGGCCCCGAGGACGTCGAGCGGGCCGCCGAGGAGGTGGCGGCACGCATCGAGGGTCTCGTACGGCAGCGCGCACGGGCCGGGGCCGGCACCCTTGTGCTCACCACTCTGCCGCTGCCCCGGGAACGCACCCAGCAGCTCGTCGACCACCGCTCCCGGGCCCGGCTGGGCGTCGTGTGGCGGGATTTCAACGCCCGGCTGCTGCGGCTGGGCGCCGAGGCGGCGGGCGTCGTCGTCATCGACCTCGACCCGCTGCTCGCGGCCGGCGGCCCGGTCGCCGACGTGCGCCTCGCCCAGTACGCCGGCGCCCGCCTCGGGGGCGAGCTGCTCGACGCCGTCGCCCGTGAAGTCGCCCACCTGGCACGGGCGCTCACCGGCCGTACCCGCAAGTGCCTGGTGCTGGACCTGGACCACACCCTGTGGGACGGCGTGCTCGGCGAGGACGGGCCCGACGCGATCGCCGCCGCGGGCACCCTGCGCGGTGAGGCCTTCGGCGCCTTCCAGCGGGCCGTGCGGCAGCTCGCCGCCCAGGGCGTCCTGCTCGCCGTCAGCAGCAAGAACGACCGCGCGGCCGTCCGTCAGGCGCTGCGCACCCACCCCGACCTCCTGCTGCGCGAGGGCGACTTCGCCGCGGTGCACGCCGACTGGGAGCCGAAGAGCGGACACCTCGCCGCCGTCGCCGAGGCGCTCGGCATCGGCGACGACGCCCTGGTGTTCGCCGACGACTCGGCCGCCGAGCGTGCCGAGGTCCGCCACTCCGGCCTGCGCGCCGCCGTCGTGCCGCTGGACGACGAGCCCGCCCTGCACGTCCAGCGGCTCCTCGCCGACGGCTGGTTCGACACGCTCGCCGTGACCGGCGAGGACCGCGCCCGCACGGCGCACTACCGCGCCGCGGGCGCCCGCGCCGCGCTGCGCGCCGAGGCGGGCTCGCACGAGGAGTTCCTGCGCGGCCTCGGTATCACCCTCGACCTGTCCGCACCCGAGGCACACGAACACGAACGGCTCGCCCAGCTCACCCAGCGCACCAACCAGTTCAACCTGACCGGTCTGCGCCTGGCCCCGTCCGACGCGGTGCGCATCGCCGCCGACCCCGGCCGGCTGCTGCTGGCGGCGCGCACCGCCGACCGGTTCGGCGGCAACGGCCTGACCGGCGCCCTCCTCGCCACCCGCGAAGGGCGGGTACTGCGCCTGGACAACGCCTGGCTCAGCTGCCGCGTGCTGGCCCGCGGCATCGAACAGGCCCTGCTGACCGCCGTCCTGGCCCACGCCCGGCACACCGGGCACCACGCGGTGCTCGCCGCGTTCCGGCCCACCGCGAAGAACGCGCGGGCCCGTGAGGTGTACCCCTCGCTCGGCTTCACACCCGAGGGCGAGCGCGACGGGGCGCTGCTGTTCCGGCACGACCTGCGGAGGCTGCCCGCCCCGCCGGAACACGTGCGGATCACCGGGTCGCTGACCGGCGGCCTCGACGGGAGGAAGCACACATGAGCGCGGTCGACACCCTCGACGGGTTCCTCGCACTGCTCAAGGACGAACTGGGCCTGGAGGCCACGCCGGAGGAGGCCGGCCGGAGCCTGGCCGACCTGCCCCGCTGGGACTCGCTGTACCTGCTCCGGCTCGTCACCCTCATGGAGGACGAGACCGGCCGGCGGCTGACGCTGGCCCCCGTCCTGCAGGCCCGCACGCTCGCCGAGATCCACGCCGTCGTCGTACAGCAAGCCCCACCACAGCACACCGCGGAGGCACAGGCATGACCGTCCCCGGCAACTCCACGCTCGGGCCGCCGCTCGGCGCACCCGTCGAGGTGGGCGTCGACGAGGCCGCCTGGGACCGGGTCAGGGAGGACCTCAAGCGGTGCGGGACCGCCCTCCTCTACGCCCACCGGCCCCTCCTGCAACCCCAGTTGCCCTCCGGTGACGGACTGCGCCGGCTGCTGGGCCGGGACTGGTCGCGCTATCTCGGCCTCGCGCACGCCGACGTCCGTGACCGGTACGCGGCCTCCCGGGTGCTGCTGAAGTCCGCGGCGGCCGCGGTGCTGCACGGCGACCCGGAGGCCCTGGAGCTGGCCTACGGGCCGACCGGGCGGCCGTACCTGCGCGGCTGCGACCAGGTCGACATCAGCCTCAGCCACACCGACGACCTGCTCTTCGTGGGGCTGACCACCAGGGGGCTGATCGGCGTGGACGCGGAGCGCGCCGACCGCCAGATGTACGGCGGGGGTCTCGGACGGCATGTGTGCACCCCGTACGAGATGGTGACCCTCGCCGCGCTGCCGGAGGAGCAGCGCAACCCGTCCCTGGTGCGGTTGTGGACGCTGAAGGAGGCCTACAGCAAGGCGATCGGGCAGGGCATGCAGTTCAGGTTCACCGAGTTCGGCTTCGGGCCCGACGGCAAGCCGGTCCGCGTGCAGCGGCCCGACGGCAGCGCCGGCACCGGCGCCGAATGGGCCTTCCGTACCTTCCCGCTGGCCAGTGGCTACTGCGTGAGCGCGGCCGTCTACGACGCCGGGTTCGGCCGGCCGGGCGACACCGACATCACGACCATGCTGGACGCGGACTGCGTGGAGACGATCGAGGAGGCACTGGGGCAGGAGTGAGCATGACCAGGTTCCGGGCGTCAGCCCGAGTCCCGCTCGGGACCCGCCCGCTGATCCAGCATGCGGGACAGCGCCACGTTGTACCCGGCCTGGAAGCGGCTGGTGGCCTCCAGTTCCTCGGTGATCTCCGAGATGTGCCGGCGACAGGTGCGCACCGACATGCCCAGCCGCCGCGCGACCATCTCGTCCTTATAGCCCTTCGCCATCAGGCGCAGGATGGACTGCTTGAGATCGTCCGCGATGGCCGGGGCGCGCGAGGTGTCCGGGACGAAGGGCGTGGCGCCGTCCCACAGGTGCTCGAAGACGCTGCAGACGAACGCGACCAGGGTGGGTTCCCGGACGACGATCGCGCCGTTGATCCTCCGGTTCTCCTCTCCGGGGTCACCCGTCTCGCGCTTGGGCAGGAACACCGTCTCCCGGTCGTAGATGAGGATGCGGTCGATGACCTGGTCGGCGGTGCGCACCTCCACGCCCGCCGCCGTGACGTCGCGTACGTAGGCGCGGGTGGCGAGATCGCTGCGCGCGGTGTGCTGGTAGACCACGCGCATCGCCACGCCGCGCTCGCGCATGCCCAGGGCGGACTTGCGGGCGGCCTGCAGGACATCGCCGGGGCGGGCGCCGCCCGGGGCGACGGACGCCATCTCGTGCCGGCAGTGCGTGCTGAGGTGGTCGAGCATCGACTGCACGGTGGCGGGGTCGGTGATGACGTCGAACGCCTCCAGCCGGTTGCGCAGCCGGCGGCCTTCGAAGTAGACCGGCATGAGTGACATCAGGCGACCGCGCACGTCGGTCACCGCCTGCTGGAGGTCGCGGATCTGTGTCTCGGCGGAGCTGACGAGGTCGGCGGTGGCCACGTCGGGGGCCACGGGGACGAGCACGTCGGGGTCGCCCGGCATCGGCTGCAGCAGGCGCAGCAGAACCAGCACCTTCTCCGCATGCTCGATCTCGGCCGGGGACAGCGCCAGATGCACGGCTATGTCCTCGCGTATGAAGCGGCCCAATTCCACAGCGTGTCCATAGGCTGCCGCACTTACGTCGTCCAGCTCGGTGAATTGGGAATGGGAGTAATTCATTCCGCGCATCCAGCCGTTCTCGAGTCTGTGTGCAGTTGTTGCCGTGCAGCTTTGAGCCATCGCTCGAGACTTGGGTTCGGCCCGGTGGATTCGAGATGGTGTTCCTGGCGACGGGAGGGGCCGGCGGTGGACACGGGGCTCTCAGGGTTCATGACGATCCTTCCCGCTCGGTACGCCGACACATCGAACTCGCAGGGGGAAACGTGCACGTCATGACAAACATGATCAACATCGTCGCTCGTAGTGCAGCTTTGGGCAGTACTCTTGGTGTGTTGTTTACCGGCGCCATACTCTTCGGGCAGCACAGTGACGCAGGCCGGACCGAAGCGCACAGCGGAACGGTAGTGACCGCTTCCTCCCTGGTCCATCACAACGACGACCGCTGGCCGTGACCGCACCCACTTACCTCGTTCGTCGGCAGGCGCCTCCCGTTCAGACCAGAAGGGGGGCGCCTGCCGCCGTCTGCGCCGGCGTCGCGTGCCGCACGGCCGGCACGGCGATGGCGCTCAGCACCAGGCCGCCGGTGGCCGAGAACCGCCCGGTCAGAACCCGCCGCGGCGCACCCGGCCCGGCCGCCGGGTCCCTGAGCAGCGCCGCCCGGAACGTGCCGCGCTCGGCGTCCACCGTGAGCAGTGCGTCCTCGAACTCCAGGGTCTTCCCGGTCAGCGGGAAGTAGGCCTTGTACACCGCCTCCTTCATGGAGAACAGCAGTCGGTCCCAGCGGACCTCCGGCAGGGTGCGCAGCAGCCGCGTCACCCAGGACCGCTCCTGCGGCAGTCCGATCGACTCCAGGATTCCCTCCGGCAGCGGCTGGTTGGGCTCCGCGTCGATCCCCAGCGCGGCGATCTCCCCGGCACGGGCCAGCGCGGCACCCCGGTAGCCGGCGCAGTGCGTGACCGAGCCGACCAGCCCCGGCGCCCACTTCGGCGCGCCCCGCAGACCCGGCAGCACCGGCAACGCCTCCTGCCCGAGGGCGGCCATCGCGCGCCGTGCGCACCAGCGGGCCGTGGTGAACTCCCGGCGTCGCGCCTCGACGGCCCGGGCGATCTGCGCCTCCTCGGCCGGGAAGAGGGTCACGTCGGTGCGGTCGACGGTCGTGTCCACGGCGGCGACCTCGGCCGGGAGCAGCGTTTCGATCATGGGGATCACCCTCGGAGACGGGCCGCGGCCGGGTGAGCCGCGGCGGTGGACCCACCGTCCCGCCGTGCTCGCCCGGGCTCCAGCCGCAACTGGCCGGCCGGGCTGTACTGGTGTCCTCGGGGGTCGGAAAGCGACTGTCCCCTGCTAGGCGCGCGATGCTGCGGCGGGTACTTGCCATGGGGTTGTCATGGCGACCGCCTGTCGTCCCGGGGCCTGTCGTCAATTCCCTTGCCCGCCGCGGCCGTGACGGCGCAGCCCAGGTCCTAGGGGGCTTCAGGGGTACTCCCTGCCTGGTCCTGGGCCCTAGGGTCGGCCGAATGGCGCACGGACAGCTGATGGCCATCAGTGATCTGCACGTGGCGTACGAGGAGAACCGGCGGATCCTGGACGGGGTGCGGCCGGAGGGGCCGGGGGACTGGCTGCTCGTCGCCGGGGACGTGGGGGAGTTGCTCTCGGACGTGGAGTGGGCGCTCGGGCTGCTCGCCGAGCGGTGGGCCCGGGTGGTGTGGGTGCCCGGCAACCACGACCTGTGGACCGCCCACGAGGACCCGGTGCAGTTGCGGGGCGACGCCCGCTACCGCCGGCTCGTCGAGATCTGCCGCGGTCTCGGCGTGCACACCCCGGAGGACCCGTACCCCGTGTGGTGCGGTTCCCGCGGGCCCGTCGTCGTGGCGCCGCTGTTCCTGCTGTACGACTACACGTTCCGCACGCCCACCGCCGCCACCAAGAAGGAGTCGCTGGAGCAGGCGTACGCGGCCGGGGTGGTGTGCACCGACGAGTTCCTGCTGCATCCGGACCCCTACCCGAGCCGCGACGCCTGGTGCCGGGCGCGGGTCGCCGAGACCGAGCGGCGGCTCGCCGAGTGCGACCCGGAGCTGCCGACCGTGCTGGTCAACCACTTCCCGCTGGTGCGAACCCCCACCGACATCCTGCGCCACCCGGAGTTCGCCCAGTGGTGCGGCACCGAGCTGACCGCCGACTGGCATCTGCGGTTCCGCGCCGCCGCCGTCGTCTACGGCCATCTCCACATCCCGCGTACGTCGTTCCACGACGGCGTGCGCTTCGAGGAGGTCTCCGTCGGCTATCCGCGCGAGTGGCGCAGGCCCGGTCACCCGAGGAACGTGCCGCGGCGGATTCTGCCCTCTTGACAGCCTCCTCCGGCCGGGGCCGGTGACTTGCTGCCGTGCAGCTTTCGGCCACCGGCGGGCGCACCCATGCTTCGTAGACTGGGGCCTTGAAGGACGGTTGCCCCGCCCAGGGAATTCCTTTGCGCTTCTTTGGGGAAAACATGGGGACGTCCGAAGGAAGTCGTTGAAGAAGTCCCCCGCGGTACTCCTGAAGGTTCCGGTGGATTTCGGCGGCTTCCTGGACAACGGGGGAAGTGAGGCAACGGCCATGCGTATGGACCGGGAGAAACAAATCCGCTTGCTGGAATCCGCGGTGGGAGAGGCGGCCGGGGGTGCCGCCCGGGTCGTGCTCGTCGAGGGCGCGGTGGGCTGTGGAAAGACCGAACTACTCGAATCCGCTACCGAAATGGCCGTACGCGCGGGGGCCCTGGTGTTGCGCGCGGAGGGAACGCGGGCTGAACGGAACATTCCATTCGGAGTGATCGCCCAGTTGGCGGCCACCGCCCCCGAGGGCGCGTTCGTCGCCGTGCCGGAGCCGGACCTGGCCGGAGCGGGCGGGATCGCGGCCCGCCAGGCCTTCGTCACCGCGGTGCAACGGCTCGCCGTGCGGAGGCCCGTGGCGATCTGCGTCGACGACCTCCACCTCGTCGACGAGCCCTCCCGCCGCTATCTGCTCCACCTGGCGGGCCGCCTGCGGCAGGCCCGGGTGCTGCTGGTGTTCGCCGAGTCGCTGCACGAGCGCGCCGACGACCCGGAACTCGGCACCGACCTGCTGCGCAGACCGGGCTTCGCGCGGATCGAACTGGCGCCGCTCACCCGGGACGGCGTCGCGGCGGCCCTGAAGCGGGCGGGGGACACGAGCCGCGACGCCGCCGAGGCGCACACCCTGACCGGGGGGAACCCGCTGCTGCTGCGGGCGCTGACCGAGGACGGCCGGCCAGGACGGGCCTTCGTACAGGCCTTCCTCGCCTGCCTCAGACGCAGCGGCAGCCGTACCGAGGACGTCGCGGGGGCGGTCGCGGTCCTCGGCACTCTCGCCGGGCCCGGCACCGTCGCCGGCCTGCTGGACGTGCCCGAGTCCGGGGTACGGGCCTGCCTCGACTCCCTGGGCCGGGCGGGCCTCCTCGACGGCACCCGCTTCCGGCACCCGGCCGTGCGCATCGCCCTGCTCGACCACCTGGACCCCCCGGTCCGCGCCCAGTGGCACCGCCGGGCCGCCGAGCTCGCCCACGCCCAGGGGCACGCCGCCACCGACGTCGCGGCACTGCTGCTCGCGGCCGGCGAGCCGACGCCCGCCTGGGCCGGCCCGGTGCTGCGGGCCGCGGCGGACCGGCTGCTGGCCGACGGGCAGCACCGGCGGGCGCTGCAGTGCCTGGAGACGGCCCTGGCCGGCACCGAGGACGAGGGCGAGAGCGCCGAGCTGCGCACCGCGCTCGCCGCCGCCCAGCTCGCCATCGACCCGGCGGCCGCCGAGCAGCAACTGGCGGGGCCGCTGGCCGCCGTGCGCGCCGACCGGCTCCCGCCCTCCGCCGCGGCCCGGCTCGCCCGCCTGCTGGTCACCCAGGGCCGCATCGACGAGGCCGGCGAGGTGCTGCGGGAGTTCGGCGTCGACACCGCCGCCGGGGACGGCGGCACCTGGGACGAGCTGCGGGGCGTACCGCTGCTCGACGGGCTGTCCGCGTTCCCGTACCGGTCCGCGCGGCCCGCGCCGCCCGCCGTCGCGGCCCGCCCCAAGGACCCCCACCGGGCCGCCCCGGCGTACCACGCGCCCGCCGCTCAGCAGGGGCCGGGCTGGGCCGCGGCCTTCTGGGGCGTGCCCGAATGGGAGCGCTCCACCCGCGGCGCCGAGACCGCCGAGGCGCTGCTGAGGCGCACCAGCCCCGCCGAGACCACCCTCGCCCCCGTCCTGCAGGCGCTGCGCGCCCTGCTGCACCTCGACGGACCGCGCCGCGCGCTGCCCTGGACCCAGACCTACCTGGACGAGGCGGCCCGCCGGGGCGCGCCCGGCTGGCAGGCCGTGTTCGCCCTCACCCGCGCCGAGGCGCTGCTGCGCCAGGGCGACCTGCCCGGCGCCGAGCAACTCGCCCTGCAGGCCCGCAGCCTGGTGCCCGAGCACGACGACAGCCTGTTCCACAGCTGGGCCGGCGCCACCCTGGCCGCCGCCCGCACCCCCATGGGCCGGCATGACGACGCCGGCCGCGAGGTGTGCCGACCGCAGCCCGAGCGCCTGGCCGGCAGCCTCCAACTGCTCGCCCACCTCAAGGCTCGCGGCACCTACTACTTCGCCACCAACCGCTACCAGGCCGCGCTCGCCGACTACCTGGACATCGGACGGGCCATGCGCCGCTGGGGCATCGACCGGCCCGTCGTGCTGCCCTGGCGGACCCTCGCCGCCGAGGCCCTGCTCCAGCTCGGCGAGGTCCGCCAGGCCTCCCGGCTGGTCGCCGACCAGCTCGCCTCGCGGGACATCGCCCACCCCTGGGTGAACGGCCTCACACTGCGGCTCAAGGCGGCCCTCGCCGAGCCCGCCGAACGGCCCGCACTGCTCACCCACGCCGTCGACGACCTGCGCCGCGCCGGCGACCGGCTCGAACTGGCCCGCGCCATGGCCGACCTGGGAGAGGCGTTCAAGGAGTCCGGCGACCCGGGCCGGGCCAACATGGTCAACCGGCGTGCCTGGCAAGTGGCCAAGGAGTGCGGCGCACAGACCCTGCGCGAGCGGATCCTGCCCGGTCGGGCCCTGGCCGCCGACGTCCCCGACGCCGCCCGGCACGCCGAACTCGACGCCAAACTCAGCGAGTCGGAGAAGCGGGTGGCCCTGCTGGCCGTGCACGGCCACACCAACCGGGAGATCGCGATGAAGCTGTACATCACCGTCAGCACGGTCGAGCAGCACCTCACCCGCGTCTACCGCAAGCTGAACATCACCCGCCGCCAGGACCTGCCCGCCGACCTGCCGTTCAGCGAGGCACTGGACCTGGCCTGAGGCCCGCCCCGGTCGGCCGGGGGCGCGGCAGACAAGGAGATACGACCATGAGCGGTACGCCGTTCGAGAACCCCGGCGCCGAGTACCTGGCGCTGGTCAACGACGAGGGGCAGTACTCGGTGTGGCCCGCGGCGGCCGAGGTGCCCGCGGGCTGGCGGGTCGCTCTCGCCGCCTCGCCCCGGCAGGCCGTGCTCGACCACATCGACCGCCAGTGGACCGATGCGCGGCCGGAGTCACTGAGGGCCCTGGACGGGCAGCCGGGCCAGTGACGCGCGCGCGTACACCACCTGGCAGCCCGGGACGATGAACAGGGACTCGCGCAGCGCCGAGGCGGACTCGGTCGTCAACTCCTCGACGGCGTCCGCCTCGTCGTACATCAGGGCGCGTTCCAGCTCGAAGTAGTACAGGTTGAAGGCGTCGACCTGCCGCTGGTACAGCCACCAGCGGTGACCCTCCTCGGGCGTGCCGTGCTCCCTCAGGTAGGCGGCCGTCAACTGCTCTTCCAGGCGGTGCGCCACGCGCTCGGAGGCCAGGCGGGAGCGGATCCCGGTGCCCGGGCGGGCCCGCTCGTACAGGCAGTGGCCCAGCTCGTGGGCGACGCCGGCCAGCGCGCCGAGGGTCGGCCCGTCGGCGCCGAGGATGACGGCCGCGTGCGGGGGCCCGACCGTGCGGAACGGGGTGCCGCGCTCGGCCAGCGAGGACTCGGCGAGGATACGCAGCACCCGCGCCCGCCAGGGCCGCAGCTCGGGCAGCCCGGGGAGGATCTCGGCGGCCGGGGCGTGCGTGGGGTGGCTCAGTATCACGTCGTCGGCCGGCAGCGGCAGGGGCAGCTCGGCCAGGTGCACCAGCATCGAGCGGCGCAGCGGCAGGACGGCCGCGTGGCGGGGGGCCGCGAGGACCTGGCGCACCTGCCGGTGCGTGACGTCGAACAAGCGCCGTACCCAAGGCAGTTGGCGCAGTAGGGCCAGCCGGGCGCGGCGCTCGGTGAGCAGTTTCTCGATCAGGTCGCCGGTGCCGAGGACGGCCTCGCGCTGCAGGCGCCGGCGTTCGTCCCGGTAGGCGGCGACGGCCTGTGGGTCACCGGTGAGGTCGTGCTGCGGGGCGGGCCGGTGCGCCCCGCCCCGCGGGGGTGCCACGTCAGTTGTTGACGTTCGTGTTGTTGTTGCTGTTGCTGTTGTTGTTGGCGTTGTTGTTGTCGTCGGAAACGATCGACAGGTCCTCCGCGAGGGCGTTGATGTCCGTGGCGGTCACGCTCTGCAGACGCGGGGCGTCGGCGTTGCCGGCCATCGCCGCGTTGGTCGCGTTGTTGTTGGCGTTGCTGTCCACGTTGTTGTTGCTGTTGTTCGACATGGGGTTGTTCGCCGGGGAGTTGTTCGTCATGAGATCTCCTGAGGACGAGCGTGGGGCCGGGCCGGTGCCCGGTCTGCGTGTCGAGCAGCGACTCCATCTAGCGTCATGGCGCTAAAGCGGCGGATGGCTGTGGCAAGCGCATGGCAAGGCCGCGCCCGCGGCCGCCGGGCATGGCAGGAAACGGTGATGCGCCCCGGGAACCGGCCGGGAACGACGTGGAACTTCCGCTTCCCGCATTGTGGCCGCATCACCCGTCGGTCAGGGTCGGTCGCAGTCCGTAACCCCGGCAGGAGGTCCCCCATGCTCACGGATCAGGACCACAGGACACCGTCCCCGGCACGCCGGCGCGAGCAGATGCTGGAGGGCGTCGAGACCAGACTGCGCTCGCTGCTGAACGACGAGTACCGCCGCCATACCGGGCAGGCGCGCGCCGCGATCCTCGTCGAGTCACTGGCCGAACTGGTCGCGGCGGGCGGCGAACGGGTGCGTCCCGTGGTCCTGTTCACCGGGTACCTCGCCGCGGGCGGCGCCCCCGGTGACCCGGGCGCCGTGGACGTGGCCGCCGCCCTGGAACTCCTGGACACCGCGATGGTGTTGCGGGCCGACGTGCACGACAACGTGGCCGTGCGCCGCGGCATGCCCGCCCTGCACGTCGCCCACGCCGCCGAGCACGAACGCGGCGGCTGGGGCGGCGACGCCGGGCGGCACGGCGCGTACGCCGCCACGCTCGCGGCCGACCTCGCCCTCGCCTGCGCCGACCGGCTGGCCGGCGCGCTCACCGGCACGGCGCGGGCTCTCTGGGACGAACTGCGCGCCGACCGCTGCGTCGGCATGTACGCGCACGAGTCGATGACCGCGGCCTACCTCGCCGACCCGTGGCCGGGCCGCTGCGTCTCCGGCTGCGACAGCGGCTGCCGCGCCGGCTGGTACGCCCTGCGCGCCCCCCTGCTGATCGGTGCCGAGCTGGCCGGCCGCGACGACCTCGCGCCGGCCTACGAGGCCTATGCCGCCGCCCTGCATGCCGCCTGGCGCCTCCGCGGCTTCCTGGACGGCGGCCCCGAGTACGCCTGGGAGGCCGACCTCCTGCGCGAGATCCTGCTCGACGGCGAGGAACGGGACGTGGCGGAGCGCATGATCCGCGATCTGGTGACCCGGGCATCCCGCACGGCCGACGGCGCGCCAGTGCCGGGGGAGTGGCGCGCCGAATTGGTGGCGTTCGGGGAACGGGTGGCTTCGGTGTGAGGGGAGCGGGCCGCGCGGGCCACCGCCGGTTCGCCCGGTCGCGGGGTCGGGTGTGTCGTCGGCCGGGGGGCGGAGGCCGTCAGGTGGTGCCGTGGGCCGTGCGGTCGGCGTCCGCGGACGCCGTGCCGGTCGCGGTGTGCGGGTCGCCCTCCCGGCGCGGGCCGGGGCCGGGCGCCCTTCGGCTGGTCCGGCACGGCGTCGAAGCGCCGCGGGTGAGCCGGTGGTCCGGCAGCGGGCGCGACCGTGCGTGGCCGGTCACGGTTCCTCCGGTGCCGTCGGCCGGGGGCGCGGTGCGCCCGGGCGGAGCCGGGACAGCCAGACGCGCAGGGCCTCCTTGCGGAGTTCGCCGCCCGGGTCCCTCGGCAGGGAGCCGACCAGTTCCAGTCGGGTCGGCAGGAACGCCTCCGTCAGGCCGGTGCGGGCGAGATGCTCGCGGAGCTCCACCAGGCCCGGTGGCTCCTCCTGGAGCGCGGGGACGACCACGGCGCACGGCATCTCCCCGTAGGTCGCGTCCGTGTACTCCACGACGGCCGCCTCCCGTACCCGCGGATGCGCCCGCAGCCCCTTCTCCAACGCGTCGACCGGTACGACGAACAGGCCGCCGGTCCGCTCGTCGGCGCGGCCCACCACCGTCACCTCGCCCGGCGGCCCCGGCAGTGCCGTGTCCCCGGTGTCCAGCCAGCCCTCCGTGCGGTCCCAGGCCGCCTCGACGGGCTCCCCGTGCCGCCAGGCGGCAAGGGCGACCGAGGGACCGCGCACCCGCAAAGTGCCCACCAAGGCCAGTTCCAGCCCGCGCAGGGGCCGCTCCCCGGAGTCGAACGACAGCGCCCCGAGCCCCGCCTCGGGCGCGCCCCACACGCCGCCGACCCGGACGCCGAACTCCTCGCGCAGTTCACCGGGAAGCGGCTCGGGCGTGTCGACGCGGCCGCCGGTCAGCGCGAGCCGCAGCCCGGACACGTCACGGCGTTCCTGCCGCTGCGCGGTCAGGAGTTCGGCCCAGTGCGCGGGGGTGGCGTACACCTGGTCGACCCCCGCGGACTCGACCAGTTCCAGGAAGACCCGCGGGTCCCACACGTCCTGGAACACCCCGGTGCCACCGGACGCGAGCGGCCAGCACACCGTGTAGAGAAGGGAGGCGAGGGAGGTGAGGGGGAGGGGGGTCGAGAAGACACCGGGGGTGTCCTCGCCGCCCTGTGCCGCGAGCCCCGCGTACAGCGTGTTGCCCGTGTGCAGCACCGCCCCGTGGTCCTCCCCCATGCCCATGACCGTCAGCAGCAGCGCCGGCCGGTCCGGGGCGGCCAGTGAGAGGGGCAACTCACGGGCGTGCGGGCCGCGTTCGTGCGCGGTGCGCAGGAAGTGGGTCCCGAAGTCCACCGCCCCGGTCGCCGCCGCGTCCCCGATGACCACCCGTCGCCGCAGCCACGGCAGCCGGTGCGCGAGGTCCGCCAGGACCTCGGCGTTGCCGTACTCCTCCCAGCGGTCCGGTACGAAGCACACCCGAGCCTGGGTGGCGGCCAGGACGCGCTCCAGGTCGGGCGCGCGCACGCCCGGCAGCACCGGCACCACGACCGCGCCGATCCGCCAGCACGCGAGCGTCAGCGCCGCGGTCTCCCACCAGTTGGGCAGCTGCAACGCCACCGGATCGCCCGCACCCACCCCGAGCGACCGCAGCGCCGCCGCGAACCGGCCGACGTACACCGCCAGCTGGGCGTACGACACGGTGACGGACCGCCGGCCGGGCGGCCGGTGGGCGCGGTGGCCGACGAACGCCGGGCGATCGGGGTGCGCGGCGGCGGTGCGCAGCACGTCGTGCACGAAGCCCTCGGCACGCCACAGCCCGGCCGCGCGCCAGCGCCCGGCCACGTCCGGCGGGACGCCCGATCCGTCCGGCAGTTCGGCCGGCGGGCCGGCCGTCACGTCCATCGGCCCACCGACCAGGCCACCTGCAGCCGGGACGTGGCGCCCAGCCTGCGCATGATCTGGCGCACGTGGTTGACGACCGTCCACTCGGAGATGTCCAGCCGGGACGCGATCTGACGGTTCGTCAGTCCCTCCGCGACCAGCATCGCCACCTGCACCTGGCGCGGGGTGAGCGGCTGCGCCTCCGGTGTGGGGGCGGCCGGGCGCGCCTGAGGTTCGGGGGCGGCCAGCGCCTCCTCGACGGCCGTGGCGGGCGGCATCCGCGTGCCCTCGGCCCAGGCCGCCGCGTACCCGGTGGCGTGCAGCCGGGAGCGCAGCGTGTCCAGGGCCTCGCCGACGGCGGTACGGCGATCCGGGGCCCGCGTGCTGCCCAGCGCCCCGCGCACGGCTTCGGCGGCCGCCAGGACACGGGTCGTGCGGGGGCCGGCCGCCGGGTCGGTACGCAGCCACAGCAGGGCGAGTTCCTCCAGCACGCCGGGCAGTTCGGTGCGCTCGCCGAGCGAGCGGTACAGCTCCAGGCTCTCGCGCAGCGCGCCGGCCGCGCTCCGGGTGTCGTCGCGCTCCACGGCGACGGCCGCGGCCTCGCGCAGCGCCGCCGCGAGGCCGCGCGCGTCCGCGATCCGGCGGTGCGCGTCGAGCCCCTTGTCCAGCATGTCCTGTGCCTTGCGGGTGTCGCCCTGCGCGCGCAGCGCCGCCGCCAGCGCCACCGCCGCGTCCGCCGCCGGGGCGGCCGCACCCAGCGACTCCAGCGCGGTCAGGGCGGGGCCGAGCGCCGTGACCGCGCCGCCGGGGTCGCCGTAGCGCAGCAGCGCGAGTCCCATGCGCGCCGACACCAGTGCCGTCTGCCGCCGGTCGCCGAGCCGCTTGCACAGGGCGAGGGCCCGGCGGTTGCGCCGTACGGCGAGGTCCGCGTCGCCGAGGGCCAGCGTGAACGTCGCCGAGAGGTCGACGAGGCGGGCGCGCAGCGGCTCGGGCAGCGCGGGCGGCAAGGCGGTGACGTCCGGCCCCGGCCCCGCTTCCGGCTCCTCCTGGCCGAGCGCGTCGCACCACTCCACGCCCGTCTTCAGATGCCCCTGCACCAGCCAGGGCAGGCGCAGGGCGAGCACCAGCAGGGCGGCCTCCTCGATGGCGCCGCGCTGCCGCAGACGGCGCAGGGCGGCCACGACGTTGGGGTGCTCGGCGGCCAGCACGCGCAGCCAGTGGCCTTGCCGGGGGCCGGTCAGCCGGGCCTCGACACCGGTGACCAGCTGCCGGTACGCGGCGGCGTGCCGGTCGAGGGCCGGCTCCAGCAGGCCGTCGGCGGCGAGTTCCTCGCCCATGTGGGAGCGCACCGGCTCCGGTACCGCGAAGCGCGGCTCGCCCTGCTCCTGGTCGAGGACGACGACGAGGCTGCGGTCCAGGAGCGCGTCGAGTACGGTGTCGCCGCCGGCGCGGGGGAGCGGCGACATCCGTTCCAGCATCGACAGTCCGACCCCGGGCTCGCACACCGACAACTGACCCAGCAGGGCCAGCTCGTCACGGCTCAGGCCCGTCACGGCGGACTCCGCCAGCGCGGCCAGCGAACGGTGCCGGGCGGGGGCGCCCGCGGGCCCGCCGGACAGCGCCGTCAGTGCCCCGCCGCGGTGCCGCAGCCGGGCCAGCAGCACCTGCGGCGTGAACAGCCGCAGCCGGCCCGCCGCCAGTTCCAGGGCCAGCGGCAGGCCTTCGAGGAGTGTGCACAGCGCGCCGACCGCGGGCGCGTTCGCCTCGGTGAGCGCGAACCCGGGCACGGCGTCCCGCGCGGCGCGCGTGAACAGGGCCACCGACGCGTTGCCGGACAGCACGCCGGGCTCTTCGGCCTCCGGCGCGGGCACGGGCAGCCGGGGTACCGGAAGCAGCCGCTCGCCGGCGATGCGCAGCGGCTCGCGGGAGGTGGCCAGAACCCGCAGTCTCCCCGCGGGGGTGAGCAGCTCGGTGAGCATGGTGGTGAGCGGCTCGCCGTGGTGGTCGCAGCCGTCGAGCACCAGCAGGGCGTCCGCGTCCCCCGGGATCCGGCGCAGCTCGGCCGCCAGCCGCAGCACGGTGGCCGCTGCCTCGTCGGCGGAGGCGGCGGGCGAGAGGTCGGCCGCGCGTACACCACGGAACTGTCCCGGCGCCGGGGCGAACGCCCTGGCCAGCGCGCTCTTGCCGACGCCCCCGGGCCCGGTGAGCGTGACCAGCCGGGCGTCCGGATCGGCGAGCCTGCCGCCCAGTACGAGAAGCTCGGCGTCCCGGCCGACGAGAGGACGCCCGGTGTCCGCCGGCGCCGGACGTGTCCGCGCCGGCCTCGAAACCTGCTGTGTGACGGTCATGGCATCCCCCTGAAGACGGCTGCGGACAGCGTGCCCGGGACGGGCAAAGGGTGGCTTAAACACGGCGATCGGGGCTGGGACGGGGGCGTGCGGGTGGAGCCCGGCCGTGTCGCCGGCCGTACGAGCCTCGCCGGCCGCCCCGGCAGCCGCCTTCCCCGGCCGGCCCGCGCGTCCCACGCTGCGCCGCCTCCGCAGCCGCCGCACCCCCGCCGTACCCGGACTCGCTACGCAGCCTCCCGCAGCCGCCACACTCCCGGCCGTACCTCCACCGCCGGCCCGGCACCCTGGGCGGTGTCGGTGAGGCGGCGCAGGCAGCGGCGGGCATAAGCCTCCAGACGGCGGTCGCGCAGGGCCGTGGCCAGGTCGCGGCAGGCCGTGAAGCGGGCCGTCGCCGTCGCCGCGTCGCCGAGGTCCAGCGCGAGCAGCGCGCCGGCGCGCAGCGCGTCGAAGCGGGCCGGGGAGCGGTCCGGCAGGGAGCCGAGCGCCGTGTCGAGCAGGGCGCCCGCCTCGTCGTACGCTCCCGCGTCCAGCCGTACGTCGACCAGCCCCACCAGCGCGCGCCCGTGCTCGTGGTCGTCCGCACAGCCGCGGGCGGCCCGCGCGGCGGCTGCGTACAGTTCCTCGCAGCGTGTCAACTCCCGCTGCTGCCAGGACAGATCACCCAGTGACCGCAGCATCCGCGCCTCGCCCGCCCGGTCCTGGGCCCGCCGGGCCGCGTCCAGGCCGAGCGTGTGCGCGGTCCGCCACAGAGGCCAGGCGGCGTGCGACTCCAGGCCGCCGGACAGGGCGTCGGCCAGCCGCAGCGCCGCCGGCCATGCGCCGTAGGCGTGCGCGGTGCGCAGGACGCCGACGAGGACCGCCAGGTCGGTGTGCGCCGTGGCGGCGGAGCCGGTGGCCCCTACCGAGTCCGCGAAGGCCTCGGCGAGGCGGCCCGCGGCGTCCCGTGCCGAGTCCTCCGGCTCGTGCCGGGCGAGCAGTTCGGCGGCCAGCAGCCGCAGCAGCGGGTGGAACCGGAAGCGGCCGGTGTCGTCGGCCTCCAGCAGACGCGCGTCGACGAGGCCCTCCACGCTGCGGTCGGCCGCGTCGGCCCCGAGCCCGAGAACGGCGGCGGCCGGGCCGGTCTCGAAGGGCGCGTCCGGCAGCAGCGCCAGCAGCCGGAACGACCGCTGCTGCTGGGCCGCGGCCGCCGCGTACGCAGTCAACAGCGCCGCTCGGACGTCTATTTCACCGACGCGCAGAGCGTCGAGCCGGTCGCGCGGGTCCCGCAGCCGGGCGGCGAGGGTCTGCGGCGTCCAGTGTGGCCGGGCGGCGAGCTGAGCGGCCGCGCCGCGCAGCGCCAGCGGCAGACCGCCGCAGAGCACGGCCACCTCGGCGAGCGCCGCCGGGTCGGGCACGCGTACGGCGTCCGTGTCGCCCGCGGAGCCGGGACCGGACGCCGTCGTGAGGACGGTGTGCGCGCGGGACGGCTGTGCGGGGCGCCGCGCGGCGCCCGCGTCGGCTGCTGGAGCGTGCCGGGCCAGGGCAGTCGGGCGAGGGCTGCCCGGGCCGTCCGTGCGGGCGCGGCCGTCCGCGGCAGGCTGCGCCGGGGCGTACGCGCCCTCGGCCGCGAAGTGCCCGGCCGGTCGCCGGGTGGCCCGCGCGCGGGCGGGACCGTTCGCGGCCGGGCGCCGTGCCTCGTCCGCGCCGCCCGCCGGGACGCGGCCGGACGCCGTTGCCAGCAGGGCCCGGGCGGCCTCCGGGCGCAGCGGTGCCAGCGACACCGTACGCACCGCGGCCAGGGACGCCGGGGTACGGCGGATGGTGACCAGGGCGCGGCAGCCCTCGGTGGCCGGCAGCAACGGGCGCAGCTGCGCCTCGGAGCCGGCGTGGTCGAGGACGAGCAGCATGCGCCGGCCCGCCAGCCGGGTGTGCAGGGCGTCCCGCAGGTCCTCCACCGCCTCGGGCAGCGGGCCCGTCTCGCCCGCCCGCCGCAGCAGCCGGGTCAGCGCCTGGGCCGCGGTGAGCGGACGGCCCGGCTCGGGTTCCAGATCGAGGAACAGCCGGCCGTCCGGGAACACGTCCGCGCAGCGGTGCGCGGCCTCCACGGCCAGCGCCGTCTTGCCCACGCCAGGCATCCCGGCCACGGCGACGCACGTACCCGCCGGGGACGACGTCAACAGGTCGACGACCCGCGCCAGTTCGTCCTCCCGGCCGGTGAACCCCGGATCGGCGGTGGGCAGCGCGACGGGCCGGCCGCGCGCCTGCGTCACCGTCACCGGTCCGGCCGGCGCGGCCTCGTCGACCAGCAGACCGGCGTCACCGGCCAGGATCCGCCCGTGCAGCCGCTGCAACGCCGGACCCGGCTCGATCGCCAACTCCTCGACGAGCGTGTGGCGCAGCTGTCCGAACGCCCGCAGCGCCTCCGCCTGCCTGCCCGCCCGGAACAGCGCCAGCATCAGATGGCCGTGGAACTCCTCGCGCAGCGGATACCGCGTCGTCACCGAGTGCAGCTCGGCGATCAGATCGCGGTGCCGGCCCAGCTCCAGATCGGCGCGGATCCGCTGGTCCAGCGCTGCCACGCCCGCCTCCTCCAGCCGGACCGCCGCGGCGTCGAGCGTCGGCCCGTGCGGGGTGTCCGACAGCAGCGGGCCGCGCCAGAGCTCGATCGCCTGCCGCTGCAACGCCGCCGCCTGCGCGAAGTCGCCCGACTCCAGCGCCCGGCGGCCGCTCGCGTGCAGTGCCTCGAACCGGGTCAGGTCCAGCTGGTCCGGCCCCACACGCAGCACATAACCGGGCTGCCGGGTCACCAGAGCCTCCCGGCCGAACCCCGCCTCGGCGGCGTTGAGCTGCTTGCGCAGCTGCGAGATGTACACCTGGAGCGTGGTGGTCGCCGTACGCGGCGGATCGTCCTGCCACAGCTCGTCCGTCAGCGCCTGCACGGACACCACATTGCCGCTGCGCACCAGCAGCGCGCCGAGGACGACGCGGAGCTTCGCGGCCCGGGGCGTGTACGAGACACCGGGGCCGGCGCTGCCCTCGATCTCCAGGGGGCCGAGGATGCGGAACTTCATGAAGGCACCCGGGTCACAGGTCCTGCACGACGCGGGTGCGGGCCTCGGCCACCGCGCGCCGGTGCTGGGTCACCGTCAGCGTCACCGGCACCGAGGGCCGGCCCTCGGCGTCCCGCTCCAGCGGGCCCGGCACCGCCACGCAGCGCAGCGGCAGGCCCGCCTGCGCGTAGCCGCGGAAGTGCACGTCCCAGCCGGCCACCACGGCCCGGTCGGCGTCCACACCGCTGGCCCGGCCAGCCGTCAGGATCGACGTCTGGCGCAGCGCCTCCAGCAGCAGCAGACCGGACACCTGGCCGTCGGCGGACGGCGCGAGCGCCGGATTGTCGCCCCGGGTGAGAACCCACGTCGTCAGCCGGCCCTGCGCGGACACGCTCGGCTCGCACACCACCACGTTGCCGGGGGCACGGCGGCCGATCTCGGCCGGGTCCACGGGCCAGCCCGCGCCGTCCGGGGCGTCGTCCAGCTCCGGCGCGGCGCGCAGGGCGCGGCGGCTGTGCTCCATGTGGTTGCGGTGGAGCGCCGGCGTCAGGAAGACCAGGCCCGCGCTGCCCGCGCAGCACGAGACGTCGTCGATGCGGACCTCGACGCCGAACGTCAGCCCGCGCGGCACCCCGCCGATCATGTGGTCGGGGCGGGCGGTCAGGTGCGTCGTCATCCGCGGCGGCTCCCCGTCGCCGGCGCGCCAGGCCCGCAGGTCGGTCAGGTCGAGCGCGAACCGGTAGAACAGGCCCGGCCGTTCGCGCGGCACACCGAAGTAGCGGTGGCCCACGAACTCGCCGACCTCGCGGACCTCCTCGGTGACGGACTGCGCGTCGTAGAAGTGGCCGGGACCGTCGTTGAACAGCGGGTGCCCGGTGGGCACGGAGCCGGCCAGAACGAACTTCTCCTCGCCGCTGCTGGGGGCGTCCAGGAGGTAGTGCTCCCAGGACGTCGGGCAGTGGATCAGATGCCGGGTGGCGTACTTGAGTCCCGGGACGGTGGTGCTGGACATGTCGACAGTCATGGTCTCTCCTCGGCGCGATGGGAGCGCTCCCTGCTCGCAGAGCGTGGGGGAGGGCCCGTCGTGCGGCGCGCACTGTCCCCGTGGCCGTCACACGGACGACCCACGCCCACCAGGGTGCGAAAACGTCGGTCCCGGACGCCAGCCGGGAACGGTGGCAGCAAGTTGCACGGCAGCTAGTGGTGGTAACGGCCCTGGTCGCACGCCAGGCCGGCTTTAGCCGCGCCCAGGTGCCCGGCGGTACGGTCGTGATCACGGCGCGGACGCACCGGCCCCCCCGTCACCGCGTGCCCGCGCCGTTCGCCCGCCCCGTCCGGGACGTCATCCCCCGCCGTCCCGGACGGGGCCCGCACCCAGCCCGACCCAGTGCGCCACCTGTGCGCGCGAGGTGATGCCGAGCTTCTTGAAGATGCGGCTGAGATGCGTCTCCACCGTCTTCGGGCTGACCTGGAGCCGCGCCGCGATCTGCTGGTTCGTACAGCCCTCGCTGACCAGGACCGCCACCTGAGCCTCCCGCCTGCTCAGTGCCTCCAGCGACAGCCGCCCCGCGCCCTCCGGCTCCGCCTCGGGCGGCGGCGCGGGCACTTCGTGCTCCTGGACCAGCCGCACCTCCCGCAGCCGGGCCTCCGCCCGGTCCCGCCACACCCCGCCGAGCGGCCGCGCCGCCCGCACCGCCCTGCGGGCCGCCTCCAGCGCGGCGGTGCTGTCGTCCGCCGCGAGCCGCACCCGGGCCAGGCACAGCGCCGCCGCCACGGCAAGCGGCACTCCGCCCGCTCGATGCGCCGAGCCGGCCGCCCGCTCGGCCCACCGGCCGGCCGCCGCGAGATCCTCCGCGGCGAGCCGGGCCCGGGCGAGCCCCAGCTCCAGCCGGCCCGCCAGCTGTTCCTGACCCGACTCGCGCGCCAGTACCAGCGCTTCCTCCAGCCGCCGCTCCGCCGCGTGCCGGCGCCCGGTGTGGAACAGTGCGTCGGCCAGCAGCGGCACCGCGTCCAGGCGGCGCAGCAGCGCGTCCTCCCCGAGCCCGTCGAGTTCCCGCGCCGCGGCGTCGGCCGAGTCGAGCGCGGCCCCGAACAGCCCGGCGGCGGCGTGGACGGCGGCGAGCAGACAGCGGGCGTGGGCGGTGGCGACGGCCGACGGGGCGGTGCGCAACGCCTCCTGGGCCCAGCGCTGGGCCGTGCGGCGCAGCACCGGCTCACCGCGGTCCAGGGCCAGGGCGGCGCACTCCGCGACCCACTCGTGGACGGATTCCGGGGTGGCGCGGGCCCGCACGGGCGGGGCGCACCCCTCCAGGCAGCGCTCGGCCTGCTCCCAGCGTCCCAGCAGCCGCAGGGCCGCCGCACGGACCGGTGTGTCCCGCACCACCGCCGGGAGCGAGGCGTACGCCCGCAGCGCGGCCTCCGGACGGCCCGCCAGCACCAGTGCCCGCGCCCGCAGCAGCGTCGCCTCCACGTCGTCGGGAGGCAGCAGCCGCAGCAGGGACGCGGCAGCGGAGGCCTCCCGGTGCAACCCCTCCGCGGCCATGCGCAGCAACTCGGCCCCGGGCCGCGCCGGGCCGTGCGCCATCGTGCCGCCGGTCCTTCCGGGCTCCCCGGATTCCTCGGTCTGCCCGGGCCGGCCGGTCCCTTCGGTCCGTTCGGTCTCTGCGGGCTCTTCCGTCCGTGCGGTTCCGTCGGCCTGTGCGGTCAGCATCCGCTTCTCCCCCCGTCGGTCCAGCCGACCATCTCCCACCCGGACCCCCGGCTCCAAGGCACCCGCCCTGTCCGGTAGTTGCACGACAGGAAGTCCCTCGGACGTGGGGTGAATCCCTGACTACTGCCGTGGTCGGGACGGGATCAGGCTCGAACCATGGCTGTCGACTCAAACCCCGTCACCCGCCCGGGGGCGGCACCCCCGCTGCCCGGCGCCCGCCGCTGGCTGCGGGCGGGCTACGCCTCCGGGGCCCTGGTCACCGGCGCGTTCAGCACGCTGCCCGGCCTGCTGCTGCTGCCCTACCTCACCGACACGCTCGGCGCCGGTGCGGCACTCGCCGGCACCGTGGTGCTCGTACCCAAGGTGTGGAACGCCCTGCTCGGGCCTCTCGTGGGCCACGCCGGGGACCGCGTGCCCCGCCGCCGTAGGCATCTGCCGGCCGGAGGCGTCGGCGTGGCCGCCGCGTTCGCCCTGATGTTCTCGGCGCCCGGCTCGCACTCCGCCGGGATCTGGTGGGCCGCCGTCGGCTTCTTCCTCGCCGCCACGGCCTACGCCTTCTTCCAGGTGCCCTACTCCGCGCTCCCGGCCGAGCTGACCGGCCGACCCGCCGACCGGGTCGCCCTGGTGGCCGGACGCGTCGCCGTGATCGCCGTTTCCGCGCTGCTCATCGGAACGGTGGGGCCGGCGCTGGTGGACGCGGGCGGCGGGGGAGTGCCGGGGCACCGCCTGGTGGGTCTGTTCGGCGCGCTGTGCGTGCTCGCCGGTACGGCGGGGGTGGTGCTCGGTACCAAGGGGGCGGGCCGGCGAGACACGGCGCCCGCGGAGCCCGGCGCCGGGGCACCCGCTGCCGGTGAACCCGGTGCCGGGGCGCCCCGAGCCGACGAGCCCGGCGCCGAGCCGTCCGGCCTCCTGCGACGGCTCCTCCTCGCCCGGCGGGTTCCCGGTTTCGCCGCGCTTCTCGGCGCCATCGCCGTCCAGTCCGTCGCCACCGGTGGACTGACCGCCGGCGCGCCCTACTTCAGCGAGCACATCCTCGGCGACAAGAACGTCACAGGGCTGCTCGTCGCCGCGTTCGTCGCCCCGAACCTCCTCACCGTGCGCGCCTGGACGCGGCTCGGAGCCCGCCTCGGCCACCGGGCCGGATACCGGTGGGCCTGCGCGGTCTTCGGCGCCGGCTGTCTGCTGCTGTGTGCCGCGCCCGTGCTGCCGCTGCCCGTCGTACTGCTCGCCATGGTCGTCGCCGGAACCGGGCATGCCGGTCAACTGCTTTTCCTGTACGCCTTGCTGCAGGACTGCATCGCGAGCGAGGGGCTGCGCGGGGTGGGCGTGTCGTCCGGGCTGTTCACCACCTGCGAGACCCTCGGCCTGGCGGTCGGGCCCTTCCTGTACGGCCTGACACTCGCCGTCTTCGGCTACGCCTCGTCCGGCACCGGGCACGCCGTCGCCCAGTCGCACACGGCACGTGAGGGGATCCTCGTCGGCATCGGCCTGCTGCCCGCCCTGGCGGCGCTGGCCGCCACGGCCGTGCTGGGCCGGGAGCGGCGCGCGAAGCGGGGCTGAGACCGGGGACCGGCCGGGCCGGAGGACCGGCTGGGCCGGACCAGTGACCAGGCGGACACCGTTCGCCCCTCAAGGAGCGGCGTCGTGGGGGAGCGTGCCGGGCGTTCGCGACGGGGCGAACTTGCCTGTTGGGGCACTGGCACGGGCACCCTGCCCCCGCCCTCACAGCAGCCGGGTCGGCCCCCCGGCCTCCTCGGCCTCGTCCCGCAGCGGCGTCAGCCCGCCGTCCAGCGATCGCACCTCCACCGCACCCCGCGGTCCGTCCATGACCCGGCCGACCGCCGTGGCCAGGCGCCCGTCGCGGTGCCCGCGCAGCGCGGCCAGCGCCGCGGCCTCCGCGTCCGCGGCGACCACCAGGCAGAGACAGCCGGCGCCGGCGGCGTACAACGGGTCCAGGCCGAGCACGTCGAAGGCCTCCCGGGCGCCGTACGGCACCGGCAGCGCGGCTTCGTCGACCCGCACCGCACACTCCGAACGCGCGGCGAACCCCCGCAGCACCGCGGCCAGTCCGCCCTCACCGGCCACACCGGCCGCCCGTACCGCGTCCGCCGGCAGCGCCGCCCGGACCGTCTCGACCAGGCCGCCCAGCGGGGCGGCGTCACTGGGCACGTGGTACTCGTAGCCGAGGCCGGCGCGCAGGGACAGCACGTGCACCGCATGGCTGCCCAGAGGGGCGGAGAGCAGGATCCGGTCGCCGGGGCGCAGCGCGGCCGCGTCCAGCGGCGGGCGCGTGAACACCCCGAACCCGGTGACGCAGAGCGTCATCTGGTCGATCTCGCCGGCCCGCACCACCCGTGCGTCGACCGCCGCGACCCGCACCCCGGCCTCCCGTACGGCCTCCCGCACGGAGTCGGCGGCGCGGTGCAGCAGCGCGGCCGGCAGCCCGGCCTCGACGACGGCGGCGAGGGCCAGCCGACGCGGCAGGGCACCGGTGACCGCGAGCGCGTTGACGGCCGCGCACACCGCGAGCCGGCCGATGTCGCCGTTGCCGTAGAACGGCGGGTCGACGACGGACGTCGTGGTGCGCACAACCAGCGGCCCCGGTTCCGGGGCCGGTTCGGCGTCGTAGAGGTCGCCCAGCGCCGCGACGAGGACGCGCGCCGGCGACGCGGCGCCTGCGTCGTCGCGCAGCGCCACCTGGCCCACGGGCAGGGGCAGGTCGTCCCGCAGCAAGGAAATCCCCCCTTTCCGGACCCGGGAACCGCGGCGGCCCGCGGCCGCCCCGCGTGCCAGTCTGCTCCCGGCACCCCGCCACCGTAGCCGGGGAAACCACGGACAACCGGCAGGCAGGGGTGGGAATTCAGGGGTGCACAGGGGTCCGTCAAGGGGGACTGCCGGGGCGGTCGCCCTTCCTAGGGTCGAAGACCCGGAACGCCCGGGCAGCCAACGGACCTACGGGAGAGCGGCCATGGTGGACGTCAGCACGCGGGGGGAGCGGCACCACGCCGCCGACCGCATCGAGGAGCGCCTCGGGGTGTTCGTGCGCCGCTTCGAAGACCCACACGCGGAAACGGCCGGAAACGGTCCCCTCCACGGGGTCACCCTCGGCATCAAGGACGTCTTCGCCACCCGCGAGGCGGTCCCCACCGCGCACAGCAAGGTGCACGACGCCGACTGGCACCGTGGCCGCGACGCCGTGGCCGTCCGACGGCTGCGCGCCGCCGGGGCCGTACCGCTCGGCCTGACCACCGCCGGCGAGCACGCCCTCGGCCGCCCCGACCCCGCCCTGCCGTTCCCGGTGCCGCGCAACCCCTGGGACCCCGACCGCTACCCGGGCGGCTCCAGCAGCGGCAGCGCCGCCGGCCTCGTGCACGGCTTCTTCGACGTCGGACTCGGCACCGACACCGGCGGCAGCATCCGCATCCCCGCCGCGCTGTGCGGGGTCACCGGCATCAAGCCCACCCACGGACTGGTCCCGACCGCCGGCAGCCGGCCCCTCGCGCCCAGCCTCGACACCGTCGGCACCCTCGCCCGCACCGTCCGCGAGGCGGCCCGCGCACTCGGCGTCGCCGCCGGCCGGCACACCCCCGAGCCCGAGTGGCTCACCGGCCTGGACGGCGTGCGCATCGGGGTTCCCGACCGCGCGCTGGAGGAGGCCGGGCAGCTCTCCCCGGACTGCCGGGACGCCTTCGACACCGCCCTCGAACGGCTCCGCGACCAGGGCGCCAAGATCGTCAGCGTCGATCTGCCCGAGCTGTACCCGCTGTTCGCCGCCCAGCTGATCACCCTGCTCGCCGAGGGTTTCCACACCCACGGCGCCGGGCTGCGCAGCCGCTGGGACCAGTACGGGCGGCCCTTCCGGCGCACCCTCGTGCTCGGCGGCCTGATCCCCGCCTCCGCGTACGTCCACGCCCAGCGCGTGCGCGCCTGGGGCGCGGCGGGGCTGCGCCGCCGGCTCGACAGGATCGACGCTCTGGCCACCCCCACCTGGCCCGGTACCGCCCCCCGCTACGACGACCCCGCGGGCCTCGCCGCCGTGTCGTGGCTGCCCAGCCTGTGGAGCGCCGTCGGCTTCCCGGCCGTCGCCCTGCCCATGGGCTTCGACCCGGCCGGCCTGCCGCTGTCCCTGCAACTGGCCGGCACGCCCGGCACCGACCGCGCCCTGCTCGCCGTCGCCGACGCCTACCAGCGGCACACCGACTGGCACCTGCGCACCCCCGGCCCGCTTCCGGTGACCCGCCCCGCCCCCGTCGCCCTGCCGCAGGGCGCACCCTCCGAGGCCGACGCCCAGCGGCAGCTCGGCGAGGCACTGCGCCGGGCGGGGGTGGCCGTCCCCGAGGCCGAACTCGCCGAATTCACCGGGCAGTGGCAGCTCACCGAAATGCTCTTCGGATTCCTGCCGGAACTCCCCGACCCCGCATCCGACACCGACGACGACAACTGACAAGAACCCGAGGAGCCTTTCATGACCACACAGCAGGACCTCGCCCGCACACAGACCACCGGCGACCTCCTGGAAAGCGACTGGATTCGCCGCTACCACCCCGCCGTCGCGGACGCGCCACGCCTCATCTGCTTTCCGCACGCGGGCGGTTCGGCGAGCTTCTATTTTCCCGTCGCGAAGGAACTCACCCCCGCGATCGACGTCCTGGTCGTGCAATATCCGGGCCGCCAGGAACGCCGGAGGGAACCGCTGATCGACAACGTCCCCGAACTCGCCGACCGCGTCTTCGAAGCGGTACGGCACCACGCCGACCGGCCGCTGTACCTGTTCGGGCACAGCATGGGCGCCACCGTCGCCTTCGAGATCGCCCGCCGCTTCCGGGACGCCGGACTCCCGGCCCCGGCCCGGCTGTTCGCCTCCGCCCGCCGGGCCCCCTCCCGTACCCGCCCCGACCGCGTCCACACCCGCGACGACGAGGGCGTCATCCGGGAACTGCGCAAGCTCAGCGGCACCGACGACCGGGTGCTGGGCAACGAGGAGATCATGCGGCTGGCGCTGCCCGTGCTGCGCAACGACTACAAGGCCGTGGAGACCTACCGCGCCGACCGCGGGGTGCGCATCGACAGCCCGGTCACCGTGCTGACCGGGGACAGTGATCCCAACACCACCCTCGACGAGGCCCGCGCCTGGGCCGAACACACCACGGCCGACTGCGAGGTCCAGGTGTTTCCCGGCGGCCATTTCTATCTCGTCGACCGGCAGCGCGAGGTTCTCGATGCCATCACCGCCCGCATAAGCGCCCCGGCCGGCATGTGAGGTTAGGGGTGTCCCCGGCCCCCGGTAGGGGTCCGCACCGCGCCCACCCGCGTCTAGCGTGAACTTCACCGCTGCCACGAATTCTCCATTTGTGGCCCGAGGACAGGAACAGGGAATCGCCGTGAGTCGAATAGCGTGGAAGACGCTGAACAGCGGGGAGAGCGACCGTCTCCTGCTGGCGGTCGACTTCGCCGCGGGGAGCCGCGGGCCGGCCCAATTCGCCGACCTCGCCCCGCTCCTCGATCCGCAGCACACGCTGTGGGCGAGCCGGCCCCCGGGCCCCGACGACCAGGTCCCGCCCACCGGCAACGCCTACCTCGACTGGTGGCTGGGCGAGGTCCGCGCCTCGGGCGCTCCCGTTCAGGCCGTGCTCGGCTACTGCGCCGGCGGTGTCTTCGCCGCCGCCCTCGCCGACCGCGTCGCCGACTGGCAGCCGGCCCCCCGGCTCATCCTCCTCGACCCCGAACTCCCCGCCACCAGCGGCCTGTACGAGGACTTCCACACGGCCGGCGACTCCCTCGGCGCCCTGCTCACCCCGGCCGAACTCGACGCCTTCCACGCCCGCGGCGAGGCCCTGAAGGCCCAGTACGGCGACGACCAGCTGCCGGTGGTCGGCCGCGAGCTGGCCGACACCTTCACGGCCGCCGTGGCCGCCGCCGCCGACCGGCTCGACCTCGACGAGGACATCCGCGACGAACTCTCCGGCGCCTTCGTCTCCCTGGTCTCCTACCTCACCGCGGCCACCACCCTCAGCCCGCTGCCCGCCTGGTCCACCGCCACGGCCGTCACCACCACCACCCCGGACCAACCGGTCGGCCACGACCACCGCGTCCCGGTGGCCCACGACGACCTGCTGCGCTCACCGGCGACCGCACGCGCACTGGAGCACCTGCTGGCCGGCGACCGGGCCCCGGCGGCCGGGAAGGCCGGGTGAGCGGAATGACGGCGACGACGGGGGACACCGTCACCACGACCCGAACACCGCCGGCGGGCACGCCGGCCCCCCAGGGGACCGGCACCCACGCCACCCTGCTCCCGGCACTCTTCGCCGAGCAGGCACGCCGCACCCCCGACGCCACCGCACTCGTCGACGGCGGCGTCAGCCTCACATACCGCCAACTCGCCGAGCGCTCCGCCAAGCTGGCGCACCACCTGATCTCCCTGGGCCTGGGTCCGGAGGACATCGTCGCCGTCGGCATGCGACGCGGCGCGGAACTCGTCACCGCCTTCCTCGCCGTCCTCACGGCCGGGGCCGCCTATCTGCCGCTCGACCTGCAGAACCCGGCGCAGCGCCTGGCGCTGATGACCGAGGACGCCCGCCCGGCCGCCCTCCTCACCCACACCGGCAGCGCCGCCCCGGCCGGCGCCGCGGTCACCGTCCTCCTCGACGACGAGGCCACCCGCGCGGCCATCGCCGCCGCCCCGGCCACCGCCCCCGAGGACACCGACCGCGTACGGCCGCTGCACCCCGACCACGCCGCCTACGTCATCTACACCTCCGGCTCCACGGGCCGTCCCAAGGGCGTCGTCGTCACCCACCGCCCGCTCGCCGCCTACCTCGCCTATGCGCGCGGCACCTACCCGAGCGCCGCCCGCAGCACCCTGCTGCACTCCTCCGTCGCCTTCGACATGACGGTCACCACGCTGTACGCGCCGCTCACCAGTGGCGGCACCATCCGCATCGGCGCGCTGGAGACCCCGGGCCCCAGCCCCGCCCTGCTCAAGGTCACGCCGTCCCACATGGCGCTGCTCGGCACGCTGCCCCCGCAGGCCGCGCCGACCGAGCAGCTCGTCGTCGGCGGTGAACTCCTGCTCGCCGAGACCGTCGAGGCCTTCCGCGCCCGCCACCCCGGGGTCACCGTCCTCAACGAGTACGGCCCCACCGAGGCCACCGTCGGCTGCTGCGTGCACGCCGTCCGCCCCGGGGACCTCCTGCCGCCCGGCGCCGTGGCCATCGGACAGCCCACCTGGGCCAGCGAACTGCGTGTCCTGGACGAGCGGCTGCGGCCCACCGACGACGGCGAGCTGTACATCGCCGGCGGTCAGCTGGCCCGCGGCTACCTGCGCCGCCCGGCGCTCACCGCGGAACGCTTCGTCGCCGACCCCTACGGCCCGCCCGGCAGCCGCATGTACCGCACCGGCGACCGCGTGCGCCGCTCCGCCGACGGCACGCTGTTCTTCCTCGGCCGCCTCGACGGACAGGTCAAGATCCGCGGCTACCGCGTCGAACTCGGGGAGATCGAGTCGGCCCTGCTGCGCCACCCGGCGGTCTCCCGCGCCGCCGTCACCGTCCACCGGACCCCCACCGGCGACACCCATCTCGTCGCCCATGTCGTCCCGGACGCCGAGCAGGGAGCGGACGCCGGCGACCTGAAGACGTATCTGGCCGACACCCTGCCCGACTACATGGTGCCCAGCGCCTTCCTGACCCTCGGCACCCTGCCCCTGAACGCCAACGGCAAGCTGGACACGGACCGCCTCCCCGCGCCCGACTTCGCCGCCGTCACCCGCTACACGGCACCCGGCACCCCCGAACAGACGCTGCTGTGCGAGCTGTTCGCCCGGTTCTCCGGCGCCACCAAGGCCGGTCTCGACGACGACTTCTTCGCCCTCGGCGGCACCAGCCTGGGCGCCGCCCAGGTCGCCAACAAGGCCCGCAGGCAGGGCCTCGGCGTCAGCCTCCAGGACATCACCGACCACCGCACGGTACGGCGCCTGTGCGAGGCGCTGGCCACCGAGTGACCTCCCCGGCCGCTCACTGCGGGACCCCGGCACCACCACGTGCGACCGGCATCCGGCCGGCGTACGACCAGTAACAGGAATTGGAGACACGATGGAGCTGCTGCAGCTCGCCGGCATGGGCTGGATCTCCCGGTCCCTCAGCGTGGCCGCCCGGCTGGGCATCGCCGACCACCTCGCCGACGGCCCCAAGACCCCGGCCCAGCTCGCCGAGTCGACCGACGCCGACCCCGACGGCGTCCTCTACCTGCTGCGCGTCCTCGGCATCGTCGGCGTCTTCCGCGAACGCGAGGACGGCACCTTCGAACAGACCGAGACCTCGGAGCGGATGCGCGACGACCACCCGCAGTCCATGCGCTACTGGTGCGTCCTCGGCGGCGAGATGTACTACGACGTCTGGCGCGACCTGCTCACCACCGTCAAGACCGGAAAGCCCGCCTCCCGCTCCGAGTACGGCGAGTCCATCTACGCCTACATGGACAAGGACACCGACGCCGGTGAGGTCTACGACAAGGCCATGGCCGACATCACCCGGCCCGCCGCCGCCGAACTCGCCCGCGACTTCGACTTCTCCCGCATCTCCACCGTGGTCGACGTCGGCGGCGGCACCGGCCACCTCCTCAAGGGCATCCTCTCGGCCCACTCCGACATCCGCGGCACCGTGGCCGAGCGCGCCGACGTCGCCAAGCGCGGCGCCCAGCTCCTCGACGAGTCCGGCGACCAGGACCTGATCCGCCGGCTCTCCTTCACCGAGGCCGACTTCTTCGAGGAGGTCCCGAGCGGCGCCGACGCCTACTTCCTCAAGAACGTCCTGCACAACTGGAGCCCCGAGAGCAGCGCCCGCATCCTCGAGACCGTCCAGCGGGCCATGACCCGCACCGTCGAGGAGTCCGACGGCCTCGCCGCCGAGCCCGTCCTCTTCGTCGTCGAGCCGCTGCTCGGCCACGACAACGCCTCCGCGATCCGCTCGCTGTTCCAGATGGTCGTGTGCGAGGAGGGCACCCGCATCCGGTCCGTCGAGGACATGCGCGAGCAGGCCGAGGCCGCCGGCCTCCAGGTGCGGTCGATCCGCAATCTCTCCACGGAGCACAGCGTCGTCGAGTGCGTGCTCGCTCCCCGCGACTGACAGCTTCCTTCCTTCAGAGAGGACCAACAGCCCATGTGGGACGACCAGTTCGAGGGCACCGTCCGCCCTCACCTCGGCTTCCTCCCCGAGGACGCCCCCTTCACCGAGGACCTCGACCTGCGGGACGCCGGCCTCGACTCCCTCGGCATCGTCGACCTCCTCATCGAGCTCGAGAACGCCTACGAGGTCAAGTTCACCGACGACGCCCTGTCCATGGAGACGTTCAGCACCCCCGGCGCGCTCTGGCGCACCCTCTCCGGTCTGCGCACCGCGGCCGTGAGCTGACGGCCGCTCACCCCCCATCCTCCTTCCTTCCCTCCCGCTCCTCTCCCACAGGTGGACGAACCGCATGTCGAATGAGTCGAACGAACAGAAGCTCCTCGACTACCTCAAGAGGGCCACGACCGAACTGCGTGACACCCGCAGGAGGCTGCGCGAGGAGGAGGAGAAGCAGTACGAGCCGATCGCCATCGTCGGCATGGCGTGCCGCTACCCCGGCGGGGTCACCTCCCCGGAGGACCTGTGGAACCTGCTCGCCGCCGGCGGCGACGCCATCACCCCGTTCCCCACGGACCGCGGCTGGGACGTCGCCGGCCTGTACGACCCCGACCCGGGCGCCCCCGGCAAGACGTACTCCGTCGAGGGCGGCTTCCTCGACGGCGCCGCCGACTTCGACGCGGAATTCTTCGGCATCAGCCCGCGCGAGGCGCTGGCGACGGACCCGCAGCAGCGGCTGCTGCTGGAGACGTCCTGGGAGGCGTTCGAGCGGGCCGGGATCGACCCGGCCGCCCTGCGGGGCAGCGCCACCGGTGTCTTCGCCGGCGTCATGTACCACGACTACGGCGCCCACCTTCACCATGTCCCCCAGGACATCTCCGCCTTCCTCGGCAACGGCAGCGCCGCGAGCGTCGTCTCCGGCCGGGTGTCGTACGCGCTGGGCCTGGAGGGTCCGGCGGTGACGGTGGACACGGCGTGCTCGTCGTCGCTGGTCGCCGTGCACCTGGCGGCGCAGGCGCTGCGGGGCGGCGAGTGCTCGCTGGCGCTGGCCGGCGGGGTGACGGTGATGTCGACTCCGGACACGTTCGTGGACTTCAGCCGTCAGCGGGGTCTTGCGGCGGACGGCCGCTGCAAGCCGTTCGCCGAGGCCGCGGACGGTACGGGGTGGGGCGAGGGTGTCGGTGTCCTGGTCCTGGAGCGGCTGTCGGACGCCCGCCGCAACGGGCACCGCGTGCTCGCGGTCGTGCGCGGCTCGGCGGTCAACCAGGACGGCGCCAGCAGCCAGCTGACCGCGCCGAACGGGCCGTCCCAGCAGCGGGTCATCCGGCAGGCCCTCGCCTCGGCCCGCCTCACCGCCCAGCAGGTCGACGCGGTGGAGGCGCACGGCACGGGCACCAGGCTCGGTGACCCGATCGAGGCGCAGGCGCTGCTGGCCACCTACGGGCAGGACCGTTCCCCGGACGCGCCGCTGTGGCTCGGGTCGGTCAAGTCCAACCTCGGCCACACGCAGGCCGCCGCGGGCGTCGCCGGGATCATCAAGATGGTCCTCGCCCTGCGGAACGAGGAACTGCCGCGCACCCTGCACGTGGACACCCCCTCTACCCACGTGGACTGGTCGGCGGGCGCGGTGGAGCTGCTGACGGAGGCCCGGCCGTGGCGGGCGGGGGAGCGGACCCGGCGTGCCGGTGTCTCCTCCTTCGGCATCAGCGGCACCAACGCCCACGTCATCGTGGAGGAGGCACCGGCCGAGGAGCCCGCGGAGGCCGTGGAGCCGGTGGCTCTGCCGGTGGTGCCGTGGATCGTCTCCGGCAAGACCGCCGAGGCGGCACGCGGACAGGCGGCACGGCTGCTCGGGTACGCGACGGCCCGCCCGGAGCTGGACCCGGCGGACGTGGGTTTCTCGCTGACGACTCAGCGGTCGGCGTTCGTGTACCGGGCGGGTGTGGCGGCCGGTGACCGGGAGGGGCTGCTGGCCGGGCTCGAGGCGGTCGCGAACGGTTCCGTGGTGCCGTCGGCGGCCGGGGGTTCGCTGGCGTTCCTGTTCACGGGCCAGGGCAGTCAGCGGCCTGGGATGGGCCGGGAGCTGTATGAGGCGTTCCCGGTGTTCGCGGCCGCGCTGGAGGAGGTGTGCGCGGCGCTGGACGTGTATCTGGAGCGTCCGCTGAGGGATGTGATGTTCGGCGGGGAAGGCCTGGACGAGACCGGTTACACGCAGCCCGCTCTCTTCGCCCTGGAAGTGGCCCTGTTCCGGCTGCTGGAGGCGTGGGGTGTGCGGCCGGATGTGCTGGCCGGGCATTCCATCGGTGAGCTGGCCGCCGCGCATGTGGCCGGGCTGTGGTCGCTGGAGGACGCGGCGAAGCTGGTGGCGGCTCGTGGCCGGCTGATGCAGCGGCTCCCGTCCGGGGGTGCGATGGCCGCCGTGCAGGCCACCGAGGACGACGTGCGCGCGGTGCTGCCCGAGGGCACGGGGATCGCCGCCGTCAACGGGCCGGTGTCGGTTGTCGTGTCCGGTCCGGAGGCGGGTGTGGAGGAGGTGGTCGCGCACTTCTCGGCGGCCGGCCGGAAGACGAAGAAGCTCACCGTCAGCCACGCCTTCCACTCCCCGCTGATGGAGCCGATGCTCGCCGAGTTCGAGCAGATCGCCGCCCAACTGGTCTACGACGAGCCGTCGTTGGCGATCGTGTCGACGCTGACGGGTGAGGTGGTGTCGTACGAGGATCTCGCCGACCCGTCGTACTGGGTCCGGCACGTCCGCGAGGCCGTCCGCTTCGCCGACGCCGTCACCACCCTCGACGGTCGAGGTGTGCGGAGCTTCCTGGAGCTCGGCCCGGACGCCGTACTCACCGCGATGGCCGCCGACACCGGCACGGAGGCCACGCTCGTCGCGGGGCTGCGCCGGGACCGGTCCGAGCCGCAGGCCCTGGTCGAGGCCTTGACCCGGCTTCCGTCGGTCGACTGGGCCGCCTACTTCGGCCCCGGCCGCCACGCCGTCGACCTGCCCACCTACCCCTTCCAGCACCAGCCGTACTGGCTCGACGCCTACGCGGGCGCGGCGCGCGGCGATGTCGTCGGCGCCGGGCAGACGGACGCCGGGCACCCGCTGCTGAGTGCGGCGGTGGAGCTGCCGGACTCCGACGGGGTGCTGTTCACCGGCCGGCTGTCCCCGGCCGTCCAGCCCTGGCTGGCCGAGCACGCGGTGCACGGGACCGTCGTACTGCCGGGCGCGGCCTTGGTGGAGATCGCCCTGCGGGCCGGGGACGAGGTTGGCCGCGGCACCGTCCGTGACCTGACCCTGCACGCCCCGCTCGTCGTACCGGCCGAGAGCGCCGTATCTCTTCGTGTCCGTGTGGGCGAGGGCGATGAGCCGAGCGTTGCCGTGCACTCCCGTCCGGAGGGTGAGGAGGCCTGGACGCTGCACGCCGAGGGTGTTCTCGCGGCCGAGGCCGTCCAGCCCGCCGCCGACCTCGGCGCCGCCTGGCCGCCGGCCGGTGCGGAGCCGGTGGACACCGCGAACCTGTACGAGGAACTGGCCGCGGCCGGACTGGAGTACGGTCCGCTCTTCCAGGGCGTCACCGCCGCCTGGCGCGCGGCGGACGGCACGTCGGTGTACGCCGAGGTCGCCCTCCCCGAGGGCACCGACACCGAGGGCTTCGGCATCCACCCCGCCCTGCTCGACGCCTCCCTGCACGCCATCACCCTGGCGCAGGAGGAAGGTTCCGCGGCTCAGCTGCCGTTCTCCTGGTCGGACGTCACCCTGCACGCCTCCGGCGCCTCGGCGCTGCGGGTGCGGATCGCGGACGCGGGCTCGGGCCACCGGCTCGACCTCGCCGACCCGGCCGGCTCCCCGGTGGCCACCGTCGGCACGCTTGCCCTGCGCGCCGCGGTGCCGGCGGAGACGGAGACGGGTGCCGTCCGTGACCTGTACCGGATCGACTGGATCCCGGTCTCGTCCGAGGCGACCGAGCCCACGGCGTCGTACACCGTCCTGCGGGCGGCCACCGCCGCCGATCTGCTGCCGCGGCTCCAGGCCCGCCTGGGCAGTGACCGGCCTCTGCTCGTCGTCACTCGCGGGGCCGGCACCGATCCCGAGCAGTCCGCCGTCCGCGGCCTCACCCGGGCCGCCCAGGCCGAGCATCCGGACCGGATCGTCCTGCTCGACGCCGACGGGGACATCCCCGAGCACCTGCCCACCGGTGAGCCGGAACTCGCTTACGCGGAAGGCAGGTTCACCACTCCGCGGCTCGCCCGCGAGACGGCGCCGGCGGACGGCTCCTGGTCCACGTCCGGCACCGTGTTGGTCACCGGCGGCACGGGCGGGCTCGGCGCGCTCACCGCGCGCCATCTCGTCACCGCCCACGGCGTGCGCAGCCTGCTGCTCACCAGCCGGCGCGGCGCCGACGCGCCCGGTGCCGCCGAACTCGCCGCCGAGCTGGCTCAGGCCGGCGCCCGGGTGGAGACCGTCGCCTGTGACGTCTCCGACCGGGACGCGCTGGCACGGCTGTTCGCGGCCCACGCGGACATCACGGCCGTCGTGCACACCGCGGGCGTGGTCGACGACGCGACCGTCGAGCACCTGGGCCCGGAGCGCCTGGAGTCGGTGTGGGCGCCGAAGGCGCGTGCGGCCCGGTACCTGCATGAGCTGACCGCCGACCGTGACCTCGACGCCTTCGTCCTCTACTCGTCCAGCGCGGCCACCTTCGACGGCACCGGACAGGCCAACTACGCCGCCGCCAACGCCTACCTGGACGCCCTCGCCGCCCAGCGGCAGGCGCAGGGGCTGCCCGGAGTGTCACTGGCCTGGGGGCTGTGGGACCCGTCGGTCGGCGGCATGGGCGCCGGTCTCACCGCGGCCGACATCGACCGCATGGCCCGGGTCGGCGTCCTGCCGCTCGACGCGGAGCGGGGCCTGGCTCTCCTGGACGCGGCCCTCGCCGGCTCCCCGCACGCCCACCTGCTCCCCGTCGTCATGGACGCCCGGGCCCTGGAACAGCGTGCCAGGCGCGGCGAACTGCCCCGCGTGCTGCACGGGCTCGTCCGTCCCTCCGCCGTGCGCAGGACCGTCGCGGCCGCCGGGGCGGCCTCGGCCGGAGACCTGGGCGCCCGCCTGGAGCGCCTGCCGGGCGCCGAGCGCACCCGCGTCCTGCTCGATCTCGTACGCCGCCACGTCGCGTCCGTCCTCGGTTTCGGCGGGGCGGGCGAGGTCGCGCCCGAGAAGCCGTTCAAGGAGTTCGGTTTCGACTCCCTCACGGCGGTCGAGTTCCGCAACCGGCTCGGCGCCGAGGCAGGCCTCCGGCTGCCCGCGACCCTCGTCTTCGACCATCCGACGCCGAGCGCGGTCGCGGGCTTCCTCGCCACCGAACTGGTCGGAGAGGCCAAGGAGTCCGACGCGGCGTCAGACCCGGCCGGCACGGCGTCGGCCGCCGACGGCGACCCCGTCGTGATCGTCGGCATGGCGTGCCGCTACCCCGGCGGGGTGAGCTCGCCGGAGGAGCTGTGGGCACTGCTCGCGGCGGGCGGTGACGCCGTCTCCGAGTTCCCGTCCGACCGGGGGCCGCAGTGGCAGGAGTCGTACGACCCCGACCCGGAGGCCGTCGGCAGGACCTACACGCGGTACGGCGGATTCCTCGCCGAGGCCGCCGAGTTCGACGCCGGTTTCTTCGGGATCAGCCCGCGCGAGGCGCTGGCGATGGACCCGCAGCACCGGCTGCTGCTGGAGACGTCCTGGGAGGCCTTCGAGCGCGCCGGGATCGACCCGGCCGCCGTGCGGGGCAGCGCCACCGGCGTCTTCACGGGCGTCATGTACCACGACTACGCCACCGTCCTGGAACGCTCCGCCCACCAGGACACCGAGGGCTTCATGGGCGTCGGCGGCAGCATCGCCTCCGGCCGGGTGTCGTACGCGCTGGGCCTGGAGGGTCCGGCGGTGACGGTGGACACGGCGTGCTCGTCGTCGCTGGTCGCCGTGCACCTGGCGGCGCAGGCGCTGCGGGGCGGCGAGTGCTCGCTGGCGCTGGCCGGCGGGGTGACGGTGATGTCGACTCCGGACACGTTCGTGGACTTCAGCCGTCAGCGGGGTCTTGCGGCGGACGGCCGCTGCAAGCCGTTCGCCCAGGCCGCGGACGGTACGGGGTGGGGCGAGGGTGTCGGTGTCCTGGTCCTGGAGCGGCTGTCGGACGCCCGCCGCAACGGGCACCGCGTGCTCGCGGTCGTGCGCGGCTCCGCGGTCAACCAGGACGGCGCCAGCAACGGCCTCACCGCCCCCAACGGCCCCTCTCAGCAGCGGGTGATCCGGCAGGCCCTGGCCGCCGCGCGGCTCACCCCGCAGCAGGTCGACGCGGTGGAGGCGCACGGCACGGGCACCAGGCTCGGTGACCCCATCGAGGCGCAGGCGCTGCTCGCCACCTACGGCCAGGACCGCGAGGAGCCCCTGTGGCTCGGGTCGGTCAAGTCCAACCTGGGGCACACCCAGGCCGCCGCGGGTGTCGCCGGGATCATCAAGACGGTCCTGGCCCTGCACAACGAGGAGCTGCCGCGCACCCTGAACGTCGACACCCCGTCCTCGCACGTGGACTGGTCGGCGGGCGCGGTGGAACTGCTGACGGAGGCCCGGCCGTGGCGGGCGGGGCAGCGGACCCGGCGTGCCGGTGTCTCCTCCTTCGGCATCAGCGGCACCAACGCCCACGTCATCGTGGAGGAGGCACCGGCCGAGGAGCCCGCGGAGGCCGTGGAGACCGCCGCGCTGCCCGTCGTGCCGTGGATCGTCTCCGGCAAGACCGCCGCGGCCGCGCGTGAGCAGGCTGTACGACTCCTGCGCTTCCTCGGCGACGGAACCGCGACCGACCCGGTCGACATCGCCTACTCGCTGACGACTCAGCGCTCGGCGTTCGCCTACCGTGCGGGTGTGGTGGCCGGTGACCGTGAAGGGCTGCTGGCCGGGCTCGAGGCGGTCGCGAACGGTTCCGTGGTGCCGTCGGCGGCCGGGGGTTCGCTGGCGTTCCTGTTCACGGGGCAGGGCAGCCAGCGGGCCGGGATGGGCCGGGAGCTGTATGAGGCGTTCCCGGTGTTCGCCGCCGCGCTGGAGGAGGTGTGCGCCGCGCTGGACGCGTATCTCGAACGCCCGCTGAAGGACGTCATGTTCGGCGGGGAGGGGCTGGACGAGACGGGTTACACGCAGCCGGCTCTCTTCGCTCTGGAAGTGGCCCTGTTCCGGCTGCTGGAGGCGTGGGGTGTGCGGCCGGATGTGCTGGCCGGGCATTCCATCGGTGAGCTGGCCGCCGCGCATGTGGCCGGGCTGTGGTCGCTGGAGGACGCGGCGAAGCTGGTGGCGGCTCGTGGCCGGTTGATGCAGCGGCTCCCGTCCGGGGGTGCGATGGCCGCCGTGCAGGCCACCGAGGACGACGTGCGCGCGGTGCTGCCCGAGGGCACGGGGATCGCCGCCGTCAACGGGCCGGTGTCGGTTGTCGTGTCCGGTCCGGAGGCGGGTGTGGAGGAGGTGGTCGCGCACTTCGCGGCGGCCGGCCGCAAGACGAAGAAGCTCACCGTCAGCCACGCCTTCCACTCCCCGCTGATGGAGCCGATGCTCGCCGAGTTCGAGCAGATCGCCGCCCAACTGGTCTATGACGAGCCGTCGTTGGCGATCGTGTCGACGCTGACGGGTGAGGTGGTGTCGTACGAGGATCTCGCCGACCCGTCGTACTGGGTCCGGCACGTCCGCGAGGCCGTCCGCTTCGCCGACGCCGTCACCACCCTCGACGGCCGGTGTGTCGGGACGTTCCTTGAGCTGGGCCCGGACGCCGTGCTGACCGCGATGGCCGCCGACACCGGCACGGAGGCCACGCTCGTCGCGGGGCTGCGCCGGGACCGGTCCGAGCCGCAGGCCCTGGTCGAGGCCTTGACCCGGCTTCCGTCGGTCGACTGGGCCGCCTACTTCGGCCCCGGCCGCCACGCCGTCGACCTGCCCACCTACCCCTTCCAGCACGAGAGCTACTGGCCCGTGCCCTCCTCGGGCAACGTGGGTGACGTGCGGGGCGCCGGAGTCGCCGCGGCGGGACACCCGCTGCTCGGTGCGATGGTCGAACTACCGGATGCGGAAGGGGTGTTGTTCACCGGTCGGCTGTCGTCGGCCACGCAGCCGTGGCTGGCCGAGCACGCGGTGAACGGCACGGTCGTCCTGCCCGGTGCCGCGCTCGTCGACATGGCGGTGCGGGCCGGGGACGAGGTTGGCCGCGGCACCGTCCGTGACCTGACCCTGCACGCCCCGCTCGTCGTACCGGCCGACCGCGCCGTGGACCTGCGGGCGCGCGTCGGCGGAGGTGACGAGCCGAGCGTTGCCGTGCACTCCCGTCCGGAGGGTGAGGAGGCCTGGACGCTGCACGCCGAGGGTGTTCTCGCGGCCGAGGCCGTCCAGCCCGCCGCCGACCTCGGCGCCGCCTGGCCGCCGGCCGGTGCGGAGCCGGTGGACACCGCGAACCTGTACGAGGAACTGGCCGCGGCCGGACTGGAGTACGGTCCGCTCTTCCAGGGCGTCACCGCCGCCTGGCGCGCGGCGGACGGCACGTCGGTGTACGCCGAGGTCGCCCTCCCCGAGGGCACCGACACCGAGGGCTTCGGCATCCACCCCGCCCTGCTCGACGCCTCCCTGCACGCCATCGGGCTGTGGCCGTCCGCCGACGCCTCGCGGGCGGAGCTGCCCTTCTCCTGGTCCGACGTCACCCTGCATGCCTCCGGGGCTTCGGCCCTGCGGGTGCGGATCACCAAGGAAGGGGCCGGTCAGCGACTGGAGCTGGCCGACCCCACCGGTACCCCGGTCGCCACCGTGGGCACGCTGGTTCTGCGCCCCCTGGCGGTCGCGGACAGCGGCGCGGTCCGCGATCTGTACCGGGTGGAGTGGACGCCGGTCGGTGTACAGGCGACCGAGGCCACGGCCCCGTACACGGTCCTGCGGGCCGACACCGCCGCCGACCTGCTCCCGCGGCTCCAGGCCGAGCTGGCGGGAGAGGAGCCCGTGCTGGTCGTCACCCGGGACGCACTCACCGACCCCGACCAGGCCGCCGTACGTGGCCTGGCCCGGGCCGCGCAGGCCGAGCACCCGGACCGGATCGTGCTCCTCGACACCAGCGGCGAGCTGCCTCCGTACATCCCTGCGGGCGAGCCCGAACTCGCTTACCTCGGTGGCCGGTTCCAGGCGCCGCGTCTGGCCCGGGAGACGGCCGCGGCCACCGCCGCCTGGCCCGCCGCCGGCACCACCCTCGTCACCGGCGGCACCGGCGGCCTCGGCGCGCTCATCGCGCGCCACCTGGTCACCGCCCACGGGGTCCGCGACATGCTGCTCACCAGCCGCCGTGGCCCCGCCGCACCCGGTGCCGCCGAACTCGCCGAGAGTCTCCGTGAGTTGGGCGCGGACGTGACGATCGAGGCCTGCGACGTCTCCGACCGGCACGCGGTCGCGGAGCTGCTGGACACGCACCCCGGCATCACCGCCGTCGTCCACACCGCCGGCATCCTCGACGACACGACGGTCGAACACCTCACCCCGGAGCGCCTGGACACCGTCTGGGCGCCGAAGGCCGAGGCCGCCCGGCACCTGCACGAACTGACCACCGACCGGAGCATCGCCGCCTTCGTCCTGTTCTCCTCCGCCGCCGGTTGCTTCGACGGCGTCGGCCAGGCCAACTACGCCGCCGCCAACGCCTACCTGGACGCCCTCGCCGCCCGGCGCCGGGCCGAGGGCCTGCCAGGGGTCTCACTCGGCTGGGGCCTGTGGGCCCCCGACGCCGGCGGCATGGGCGCCGGACTCACCGCGACCGACCTCGAGCGCATGGCGCGCGCGGGAGTCGGAGCCATCGGAGCAGAGGAGGGTACGGCCCTCTTCGACGCGGCGCTGGCAGCGGCGGAGAGCCGTCCGCACCTCGTCCCCGTCAAGCTCGACCTGGGCGCCTGGGACGCGGAGAACACCCCGGCCCTCCTGCGCGACCTGGTCCGGCCCCGGACCCGCCGTGCCGCACGGGCGTCGCTCGCGGCGGACGCCGGGCGTCCGTCCGGCACCACCCTCCAGGACCGACTGGCGGCCCTGCCCGACACCGCCGCCCGCCGCGAGCTGCTGCTCGACCTGGCCCGCAAGCATGCGGCGGCCGTGCTCGGCTTCTCCGGGGCGCACGCCGTGTCC
This sequence comes from Streptomyces sp. NPDC051636, assembly GCF_044453765.1. Taxonomy (NCBI): domain Bacteria; kingdom Bacillati; phylum Actinomycetota; class Actinomycetes; order Kitasatosporales; family Streptomycetaceae; genus Streptomyces; species Streptomyces sp. NPDC051636. The sequence goes on along the minus strand of NZ_JBITDA010000035.1, from coordinate 18,751 downwards.
ACCGACGCGGCCTTCACCGAGCTGGGCTTCGACTCGCTCACCGCCGTCGAGTTCCGCAACGCGCTCGCCGCCGACACCGGCGTACGGCTGCCCGCCACGCTCGTCTTCGACTACCCGAGCCCGGGCGCCGTCGCCGACTACCTGCTGACCGAACTGGTCGGCCCCGATACCGGCGCTGACGCGGCTCAGGGCGCGGCCCTCGCTGTGACAGCCGCCACCGACGAGCCGATCGCGATCGTCGGCATGGCCTGCCGCTACCCCGGAAGCGTCAACTCGCCCGAGGACCTGTGGCAGTTGCTCGCCGCGGGCGGCGACGCCATCAGCCCGCTGCCCACCGATCGCGGCTGGGACGTCGCCGGCCTGTACGACCCCGACCCCGAAGCCGTCGGCAAGACGTACGCCCGCCACGGCGGATTCCTCGCCCAGGCCGCCGACTTCGACCCCGCGTTCTTCGGCATCAGCCCGCGCGAGGCGCTGGCCACCGACCCGCAGCACCGGCTGCTGCTGGAGACGTCCTGGGAGGCCTTCGAGCGGGCCGGGATCGACCCCGCCACCGTGCGCGGCAGCGCCACCGGCGTCTTCGCCGGCGTCATGTACAACGACTACGGCATCCGGCTCAACGGCTACCCGGCCGACCTGGAGGGCTACCTCGGCACCGGCAGCTCCGGCAGCGTCGCCTCGGGACGCGTCGCCTACGTCCTCGGCCTCGAGGGCCCGGCGGTCACCGTCGACACGGCCTGCTCGTCCTCCCTGGTCACCGTCCACCTGGCCGCGCAGGCGCTGCGCGGCGGCGAGTGCACACTGGCCCTGGCCGGCGGTGTCACCGTCATGGCGACACCGGAGACGTTCGTCGGCTTCAGCCGGCAGCGGGGGCTGGCCCCCGACGGCCGCTGCAAGCCGTTCGCCGAGGCCGCCGACGGCACCGGCTGGGGCGAGGGCGTCGGCATGCTCGTCCTCGAAAAGCTCTCCGACGCCCGCCGCAACGGCCACCGCGTGCTCGCGATCGTCCGCGGCTCGGCCATCAACCAGGACGGCGCCAGCAACGGTCTCACCGCCCCCAACGGCCCCTCCCAGCAGCGCGTCATCCGCCAGGCCCTGGCCGCCGCCCGGCTCACCCCGCAGCAGGTCGACGCGGTGGAGGCGCACGGCACGGGCACCAGGCTCGGTGACCCGATCGAGGCGCAGGCGCTGCTGGCCACCTACGGGCAGGACCGTTCCCCGGACGCGCCGCTCTGGCTCGGGTCGGTCAAGTCCAACCTGGGCCACACCCAGGCCGCCGCGGGCGTGGCCGGGATCATCAAGATGGTCCTCGCCCTGCGGAACGAGGAACTGCCGCGCACCCTGCACGTCGACACCCCCTCTACCCACGTGGACTGGTCGGCGGGCGCGGTGGAACTGCTGACCGAGACCCGGCCGTGGCGGGCGGGGGAGCGGACCCGGCGCGCCGGTGTCTCCTCCTTCGGTATCAGCGGCACCAACGCCCACGTGATCATCGAGGAGGCACCCGCCGAGGCCACCACCGAGCCGGACTCCTCGGCCCGCCGGCTGCCGGCCCTGCCATGGATCGTCTCCGGCAAGACGGCCGAGGCCGTCCGCGCCCAGGCCGCCCGCCTGCTCGACTTCGCCACGGAACACCCCGAGCTGGACTCCACGAACATCGCGGCCTCGCTCACCTCCCGCCGAGCCTCGTTCGCCTACCGGGCGGCCGCCGTGGCGGGCGACCGGGCGGGCCTGCTGGACGGACTGGAGGCCATCGCCGGTGGTGCGGTGACGCCGTTCGCCACGACGGGTTCGCCGGCGTTCCTGTTCACGGGGCAGGGCAGCCAGCGGCCCGGGATGGGCCGGGAGCTGTACGAGGCGTTCCCGGTGTTCGCCGCCGCGCTGGATGAGGTGTGCGCCGCGCTGGACGTGTATCTGGAGCGTCCGCTGAGGGATGTGATGTTCGGCGGGGAGGGGCTGGACGAGACCGGTTACACACAGCCCGCACTCTTCGCTCTGGAAGTGGCCCTGTTCCGGCTGCTGGAGGCGTGGGGTGTGCGGCCGGACGTGCTGGCCGGGCATTCCATCGGTGAGCTGGCCGCCGCGCATGTGGCCGGGTTGTGGTCGCTCGAAGACGCGGCGAAGCTGGTCGCTGCCCGTGGCCGTTTGATGCAGCGGCTCCCGGCGGGCGGCGCCATGGCCGCCGTGCAGGCCGCCGAGGAGGAGGTCCTGCCGGTGCTGCCCGAGGGCACCGGTGTCGCGGCCGTGAACGGGCCGTCCGCGATCGTCGTCTCCGGCCCGGAGGCGGGCGTGGACGAGGTCGTCGCGCACTTCGCGGCGGCCGGACGGAAGACGAAGAGGCTGACCGTCAGCCACGCGTTCCACTCGCCGCTTATGGAGCCGATGCTCGCCGAGTTCGAGCAGACCGCCGCACAACTCACCTACCGCGAGCCCAAGTACCCGATCGTCTCCACGCTGACGGGCCAGGCCGCCTCGTACGAGGAACTCTCGCAGCCGTCGTACTGGGTCCGGCACGTCCGTGAGGCCGTCCGCTTCGCCGACGCCGTCACCACCCTGGACGCCCAGGGCGTCGGGACGTTCCTGGAGCTGGGCCCCGACGCCGTACTCACCGCGATGGTGGCCGATCCCCGGGCGGTGGCGACCCTCCGCCGCGACCGCACCGAGCCCCAGGCCCTCGTCGAAGCCCTCACGCGCATGCCGGTGGTCGACTGGACCGCCTTCTTCGCGGAGACCGGCAGCCTGTCCGTCGACCTGCCCACCTACGCCTTCCAGCACGGGAGCTACTGGCTCGCGGACACGGGCGCGCGTACGGCCACGGGCTTCGGCCAGTCGGACGCCGGGCACCCGCTGCTGGGCGCGGCTGTGGAACTGCCGGATTCCGACGGGGTGTTGTTCACCGGCCGGCTGTCGCTCGCCACCCACGCCTGGCTGGCCGAGCACGCCGTGAACGGCACGGTCATCGTGCCCGGCGCCGCGCTCGTCGAGATCGCCGTACGCGCCGGTGACCAGGTCGGCCGTGGCACCGTCCGCGACCTGACCCTGCACGCCCCCCTCGTCGTACCGGCCGGTAGCGCTGTGGCTCTTCGCGTCCGCGTCGGCGAGGGCGACGAACCGGCGCTGACCGTCCACTCCCGCCCCGACGGCGCGGACACCTGGACCCTTCACGCCGAAGGCGTCCTCTCCGCCGGGACCGTCGAACCCGCCACCGACCTCACCGTCTGGCCCCCGGCCGGCGCCGACCCCGTCGACACCACCACCCTGTACGACGACCTGTCGGCCATGGGTCTGGAGTACGGCCCCCTCTTCCAGGGCGCCACGGCGGCCTGGCGGGGCGGGGACGACATCGTGTACGCCGAGGTCTCCCTCCCCGAGGGCACCGACACGGACGGGTACGGCATCCACCCGGCTCTCCTCGACGCCTCCCTGCACGCCATCAGCCTGCTGGAGGACCACGACGACACCGCTCGACTGCCGTTCTCGTGGACGGACTTCGCTCTGCACGCCACCGGCGCCCCGGCGCTGCGGGTCCGTATCGCACGAAGCGGCTCGGGGTTCCGGATCGACGCCGCCGACCTGGCCGGCTCCCCGGTGGTCAGTGTGGGGGCGCTGGCCCTGCGTCCGCTGGCGGCGGAGGCCGCGGGCGTCCGTGACCTGTACCGGGTCGACTGGGTTCCGGTCACCGGGGAGGCGAGCGAGCCGACGGCGTCGTACACGGTCCTCCAGGCTCCCACCGCCGCCGGTCTGCTGTCGCGGCTCCAGGCCCACCTGGAGGGCGAGGACAGCCTGCTCGTGGTCACCCGCGAGGCGGCCACCGACCCCGAGCAGTCCGCCATCCGTGGGCTGATCCGGGCCGCCCAGGCAGAACACCCCGAAAGGATCACCCTCCTCGACACGGCCGAGGGCCTGCCCGGGCGCATCCCGGCCGGCGAGCCCGAACTCGCCTACGCCGATGGCCGGTTCCAGGCGCCGCGCCTGGCCCGGGAGACGGCCGCGGCCACCGCCGCCTGGCCCGTCACCGGCACCACCCTCATCACCGGCGGCACCGGCGGCCTCGGCGCGCTCACCGCGCGCCATCTGGTCACCCGCCACGGTGTACGGAGCCTGCTGCTCACGAGCCGGCGGGGGCCGGACGCACCCGGCGCCGGGGAACTCGCCGCCGAACTGGAGGGTTTGGGCGCCCGGGTGGAGACCGTCGCCTGCGACGTCACCGACCGCACCGCCCTCGCCGGGCTCCTCGCCGCACACCCCGGCATCAGCGCCGTCGTCCACACCGCTGGCGTGGTGCGGGACGCGACGATCGCCTCGCTCACCCCTGAGGCGCTGGACGCCCTGCGGGCCCCCAAGGCCGACGCGGCCCGGCACCTGCACGAGCTGACGGCCGGGCACGAGCTGGAAGCCTTCGTGCTCTACTCCTCGGCCGCCGGTGTGCTGGGCGGCCCGGGACAGGGCGCCTACGCCGCCGCCAACGCCGCCCTGGACGCCCTCGCCGCCGAGCGGCGCGCCCAGGGGCTGCCCGCCACCTCGCTGGCGTGGGGGCTGTGGGCGCCGGAGGCCGGCGGAATGGGCGCCGCCCTCACCGAGGCCGACAGCGACCGCATGGCACGGTCCGGTGTCCGCCCCCTCGAGGTGGCGGAAGGCATGGCCCTGCTGGACGCCGCGGTCGCGGCGGACCGCGCGACGCTGGTTCCGGCCGGACTCGACCTGCCCGCGCTCGTCCGCACGGCGGGGGACCAGGTCCCGCCGTTGTTCGCCCAGTTGGTGCGGCCGGCCGCCGTACGCCGGTCCGCTGCCGCCGCCCGCACCGGGGCCGCGGGCGGACAGGAGCTGGCGCAGCGGCTGGCGGGGCTCGCCGGGCCCGACCGGCGGCGGCTGGTCCTCGACGTGGTCGAACGGCACGTCACCGCCGTCCTCGGTACGGCCGGCGGCGCCGGGGCCCCGGAGATCACGCCGGACAAGCCCTTCAAGGAACTCGGGTTCGACTCGCTCACCGCGGTCGAACTGCGCAACGCCCTGGGTGCGGAGGCGGGGGTGCGCCTGCCGGCGACGCTCGTCTTCGACTACCCGACCCCGGCCGAACTCGCCGGATTCCTGCTCGGGCAGCTGGTTCCCGAGGACGCCGCCGACACTGGCGACGCGGCGTACGAGGAGAGCGTGCGGGCGACCCTGCGGGCGATACCGCTGGCCCGGCTCAGGGACGCGGGCCTGCTGGACGCGCTGCTCGAACTCGCGGGCCACCGCCCCGAGTCCGCGGCGGCGCCCTTGTCGGCGGACGACCCGGCCGGCGAGGCCGGAGCGACCGTCGACGACATCGACGACATGGATGCAGAGAGCCTCATCTCGATGGCGCTCGAAGGATCGGACTTCTGATGACGCGGCTGACTACGCGTGACGCGGATGGGATGAGGTAACAGGTGTCTGGACAGAAGGTGTCTGCACAGAACGAGAAGATCGTCGAGGCTCTCCGGGCGTCGCTGAAGGAGACCGAGCGGCTGCGCGAGCAGAACCGCCGCCTGACCGCTTCCGCCCACGAGCCGATCGCCATCGTCGGCATGGCCTGCCGCTACCCCGGAGGCGTCGACTCGCCCGAGGACCTGTGGAAGTTGCTGGCCTCCGGCGGTGACGCCATCAGCCGGTTCCCCGAGGACCGCGGCTGGGACACGGAGAACCTGTACGACCCCGACCCCGACGCGGTCGGCCGTACCTACTCGGTCGAGGGAGGGTTCCTCACCCAGGCCGCCGAGTTCGACCCCGCCTTCTTCGGCATCAGCCCGCGCGAGGCGCTGGCGATGGACCCGCAGCACCGGCTGCTGCTGGAGACGTCCTGGGAGGCCTTCGAGCGGGCCGGGATCGACCCCGCCACCGTGCGCGGCAGCGCCACCGGCGTCTTCGCCGGCGTCATGTACCACGACTACAGTGAGGTTCTGGAGCGCGCCACCGACGACCTGGAGGGATTCCTCGGCGTCGGCGGCAGCATCGCCTCCGGCCGGGTCTCGTACGCGTTCGGTCTCGAAGGCCCCGCCGTCACCGTCGACACCGCCTGCTCCTCGTCGTTGGTGGCCGTCCACCTGGCCGCGCAGGCGCTACGCGGCGGCGAGTGCACACTGGCCTTGGCCGGCGGTGTCACCGTCATGGCGACACCGGACACGTTCGTGGACTTCAGCCGGCAGCGGGGGCTGGCCCCCGACGGCCGCTGCAAGCCGTTCGCCGAGGCCGCCGACGGCACCGGCTGGGGCGAGGGCGTCGGCATGCTCGTCCTCGAAAAGCTCTCCGACGCCCGCCGCAACGGCCACCGCGTGCTCGCGATCGTCCGCGGCTCGGCCATCAACCAGGACGGCGCCAGCAACGGTCTCACCGCCCCCAACGGCCCCTCCCAGCAGCGCGTCATCCGCCAGGCCCTGGCCGCCGCCCGGCTCACCCCGCAGCAGGTCGACGCCGTGGAGGCGCACGGCACGGGCACCAGGCTCGGCGACCCGATCGAGGCGCAGGCGCTGCTGGCCACCTACGGCCAGGACCGTTCCCCGGACGCGCCGCTGTGGCTCGGGTCGGTCAAGTCCAACCTGGGCCACACCCAGGCCGCCGCGGGCGTGGCCGGGATCATCAAGATGGTCCTCGCCCTGCGCAACGAGGAACTGCCGCGCACCCTGCACGTCGACACCCCCTCTACCCACGTGGACTGGTCGGCGGGCGCGGTCGAGCTGCTGACCGAGACCCGGCCCTGGAAGGCGGGGGAGCGGACCCGGCGCGCCGGTGTCTCCTCCTTCGGCATCAGCGGCACCAACGCCCACGTCATCGTGGAGGAGGCACCCGCCGAGGAGCCGACGGGAGCCGCTGAGACGGCCGCCCTGCCGGTCGTTCCCTGGATCGTCTCCGGCAGGACCGCCGAGGCCGTCCGCGCCCAGGCCGCCCGCCTGCTCGACTTCGCCACCGCCCACCCGGAGCTGGCCCCCGCGGAAATCGGCCGCGCCCTGGCCACCGGCCGCTCGGCGCTGCCGTACCGCGCGGGCACCGTGGCCGCCGACCGCGACGGCCTGCTGGCCGGCCTCGAGGCACTCACCCGCGAGGACACGACCGCCGCGAAGGGCGGTGCGACCGCGTTCCTGTTCACGGGTCAGGGCAGCCAGCGGCCCGGGATGGGCCGGGAGCTGTACGAGGCGTTCCCGGTGTTCGCGGCCGCGCTGGACGAGGTGTGCACAGCGCTGGACGTGCACCTGGAGCGTCCGCTGAAGGAGGTGATGTTCGGCGGGGAGGGGCTGGACGAGACCGGTTACACACAGCCCGCACTCTTCGCCCTGGAGGTCGCGCTGTTCCGGCTGCTGGAGGCGTGGGGTGTGCGGCCGGACGTGCTGGCCGGGCATTCCATCGGTGAGCTGGCCGCCGCGCATGTGGCCGGGTTGTGGTCGCTCGAAGACGCGGCGAAGCTGGTCGCTGCCCGTGGCCGTTTGATGCAGCGGCTCCCGTCCGGGGGTGCGATGGCCGCCGTGCAGGCCACCGAGGAGGAGGTCCTGCCGGTGCTGCCCGAGGGCACCGGTGTCGCGGCCGTGAACGGGCCGTCCGCGATCGTCGTCTCCGGCCCGGAGGCGGGCGTGGACGAGGTCGTCGCGCACTTCTCGGCGGCCGGCCGGAAGACGAAGAGGCTGACCGTCAGCCACGCGTTCCACTCGCCGCTGATGGAGCCGATGCTCGCCGAGTTCGAGCAGACCACCGCACAACTCACCTATGCCGAAACGACGTTGCCGATCGTGTCGACGCTCACCGGCGAGGCGGTGTCCTACGAGGAGCTGTCCCAGCCGTCGTACTGGGTCCGGCACGTCCGCGAGGCCGTCCGCTTCGCCGACGCCGTCACCACCCTCGACGCCCAGGGCACCGGCGCCTTCCTCGAAATCGGGCCGGACGCCGCCCTCACCCCGATGGTCGCCGACCCCTGTGCCATCCCGGCCCTGCGCCGCGACCGCGGCGAGCCCCAGGCCCTCGTCGAGGCTCTCGCCCGGCTGCAGTGTGCCGGGGGAGAGGTGAACTGGCAGGCCTTCTACGCCGACACCGCCGTACGGCACGTCGAGCTGCCGACCTACGCCTTCCAGCACGAGAGGTACTGGCCGACGACCGCCCCGTACGCCGCGACGGACGCGGCCGGGATCGGGCTGACCGCGGCGGGGCACCGGATTCTCGCCGGCGCCATGGAACTGCCGGACGCCGAAGGGGTGTTGTTCACCGGCCGGCTGTCCCTGGCCACGCACCCGTGGCTGGCCGAGCACGCCGTGAACGGGGCCGTCATCGTGCCCGGCGCCGCGCTCGTCGAGATCGCCGTACGCGCCGGTGACCAGGTCGGCTGCGGCACCGTCCGCGACCTGACCCTGCACGCCCCGCTCCTGCTCGACGAGCGCGGCGGTGTCGCGCTGCGCGTCGGCGTCCGGCTCGGCGAGGGCGACGAGCCCGCGGTCACCATCCACTCCCGCCCGGAGGGCGAGGACGTCTGGACCCTGCACGCCGAGGGCGCCCTCGCCGCCGAGCCCGTCCAGCCCGGCCCCGACCTCACCGCCTGGCCACCGGCCGGTGCCGAGCCGGTCGACACCACCGGCCTGTACGACGACCTGGCCGGCATCGGACTGGAGTACGGCCCCCTCTTCCAGGGTGTGACCGCCGCCTGGCGTGCGGCCGACGGCACCGTCTACGCCGAGGTCGCGCTGCCCGAGGGCACCGACACCCAGGGCTACGGCATCCACCCGGCGCTCCTGGACGCCTCCCTGCACGCCATCGGCCTGCTCGACGACGACACCGAGGGCGCCCGACTGCCCTTCTCGTGGACCGACTTCGCGCTGCACGCGGCCGGTGCCTCCGCGCTGCGGGTGCGCATCGCGGGCGAGGGCACGGGGTACCGGATCGACCTCGCGGACCCGGCCGGGGCGCCCGTCGCCACCGTCGGCTGCCTGGCCCTGCGCGCCCTGCCCACCGCGCCCGCGGCAGCGCGGACGCACGACTCGCTGTTCCGGCTGGACTGGCAGAAGGCCGCCCCGGCCGGCACCAACACCGAGCCCGTCACCTGCCGCGTCATCGGGCCGGACCCGCTCGGACTCCTCGACGTGATCGGGCAGGCCGGCGGACGGCACACCCTGAGCGACGACGACGCTCAGCTGACCTTCGCCACCTTCGTCACCGGCGGTCTCGAACCGCGCGAAGCCGTCCACCGCGCCCTGGAAATCATCCAGGAATGGCTGGAGGGCGCCCGGCCCGACGGCGCCCGGCTCGTGCTCGTCACCTCCGGTGCCGTGGCCGCCGCGGCCGGCGACCGGGTGCCCGACCCGGCGGCCGCCGCCGTGGTGGGCCTCGCCCGGTCCGCCCAGTCCGAGCACCCCGGGCGGATCGTCCTGGTCGACCTCGACACCTCCGCCGAGTCCGCCGACGCCCTGCTGCCCGCCCTGACCGGCGGCGACGAGCCGCAACTCGCCCTGCGAGCCGGGAAGACGCTGGCGCCCCGGCTCGTCCGTGACGTCGGCGCCGAGCTGAGCCTGCCCGAGGGCGACACGCCCTGGCGGCTCGACTTCACCCCCACCGGCACCCTGGACAGCCTCTACGTCACGGACTTCCCCGAGGCCGCCGCTCCGCTCGCCGAGGGGCAGATCCGGGTCGCGATCCGCGCCGCGGGCGTCAACTTCCGCGACGTCATGAACGTCCTCGGCATGTACCCGGGCGACGCCGGGCGGCTCGGCCTGGAAGCGGCCGGTGTCGTGGTGGAGACCGGTCCGGGCGTGGACCGGTTCGCCGTCGGGGACCGGGTGATGGGCCTGTTCTCCGGGGCGTTCGGGCCGCTCGCGGTCGTCGACCACCGGCTCGTCTCCGCGATGCCGTCCACGTGGACGTTCGCCGAGGCCGCCGCCGCGCCCGTCGTCTACCTGACCGCCTACTACGCCCTGGTCGACCTGGCCGGCCTCACCGCCGGCGAGTCCATCCTGGTGCACGCCGCCGCCGGCGGTGTCGGCACCGCCGCCGTCCAGCTCGCCCGGCACCTGGGCGCCGAGGTGTACGGCACGGCCAGCCCCGCCAAGTGGGCCGCCGTGCGCGCCCTCGGCGTCGACGAGGACCGTATCGCCAACTCCCGCACGCTGGAGTTCGAGCAGCACTTCCTGGAGGCCACCGGCGGGCGCGGCATGGACGTCGTACTCGACTCCCTGGCACGGGAGTTCGTGGACGCCTCCCTGCGGCTGCTGCCGGGCGGCGGCCGGTTCGTCGAGATGGGCAAGACCGACATCCGCGAGGCCGACGCGGTCGCCGCCGCGCATCCGGGCGTGGTGTACCGGGCGTTCGACGTCATGGACGCCGGACCCGACCGGATCCAGGAGATGTACGGCGAACTGTTCGCCCTTTTCGAGAGCGGCGCGCTGCGTCCGCTCCCGGTCACCGCGTGGGACGTGCGCGAGGCCCCGGAGGCGCTGCGCGTCATGGGGCAGGCCCGGCACACCGGCAAGCTCGTGCTGACCGTGCCCGCGCCGCTCAACCCGGACGGCACCGTCCTCGTCACGGGTGCGACCGGCGCGCTCGGCGGGCTGCTCGCCCGGCACCTGGTCACCGAGCACGGCGTACGGCGGCTGCTGCTGGCCAGCCGGCGCGGCGCCCGGGCGCCCGGCGCCGAAGAACTCGCCGAGGAGATACGGGCGTTGGGCGCGGAGGTCGGCCTCGTCGCCTGCGACACCGCCGACCGGGACGCCGTCGCCGCCGCCCTTGCCGCCGTACCCGAAGCGCACCCGCTGACCGCGGTCGTGCACGTCGCCGGCGTCCTCGACGACGGTGTCCTCGGCTCGCTCACCCCCGAGCGGCTCGACAAGGTCCTCGCCCCGAAGGCGGACGCCGCACGGCATCTGCACGAGCTGACCCGGCTCTCCGACCTCTCCGCGTTCGTGCTGTTCTCCTCCGCCGCCGGCACCTTCGGCAACCCGGGGCAGGCCAACTACGCCGGCGCCAACGCCTACCTGGACTCCCTCGCCGCCCACCGGCGCGCCCAGGGCCTGCCGGGCCTCTCGCTCGGCTGGGGGCTGTGGGCCGCCGAGGGCGGCGGCATGGCGGAAGGCCTGGACGAGGCCGAGCGCGCCCGTATGGCCCGCTCGGGCGCCGCCGCGCTCACCGGCGACGAGGGTCTCGCCCTGTACGACACCGCGCTCGCCCTGCCGCACGCCGCCCTCGTGCCCATGCACCTGGACCTGCCCGCGTCCGCGGCGCCCGAGGAGGTGCCCGCGCTGCTGCACGCCCTGGTGCGCACCCCGGTACGGCGCACCGCCCGCGCAGCCGAGAAGGCCGCCGGAGGCGGGGAGCTGGCCGCGCGGCTCACCGGGCTGGGCGCCGACGAGCAGCACGCGTTGCTGCTGGGGGTCGTCCGCACCCACGCCGCGGCGGTCCTCGGCCACTCGGGGCCCGAGGCCGTCGACGTCACGCAGGCCTTCAAGGACCTGGGCTTCGACTCGCTCACCGGGGTCGAGTTCCGCAACCGGCTCGCCGCGGCCTGCGGGCTGCGCCTGCCGGCCACGCTGGTCTTCGACTACCCGGCACCAGAAGCCCTGGCCGGCTACCTGCGCGAGGAACTCGTCGGCTCGCTGCCCGCCGCGGCCCGGACCACCGGCCCGGCCCTCGGCACGGACGAGCCCATCGCCATCGTCTCCATGGCCTGCCGCTTCCCCGGCGGGGTCCGCTCACCCGAGGACCTGTGGCGGCTGCTCACCACCCGTGAAGACGCCATGGGCGCCATGCCCGACGACCGCGGCTGGGACATCGAGGCGGTCGTCGACCCGACCGGCGAACGCCCCGGCACCAGCTACACCGACCAGGGTGGCTTCCTGCCCGAAGCCCCGCTGTTCGACGCCGCGTTCTTCGGCATCAGCCCCCGCGAGGCCCTCGCCATGGACCCGCAGCAGCGACTGCTCCTCGAGACGTCCTGGGAGGCCCTGGAGCGCGCCGGCATCGACCCGCACACCCTGCGCGGCAGCAGCACCGGCGTCTTCGCCGGCCTGATCTACCACGACTACGGCAACGGCGCCGGATACAGCCACCTGCCCGACGGCGTCGAGGGCTTCCTCGGCACCGGCACCTCCGGCGGCGTGGCCTCCGGCCGCATCTCCTACGTCCTCGGACTCGAAGGCCCCGCCGTCACCGTCGACACCGCCTGCTCCTCGTCCCTGGTCGCCCTGCACATGGCCGTCCAGGCCCTGCAGCGCGGCGAGTGCGACCTCGCACTGGCCGGCGGCGTCACGGTGATGGCCACCCCGGACACATTCGTCGACTTCAGCCGGCAGCGCGGGCTCGCCGCCGACGGCCGCTGCAAGGCCTTCGCCGAGTCCGCCGACGGCACCGGCTGGGCCGAGGGCGTCGGCATGGTCCTCGTGGAGCGGCTGTCCGACGCGCGGCGCCACGGGCACGACATCCTCGCCGTCGTCCGCGCCAGCGCCCTCAACCAGGACGGCGCCAGCAACGGTCTCACCGCCCCCAACGGCCCCTCCCAGCAGCGCGTCATCCGGCAGGCCCTGGCCACCGCCGGCCTCGCGCCCGCCGACGTCGACGCCGTCGAGGCGCACGGCACCGGCACGAAACTGGGCGACCCCATCGAGGCGCAGGCCCTGCTCGCCACCTACGGGCAGGACCGCTCCCCGGACGCGCCCCTGTGGCTCGGGTCGGTCAAGTCCAACCTGGGCCACACCCAGGCCGCCGCGGGCATCGCCGGGGTCATCAAGATGGTCGAGGCCCTCGGCCACGAGGAACTGCCCGCGACCCTGCACGTCGACGAGCCCAGCTCGCACATCGACTGGGAGGCCGGTGCCGTACGCCTGCTCACCGAGGCCCGGCCCTGGCCGCGCCGCGAGGGGACATCGCGCCGGGCCGGTGTGTCCGCGTTCGGCTTCAGCGGCACCAACGCCCATGTCATCCTCGAGGAGGCGCCCGCCCCCGCCGCCGTACCCGAGCAGCGCGAGCGGGCCGCCGGCCCCGTGCCGTGGCTGCTGACCGCCCGCACCCCCGAGGCGCTGCGCGAGCAGGCTCGCCGGCTGCGCGGGCAGCTGGCCGGGCGGGACCTCGGCGCCGCCGAACTCGCCCGCGTCGGCCACTCCCTGGCCACCACCCGCACCCCCTTCGAGTACCGGGCCGTCCTCGTCGGCGACGACGGCACCCAGCTGCTGCGGGGCCTCGCCGACCTCGCCGACGGCACACCCGCCGCCGGGGTCGAGGAAGGGCTCGCCGGGCCCGTCGGCAAGACCGTGTTCGTCTTCCCCGGGCAGGGCTCGCAGTGGGCCGGCATGGCCCGCGACCTCATGGAGACCTCCGAGGTGTTCCGGGCGCGGATCGAGGAGTGCGCCGCCGCCGTCGACGCCCACACCGACTGGTCGCTGCTCGACGTGCTGCGCGGAGCCGACGGCGCCGCCTCACTGGAGCGCGTGGACGTCGTCCAGCCCGCCCTGTGGGCCGTGATGGTGTCGCTGGCCGCGCTGTGGGAGTCCCTCGGTGTCGTCCCGTCCGCCGTCGTCGGACACTCCCAGGGCGAGATCGCCGCCGCCTGCGTGGCCGGCGCGCTCAGCGTCGAGGACGCCGCCCGCGTCGTCACCCTGCGCAGCCGCGCCCTGGTCAGGCTCGCCGGCACCGGCGGCATGGTGTCCGTGCCGCTGCCCGCCGCCCGCGTCGAGGAGCTGCTGGAGCGCTGGCCCGACCAGATCTCGGTCGCCGCCGTCAACGGGCCCGCCTCCACCGTCGTCTCCGGCGACCCGGACGCCCTCGACGCCCTGCTGGAGACCTGCGAGAACGACGGCGTCCGCGCCCGCCGCATCCCCGTCGACTACGCCTCCCACTCCGCCCACGTCGAGTCCCTGCGGGAGGAACTGGAGGAGATCCTCGCCCCCGTACGCCCCCGCGCCGGACGCGTCCCGCTGCACTCCACCCTGGAGGACCGGCTCATCGACGGGCACGAGATGGACGCCACGTACTGGCACCGCAACCTGCGGCACACCGTCCGCTTCGAACCCGCCGTGCGTGCCCTCGCCGACAGCGGTCACACCGTGTTCGTCGAGTGCTCCCCGCACCCCGTGCTGACCGTCGGCCTCACCGACACCCTCACCGGCGCCGGCGCCGACACCGCCGTCGTCACCGGCACCCTGCGCCGCGACGACGGCGGCGCCGCCCGCGTCCTGACCTCCCTCGGCCGGCTCGTCGTGCACGGCGTGCGCCCCGACTGGGACGCCGTGTTCGCCGGCCGCGCCACGGACCGGGTGCCGCTGCCGACCTACCCGTTCCAGGGCGAGCGGTACTGGCTGGAGCCGACCACCGCGGCCCCCGCCGACCCCGGCTCCGTCGGCCTGACAGACGCCGGGCACCCGCTGCTCGGCGCGGCCGTCACCCTGCCCGGCGACGGCGGACTGGTCCTCACCGGGCGCCTGTCGCTCGCCGCGCAGCCCTGGCTCGCCGACCACGCCGTCGGCTCCACCGTCGTCGTCCCCGGCACCGCGCTGCTGGAGATGGCGGTCCGCGCCGGCGACGAGGCCGGCCACCCGGACCTGGCCGACCTCACCCTGGAGGCACCGCTCGTCCTGTCCGACGACGCCGAGATCCAGCTCCGGGTCGTGGTCGCGGGCACCGGCGAGGACGGCCGTACCGTGACCGTGTACTCGCGGCCCGCCGACGCGGCACTGGACGACGCCTGGACCCGGCACGCCTCCGGCCTGCTCACCCGGCAGCCGGCCGTCACCGGAGAGCACCTGACCGCCTGGCCGCCGGCCGGCGCCGAGAGCGTCGACACCTCGCGGCTGTACGCCGACCTCGGCGCCCTCGGCCTCGACTACGGGCCCGCCTTCCGCGGCCTGCGCTCCGCATGGCGCACCGCCGACGCCCTGTACGCCGAGGTCGCCCTGCCCCTCGAAACCGCGGCCCGGGCAGCCGAGTTCGGCCTCCATCCGGCCCTGCTCGACTCCGCCCTGCACGCCATCGCGCTCGGCGGGTTCCTGGACGCCGGCGACGGCGGCCCCTGGCTGCCGTTCAGCTGGTCCGGCGTGACCCTGCACAGCGCCGGCGCCGCCGCCCTGCGCGTGCGGATCGCCGCCGCCGGGGAGGGCGCGGTGTCCGTCACCGTCGCCGACACCGCCGGCGCGCCCGTCGCCACCGTCGGCGCACTCGGTCTGCGCCAACTGCCCGCCGACGCGTTGGCCCAGCTGTCGAGGGCGGGCGGCAACCCGTTCCGGGACACCCTCTTCCACATCGAGTGGACCGCCCTGCCCACCCCCGAGGCGACCGAAGTGCCGGACGACTGGGCGGTGTTCGGGGACGACCCGCTCTTCCCCGGCCTGCCGGAGATCTTCAGCACCGAGGAACTCGACGGCGGCATCAGCACCGTCCTGGCCCCCGTGCACTGGCAGAGCACCGTCGACGACGCCGTGATGCAGACCCTCGGCGACCTCCAGGTGTGGCTGTCCGACCCGCGCACCGACACCGCGCGCCTGGTCGTCGTCACCCGCGGCGCCGTCTCCACCGCGCCCGGCGAGGACATCGCCGACCTCGCGCAGGCCGCCGTACACGGCCTGGTCCGCACCGCGCAGACCGAAAGTCCCGACCGGATCGTGCTCGCCGACATCGGCACCGGGGTGCCCTCCCGCGCCCTGCTCGCGGCGGCCCTCGCCACCGGCGAACCGGAGTTCGCGCTGCGCGACGGCGAGATCCGCGTGCCGCGCCTGGCCCGCACCGAACCCGCCGCACAGGGCACCGCGCACACCTGGTCGCCCGACGGCCCCGTTCTGATCACCGGCGGCACCGGAGGTCTGGGCGCGCTCGTCGCCCGTCACCTGGCCACCGAGCACGGCGTGCGCAGCCTGGTGCTCGTCGGACGCCGCGGCCCCGACGCCCCCGGCACCGCCGCACTCGCCGAGGAACTCGCCGCGCTGGGCACGTCCGTGGCCCTCGAGGCCTGCGACATCACCGATCGCGACGCGCTCGCCGCCCTCCTGGACCGGCACGTCCCGCGCGCCGTCGTCCACGCCGCCGGCGTCCTCGACGACGCCACCCTCGGCCGGCTCACCCCGGAGAAACTCGAAGCCGTCCTCGCCCCCAAGGCCGTCGCCGCCCAGCACCTGCACGAGCTGACCGCCGGCCGCGACCTGGACGCCTTCGTCCTGTTCTCCTCCTCCGCGGGCGTCCTCGGCAACGCCGGACAGGCCAACTACGCCGCCGCCAACGCCTACCTGGACGGCCTCGCCGCCCACCGGCGCGCGAGCGGCCTGCCCGCCATCTCGCTCGCCTGGGGTCTGTGGGCGCAGCCCAGCGGCATGACCGGCCACCTCGACACCGCCGACCTCGGTCGGCTCGCCCGCTCCGGCATCCGCCCGCTCGACCCCGAGCAGGGCCTCGCGCTGCTGGACGCCGCGCTCGGCGCCTATGGCCACGACCACCCGCAGCTGGTGCCGATCGGCCTCAACACGGCCTCGCTGCGCGGCGCGACCGACGGAGCACCCGTGCCGCACCTGTACCGCGGCCTGGTCCGCGCCCAGGCCCGGCCCACCGCGCACGCCGCCCCCACCGCCACCGCGGCGGCCCAGAGCGCGGGCGGCCCCGGCGAGGCACTGCGCGCCCGCCTCGCCACCCTGCCCGCCGACGGCTGGGAGACGGCTCTGCTCGACCTCGTCCAGTCCTACGCGGCGGCCGTGCTCGGCTTCGCCGGCCCCTCGGCCGTCGGCGCCACCCGCTCCTTCAAGGAACTCGGCTTCGACTCGCTGACCGCCGTCGAGTTCCGCAACCGGCTCACCGCCGCCACCGGCATACGGCTGTCCGCCACCGCCGTCTTCGACCACCCGACCCCGCTCGCCCTGGCCCGCCTGCTCCGTGCCGAACTGGCCCCCGAGCAGACCGACCCGGCCGAGGCCGTCCTCACCGAACTCGGCCGGCTGGAGAGCCACCTGCCGGACGCGTCGCTCGACGACGAGGCACACCGGGTGGTCACGGCCAGGCTGGAGGACCTGCTCGCCCGCTTCAAGAGCATGCGGACCGCGTCCACCGACGGCACGGACGACGTGGGCGCACGGCTGCAGGACGCATCGTCCGACGAGGTCCTGGCCTTCATCACGGACGAACTCGGCATCTGACACGGGTCCCGCCGCCGTCGCAGAGGGGATCAGAGGGGAAGTAGGGAAGAAATGGCTGACGAGAAACAGCTGGTCGACACGCTCAAGCGGGTCGCAGCCGACCTGCACGACACCCGCCGGCGCCTGCGTGAGGCGGAGGAGAGGGAACACGAGCCGATCGCTATCGTCGGCATGGCCTGCCGTTTCCCCGGCGGCGTCGGCTCGCCCGAGGACCTGTGGGCCATGCTCGACGCCGACCGCGACGGCATGGCCCCCTTCCCTCGCGACCGCGGCTGGACCCTGGACCAGCTCGCCGCCAGCGACGGCCACGACGACTGCGGGCGGCGGGCCGGATTCCTCCAGGACGCCGCCGGTTTCGACGCCGAGTTCTTCGGCATCAGCCCCCGCGAGGCCCTCGCCATGGACCCGCAGCAGCGACTGCTGCTGGAGACGTCCTGGGAGGCCCTGGAGCGGGCCGGTATCGACCCGCACACCCTCGCCGGCACCCGCACCGCCGTCTACGCGGGGGTCAGCAGCAACGACTACCTGCGCGGCCTGGCCCGTATGCCCGAGTCGATCGCCGGCCACATGATGACCGGCGTCGCCGCGAGCGTCCTGTCCGGCCGTGTCTCCTACGCCCTCGGCCTCGAAGGCCCCTCCGTCACCATCGACACCGCCTGTTCCTCCTCGCTGGTGGCGGTCCATCTCGCGGCCCAGGCGCTGCGGGGCGGGGAATGCGCCCTGGCCCTGGCCGGCGGTGTCACCGTCATGGGCTCCGCCGGCACGTTCCTGGAGTTCAGCCGCGCCGACGGCCTCTCCCGCGACGGCCGCTGCAAGGCCTTCGCCGACGCGGCCGACGGCACGGGACTCTCCGAGGGCGTCGGTGTCCTGGTCCTGGAACGGCTGTCGGAGGCCCGCCGCAACGGCCACCGGGTGCTGGCGGTGGTCCGTGGCTCGGCGGTCAACCAGGACGGTGCCAGCAACGGCCTGACCGCCCCCAACGGCCCCTCTCAGCAGCGGGTGATCCGGCAGGCCCTGGCCGCCGCGCGGCTCACCCCGCAGCAGGTCGACGCGGTGGAGGCGCACGGCACCGGTACCCGGCTCGGTGACCCCATCGAGGCGCAGGCGCTGCTGGCCACCTACGGCCAGGACCGGGACGCCCCGCTGTGGCTGGGGTCGGTCAAGTCCAACCTCGGCCACACCCAGGGCGCTGCCGGTATGGCGGGCGTCATGAAAATGGTCCTCGCCCTCCGCCACGAGAAACTGCCGCGCACACTCGGCGTCGACCGGCCGTCCTCGCACGTGGACTGGTCGGCGGGCGCGGTGGAGCTGCTGACCGAGGCCCGGCCGTGGCGGGCGGGGGAGCGGACCAGGCGTGCCGGTGTCTCGTCGTTCGGGATCAGCGGGACCAACGCGCACGTCATCGTGGAGGAGGCACCGGCCGAGGAATCCGCGGAGACCGTGGAGCCGGCCGCGCTGCCGGTCGTGCCGTGGATCGTCTCCGGGGTGAACGAGGACGCGGTGCGCGCGCAGGCCGGACGGCTGCGTGAATTCGCCGCCCGGCAACCCGAGGTCGACCTCGCCGATGTGGGCTTCTCGCTGGTGACCCGGCGCTCGGCGTTCGCCTGCCGGGCGGGTGTGGTGGCCGGTGACCGGGAGGGGCTGCTGGCAGGTCTGGAGGCCGT
>NZ_JBITDA010000034.1:0-78674 GCF_044453765.1 Streptomyces sp. NPDC051636 | reverse complement strand
TTCACGACCTGGCGGCGACTGACCCACCTCAACGGGTTGTCGGTGAGCACTGCGCCGGACCGCCGGATCGTCGGCCGTGATCTCGTGGTGCAGGGGCAGGCGTTGCGGCCCAAGCCTCCTCGGCTGTCCTTGCCGGTGCCGACGAAAACCGGGCTGACGCTGCGGGTGCTCCTACATCCGGGGCAGACCCCGGCGGCCTACTTCGCGGCGGCCCGTGCCATGGAACACGCCTGGCACGTGCACGGGGTGCGGGTCACCTCCCCGCGTCGGGGACAGGTCCTCATCCATGTCACGGCCCTGGACCCCCTGACCGGTGACCTTGCGTCGGTCCGTTCGCCGGCTGCGGAGCTGCTGTCGGCCAACGTGGGCCGGATCGAGGACGGCGAACCGTGGGTGATCGATCTGCGGCGGGTGCCGCACTGGCTGATCACGGGGGCCACGCAGTCCGGGAAGTCGTCGTTGCTGGCGGCGCTGGTGCTTGCGCTGGCACCTCAGCGGGTCGCCCTGGTCGGCATTGACTGCAAGGGCGGCATGGAACTGGGCCTGTTCGGCGGTCGCCTCTCGGCGCTGGCCACCGACCGGACACAGGCGGCTCACCTGCTGTCCGGCGTGGTGGAAGAGATTCAGGCACGCATGAGCCGTTGCCGCTCGTGGGGCAAGCGGTCCGTCTGGGAACTGCCCGAGGAACAGCGGCCGGTGCCCCTGGTCGTGCTCGTGGATGAGCTGGCAGAGCTGTACCTCACCGATGGCTCTCGGGCCTCGAAGGACGAAGCGGAGCAGTGCGGAACGCTGCTGCTGCGGGTCGCCCAGCTCGGCGCGGCGCTCGGCGTTCACCTGGTCATCGCCGGACAGCGGGTCGGCTCCGACATCGGCACCCGCGTCACCGCGCTGCGTGCCCAGCTCGGCGGACGCGTCGCCCACCGTGCGCATGACGAGGCGTCGGCCGAGATGACCTTGGGCGACATCAACCCGGACGCCGTTATCACAGCCCTGAGCATCACCGAGGACGAACAGGGCGTGGCCGTGGTCGCCATGGGCGGCCGGTGGATGCGCGCCCGCTCCCGCCTCGTCACGACCGCCGATGCAGCCGCAATCGCCCGGATGGACCCCCCGGCGGACCCGTTCCTGACCCAGCCCGACCCCGTGACCTTCGAGAAAGGAGGAGAAGCAACATGACACAGACACATATATGGGTCATCGACTCATTCCTGTTCCTGTACGTGGTCCTTACCGCACGGTCACGGGAAATCAAGTGGTATCAGGCAACCCTGATTTCCCTGTTCGGATTCCTGCTGGCAGGAACGCCGTTCTCATATCCCGTGTGGTCAATCGTCCAAGCCATCGGAAGCCTCTTTTTCGGCTGACGAACCCTGAATCAAGAAGGAGAACAAGAATGAACATCACTACGCGCATCGTGGGCGCGGCTGCCTCGACCGCCCTTCTCATCGGAGGCGCCCTGGTCGCTGCCCCGACCGCTTCGGCAGCGCCTCAGAGCGCTTCGGCGTCGTCCCTTCCCAAGGCATGCGACTGGGAATGGGCCTGGCCGCAGAAGATGTCCACGACGACGGCCGTGAACCTGCGCAGTGGTCCGGGAACGAATTACACGTCCCTCGGAACTCTGTATAAGGGCGTGCACTTCACCGAGTACTGCAACAAGAAATTCGACTGGGGGTACGGCAAGGTCACCAGCGGCCCGAACAAGGGACGGTGGGGCTGGGTCAAGGAATCCTATCTCTGGCCCGCATGACATCAGTTGGTCGCACTGCCTACGGGCCTCTAAAACACAAAAACATATTTCACAGATCATCAAAGCAGAGCTGAAGCCATAGCCCGAGTAGAGACAAAGGCGGAGCCAATCCATGAACAGCGCGCCAATTCCTTACGAAAGGGGGCCTCCGAATGCCTGCAATATCGGATGAGGCGCGGCGCTCAGTCCTCAATGAGGCTGAGCGTCTGCGCCTTCTTTCTTCTACCGAGCGTGACCTTATCCGGCTCGTGCATGAACCCGGATTCTCGCGCTGGCTCGATCAGATCAAGTCCATTGGCGGCTGTGCCCACCCGATCTACCTTGCCGGGCACACCACGACCCGTGATGCGGTCACGGGGGAAGTGTTGCGGCACTACGACACCAGCAACGAACCCGGAGGCCGGATGCCGGTACGGTGCCGCAACCGGCGCGAGACACGCTGTGAGCCCTGCTCGTACCTGCACGCGGGCGACACCTTCCACCTGGTCCGCTCCGGCCTGCTCGGCGGCAAGGGCGTCACGGACGGCGTTCGGCATCACCCCCGGCTCTTCGTCACCCTGACGGCTCCCTCGTTCGGCGCTGTGCACCGTGCTGGCGACGGGCAGGTCTGCCGTCCTCGTCGGGACGGCGGAGTCTGCGAACACGGGCGGTCTCTGGGCTGCGGGCAACGGCACTCGGATACTGACCCGATAGTGGGCCAACCCTTGTGCCGGGATTGCTACGACTACCCCGGACACGTTCTCTGGCACGCCTTGGCCGGCAAGCTATGGAATCGCTATTGCCACATGCTCAGGCGGCATTTGGCGACGACGGCAGGAATCACGCAAACCCGCCTGCGCGAACACCTGACCCTCTCCTTTGCTAAAGTTGCCGAATACCAGGATCGGGGCGCAGTTCACTTCCATGCGGTGATCCGGCTCGACGGGCCCGACGGTCCCTCGTCGCCCCCGCCCCTCTGGGCTACAACTGACTTGCTGTCAGATGCCGTGCGGTCGGCTGCGGATCAAGTCGAGGTACACACTCCGTATTCCCCTGCCGCCGGTGAGCGGGTCATCAAGTGGGGCAAACAGCGTGACGTACACGCGATCCGCAGCGACGCATTCACGGAATCGGCCGTGACCGATAGCGCAGTTGCGGCCTACGTAGCGAAATACGTATCCAAGAGCGTCGGCGACTCGCGCGGCATCGACTACCGGATACAGGACTTCGACAGCATCCGGCTTGCCCCCGTGAATGCCCACCTGCGGGCGCTCATGGCCACCTGCTGGCGCCTGGGCGGCCTGCCAGAGCTGGAGGCGTTGAACCTGCGGGCCTGGGCTCACACGCTCGGATACCGGGGCCACGTGCTCACCAAATCACGCCAGTACTCCACCACTTACGGAGCGCTGCGCGCAGTGAGGGCCGACTACCAGAGCGGCGGCGTGCTGGCCCTGGAGGACCGAGAAACCGTCACGGAATCAGCCTGGCGCTACGTCGGCTCGGGGCACTCGCCGGCAGAAGCGGATATTGCATACGGCATAGCCGAAGACCTAGCGCATGTGCGCGAAATCAGAAGGGAAATGATTGCCGAGGGGTGGAAGTATGCCGCCTGAGGAACGTGCGAGGCATTCCTCTTCAAGTCGCATGATGAGCGTAGAGGAATGGGTAAGGCGGGAGCTGGATAAGCTCCCGCCCTTCTCGGAGGAACAGGACCGAGAACTTCGTCAGATTCTCGGCCTATGTGAGGTTACCTACGAGGAATGACTTTCAAAAGGTTCGGATCGAAGGGGGCTTTCCTGGACCTTCCGGCGGGAAGCGGCTGAATGATCACTGCTCGTATGATCCGACCTATGGCCATCCTTTTCTGGGTTAGGTCCATAGGGTGAATTCCCCTCTTCTCATCTCCATACCATCGCGCTCGATCCCACCCGTTGAAGGCGTTAGTCTCCGCCATCGCTACGGCGTGCTCTTCCCGGTCTTGCTCAAGCCCCTTGATCTTGTCCTCAAGGCCGGGAAGTAGCTCGTAAAACATTTCGTCGCTTACGTCGCCCTCCATCCATCTTGACGTGAGGCTCTTTTTCTTTTCCAAGAGGGCCGATAGCGCTTCTTCTCCCTCCCAGTCCTTCACCTTCTTGGGGACGGCCTTGTAGCGAGCCTCAAGGGCAGTCACTACGAGGGTCTCTAGGTGTTTGTCGACGGCCTTTCCGTTGCGGGCAATCTTTCCGCACCCTAGGGCTACACAGCTGTAGATATAGCCATCAGGTTGAGAATCCGTGGGGCGGCGTACTCCTCCGATCTTGGAGTTGCACATGCTGCCGTCCTCCAAGATTGCCCCGCAGCGCAGGAACCCACTAAAGAGGTACTTCCTGGCTCGACCCTCAGGCGGGCCAGGGTTCTTCCCCCCGCCGTTAGTCAGCCTGCTACCCGTCGTGGCGCCCCTCTGCTTTGAGAGGTTGCAAATGTAGCGCCACTCGTCCTCGGTGCCGATGGTTTCCCATTTCCCGACAACAGGGTTTCCGTCCTTGTCGGCCACCAGCTTCCCGTGAATCTGCCTCAGTCCGTAGTTGGTGGCGTTCGTGAGGTACTGCCTAACAGTCTCCCCGGTCCAGTCTTTTCCCGTGGCACCCTTGATCCCCTTCTCGCGGAGACGGGTGGCAATGGTCTTCCATCCTGCCCCTTCCATGGCCCAATCCTTCATCTGGATAGCCCAGGGGCTCTCTTTGGGGCAAAGTTTTTCGTTCACCTTGCGGCCCTTCAAAGGGTCCTGGGCAAGATATCCAAAACGGCGACGACCGCCCGGTGTAGTCCCGTCCTGTGCGCGACGGGTGATGTTGCGCTTGATACGTTCCTTCGTCTTGGAGACTTCTCCCTCGGATACGCCGGAGTTCACCAGACCCACGATGTGACCGCCGGTGCTGGAGATGTCGTAGAACCTGCCCCGCTCGATGAAAATGCCGTCGTCGGCAGTGATGACGGCACGGCGGAACCTGATGTAATCCTCGGGGAGTCGCCAAACTCGTTCATGTTCCTGGGCCACGATGGCGCGAACGGGAAACCCCTCAGGCACCTTGCGGTGAAGGAGGGCCTTCGTCATCTCCAGGAAGGCGGGACGGGTTACGTCTGGGTCGGCCGCCGTGATGTTGTTGTCTTCGTAGAAGCGCACGATGGCTATGCCGTGCTGGGCCGCATGCTCCTGGTTGCCCTCGTGCTGGTGTCGGACGCCTCGACCTTTCTCCTTGGTGAGTGCCTGAGTGGACGACCTGACGGCCTGGTCTCCACTGATGCGGGCGTAGTCCACGCCGGGGATCCGTCCGTCTAGCCACTCCTCGAACGTGCGGCCCTGCTGGAGCGCTGTCACAAGCTCCGGGTTGAGGTAGCTGCGAGAGCTGCCGGCCATGTCCCTCCCCTTCGTCTGTTCTGGTCACCTGCGGTGATCAGCCCCCGACCATGGTCCCCAAGCGGCCGGTGATCTGACTACCGGTTTACAGATTGACTTAGACGAGTGGATGGCCGACTACGGCTTCCTCGAGGACGAGGGCCCCAGCGCCCGCGTCGCCGACGTCCTGCAGGACAAGGCGGGCGCCACCATCCCGTCCCTGGTCCACATGCACCCGGACGAGACCGTCGGCCAGGCCATCGAGGTGCTGCGCGAGTACGGCGTCTCCCAGATGCCGGTCGTCAAGCCGGGGGCCGGTCACCCGGACGTGATGGCCGCCGAGGTCGTCGGCTCGGTCGTGGAGCGGGAGTTGCTCGACGCGCTGTTCAACAAGCGTGCCTCGCTGGAGGACCCGCTGGAGAAGCACATGTCGGCCCCGCTGCCCCAGGTCGGCTCCGGTGAGCCGGTCGGGGACCTGATGTCCGTGCTCGGTTCGGCGGACGCGGCGATCGTCCTCGTCGAGGGCAAGCCGACCGGCGTGGTCAGCCGGCAGGACCTGCTGGCCTTCCTCGCCAAGGGCGGAAAACAGTAGCGAACGTCCGGTGAACGGCCGGTATCCGCGCGGAACTTGCGGTTTCCCGCCGCAGCGGTGGGACTTCGCGGAAGTGGTACGAGCGTGTCACGTGCGCGCAGCACCCGCTTAACACGGGTCCGGCACATTGGTGGGTGTCGGCAGGGCGGGAGCGGCTCCCCGCCCAGGCCGGCGCCCAGCGGCGCCAAGGACCTCCGGAGCGGCTCCCGGACCTCCATGGACGCCACGGACGCGCAAGCCCGGCCCTGACCCGGCCCGCGTCCCTCGCGGGGACCGCCGTCGTCCCGCCCCCCGGTATCGGGGGTGCGGCGGTCCCCGCGCACCAGCCCCTTTCCGCCTGAACCGGTGCCGCTGTCGCGGAGGTGGCTGCTCGCCGTCGTGGTTCCTCAATCAATGGCTGCGGTCGTCGTCGCCTTCCAACTGCCCAGCAGTGCAAGGCGTTCGGCTGTCTCCGACCCGGGTTCGGGCGTGTACGCCACGATCGTCTGCTCCGGGTCCGCCGGGAGGGCCAGCGTCTCGTACGGGAGGGTCAGCAGGCCCGCCACCGGGTGCCGTACCTTCTTCACGCCGTACGCGCACTCCTTGACCTGGTGGTCGGCCCACATGCGGCGGAACTCCTCGCTCTTGAGGGAGAGTTCGCCGACCAGGGCGCACAGGTCGCGGTCGTCGGCGTACCGGCCCGCGTTCAGGCGCAGGTGGGCCACCGCCTGCGCGGCCACCGCGGACCACTCCGGGTACAGCTCCCGGCCCGCGGGGTCGAGGAAGACGTGGCGGGGGATGTTCCGGTCGTCCGGGGCCATGCGGCTGAAGCCGTTCACCGCGTCGCCGAGGGCGTTCCAGGCCAGGACGTCCATACGACGGCCCAGGACGAAGGCCGGGCTGCCCTCCAAGCTGTCCAGCAGTGACTGCACACCGGGGCGCACGCGGGGCGCGGGCGGCCGTTTGGGCGGCTTGCGCCGGGGGCGTGCCACCGTCCGCAGGTACTCCTGCTCCGTCTCGTCCAGCCGCAGCACCCGCGCGACCGCGTCCAGCACGGCATCGGAGACTCCCCCGGACTTCGTCCGGGAGGGCCCCCCAGGCCCCCGGCCCTGTTCCAGCCGGATGTAGTAGTCGACGCTCACACCGGCCAGTTGCGCCACCTCCTCGCGGCGCAGCCCGGGCACGCGGCGCCGCCCGTGCGAGGGCAGCCCCACCTCCTCGGGCCGGATGCGGGCGCGGCGCGAGCGCAGGAAGTCTCCGAGGTCCCCGTCCATGGGTTCGATCGTAGGGCAGCGGCCGCTTCCCGACCTGGTACTGGCAGACCCAGGAAAAGTGCATCCCTGGGTACGGCGCGGACGGCGGCGCAGGGTGATGGACGTCGCCGGGAAGACGCCCGGCCACGAACCGAGGGAGCCACCCATGTCGTACGAAACCGGTTACGGGACCCTGTCCGGCCGCACCGCCGTCGTCACCGGCGCCGCCAGCGGCATCGGCGAGGCCGTCGCCGTGCTGCTCGCGGCGCGTGGCGCCCGGGTGGCGCTGCTCGCCCGGCGCGGTGAGCGGCTGGAGGCGACCGCGGAGAAGATCCGGGCCGACGGCGGCCATGCGCTGGCGGTCGTCGCCGACGTCACCGACGACGCGTCCGTGCAGGCCGCCAAGGAGCGGATCCAGAAGGCGTACGGGCCTGTCGACCTGGTCGTCAACAACGCGGGCGTCATGCTGCCCCACCCCATCGACGACGGCCGCATCGACGAGTGGCAGCGGATGATCGACACCAACGTCACCGGAGTGCTGCGGATCATCCGCGCCTTCACCGCCGACCTGGTGGGGGCCGCCGCCGAGGGCCGCACCGCGGACCTGGTGAACGTCTCCTCCATCGGCGCCCACATCACGTTCCCCGACTACGCGGTGTACGGGGCGACCAAGGCCGCCGTCACGCATCTGTCCCAGTCGCTGCGCACCGAGTTCGGGCCCCGTGACGTCCGCGTCACCACCATCGAGCCGGGGCTGACGGAGACCGAGCTGAAGACCCACGTGGCCGACGAGGAGCTGTCCGGGCAGCTGGACGGCATGTTCGAGGCGGTCGGCGGGCTGGCGTCCGAGGAGGTCGCGGACGTCATCGCCTACGCGGCCGGCCGTCCCCGGCACGTCAACCTGCGGCAGATCATGGTGCTGCCGACCCGGCAGGCCTAGGGACGACTGTCCGGGTCACTCCTCCCACTCGCTGTCCTGGGACGTCGTACGCCGCCTGCGCCGGAACAGGCCGGGCGTGATGCGGGCCGCCTGGACCACGTTGACGCCGACGATGCCCGCCCAGGCGGTCAGCAGGCCCTCCAGGTGTGCGATGCCGCCGCCTATCGCGGACAACGGGATCGCCAGCACCAGTGAGACGAGGCCGAAGCCGAAGCGCTCGCCCCAGGAGTCGCCGGTCTTCGGCGCCCGGCTGCCCCGGGCGACCTGGAGCTGCTGCTCGGCCAGCCGGCGGCGCACACGGCGCTCGACCGCGCCGTCGATGCGCTGGTCGACCTTCTCCAGGAACGAGTCGACCAGCGCGGACTCGTACTCCTCTCCCAGCTCTCTGCGTGCCTGCAGGGTGGCGTCGAGTTCCTTCTTCAGGTCGGCGTCGCGCGCCTCCATCCCGGTCATAGCGGACACGCTAGGGAGCCGGAACGCCCGCCGCACTGGGGACAGCCCCCCTGTTTGCGCTCGGCCGCGTCGGCGGCGAACCGGATCATGAGATGTCCCTTGCCGGGTTGTATAACGTCATGCAGAGTTCTTAGTGTCTGAATAGGTGCTGCGGAGTACACCGCCGGAGCCGCCCTCGGCGACCTGCGCGCGTTCTCGGCTCCCGCCTCGCTCGGGCACGCTGTACTCTCCCGGGGCGTCGAGGAACAGGCCGGCTTCGCCTCGCTCGCCGCATCGTCGGACGCTGCGCGCGTGGGGTGCGTACCGTCCGGTGGCCGGCTGCTCCGGGTCGGGCCTGCGGCCGCTCACGGACGACGTGACGGCGGCGGCCGCACCGCTCGACCGGTTCACGGACATCTGGAGGGGGAGCACGTCATGAGCGTGACCGACAGTCCTGCCACGCGCCTGCAGGCGCTCTTCGAAGGGCACCGGCTCACGCCGACCCAGCGGCGTATCGCGCACAGCATGGTCCGCCGGGCCGCCGACGTGCCGTTCCTGTCCAGCGTGGAGCTGGCCGAACTGGCCGGGGTCAGCCAGCCCTCCGTGACCCGCTTCGCGGTCGCCCTCGGCTTCGACGGCTACCCGGCCCTGCGCAGGCACCTGCGCGAGGTCGTCCCCGCCGAACCGGCGGCGGGCTCGGCGTCGTACAACGAGTACCAGCAGGCCGTAGAGGCCGAGATCGAGAACCTCAGGCACCTCGCGGAGCTGCTGGCCGACCCGCGCCCCGTGCAGAAGGGCGGCCGGATCCTCGCCGCCTCGCGCCCCCTGCCGGTCCTGGGGCTGCGCGCCGCCGCCTCCCAGGCGTACGGCTTCGCGTACTTCGCCGCCAAGGTGCACCCGGACGTCCGGCTGCTCAACGAGGGCGGCACGATGGTCCACGACCGCATCGACGCGGCCGTCCGGGCCGGCGCCTCCGCCCTGCTGTGCTTCGCGCTGCCCCGGCATCCGCGCGAGGTCGTCGACACCCTCGCCCACGCCAAGGAGGCCGGCCTGACCGTGGTCACGGTCGCCGACTCGGCGTTCGCGCCGGTCGCCAAGGTGTCCGACCTGCTGCTGCCGGCCGCCGTCGGCACCGGGCTCGCCTTCGACACCGCGTGCGCGCCCATGCTGCTGGGGCGGGTGCTGCTGGAGGCCATGTGCGACGACCTGCCGGACGCCCAGGCACGGCTGGAGGAATTCGACGCGAAGGCGGCGGCGCGGGGGTTGTTCGTCGAGTGATCCGGCGCGCTTTTAAGACTCGTCTCACCTTGTCCGGTTAACGTGCCCGCACAGGCGCTTCGGATCGACGTGACACGGGAGGGTGACGTGGCGCGCGGAGGACAGGGGCTGGCCCGGGTGGCCGTCGTCGTACGGGCGGGGGCCGCGCCGTTGTGGTGGCTCGGGGTGTTCGCGGCGGGCATCGGGGTGCTGCCGCCCGGGATGACCGGGCGGCGGATCGGCGTCCTGGCCGGGGCCGCGCTGTTCATCGTCGCCACCGCCGTGGTGGCGTACGCGCGCCGCCGGCGGTACGGCGACCTCACCCGCGGGGTCGCCCGCGCGGGCAAGCACGACGTGCTCCAGGACCGCGCGGTGACCGTGCGCAACTGGCGCCGGGGCCACCGCTGGTGGCTGCTGCTGGCCTTCGCCGTCGCGCTGGCCGGCTCCTTCGTGGTGCCGGCGGCCGGCGGCATGCTGCTGGCCGGGACCGGCGCCGGGCTGCGGCTGAAGGCGGCCTGGCTGGGCCGGCGGGAGCGGGCCCTGGAGACGCTGCTGTGGGTGCGCGTCGACTGGCTCGGCAGGCGCGGCGGACGCCCCGCGGGCAAGGCCGTCAAGGCCTACCGCGGTACGGGCATCGCGGCGGGCGACGCGGCCCCGGGCGGGGCCCGCCGCCGCACCGCGGCGCTCGTCTGACCGTCGCCTCAGACCTCCAGCTCCTCCTCGATCTTGCGCAGCTGGTGCCGGGCCATCGCCAGGTTGGCCCGGCCGGCGTCCAGGACCAGGTAGAGGAACAGGCCGTTGCCGCCGCGGCTCTTGAGCAGCCGGATCAGGTGGTACTGGTTCGACAGCGTGATCAGGATGTCCTCGATCTCGCCCTTCAGGCCGAGGTGCTCCATCGTGCGCATCTTGGCCCGGATCACGTCGGTGTTCCCGGCGGCGGCCACGTTGAGGTCGAAGGTCTTGCTGCCGCCCATCGTGCCCAGCGCCATGCCGCTGGTGTAGTCGACGAGCGCGACGCCGGTGGCGCCCTCGATGGAGGTGAGGGCTTCCTTCAGTGCGGTTTCGGTGTTGGCCATGGTCTGTCGTGATCCTCTCAACTGTCGGTTGCGGTGCGCGCGTCGGTGGCGGCAGCGCGGGGCGTACGCGTGGGTCCGGGAGTGCGTGCGGTGGTGGTCCGGCCGGGCGGCCGGGCGGCCTGGGCGGTCCGTGCGGCCGCCTCGGCGGCGTCGACCAGCTCCCCGATCCGGGCGCCGGCCCGGCGGCCCTCCAGGTGCAGCCGGCCGACGTTGACGCGGTCCTGGGCGAGCAGGGTCAGGACGGCGCTGCGGCCGGCCGCGTAGGTGGCGACGTAGCCGTGCTCGCCGCGGACCAGCAGCTCGCGGAAGCCGCCCCGGCCGGTGGCGTCCGCGACCCGCACGGCGACGCCGAGCGCGGCGGCGGTGAGCGCCGCCAGGCCCTCCGGGTCGACGCCGGGGGTGTCCTCGGCGATGACGAGGCCGTCGACGCCGGCCGCGAGGGCGCCGGTGAGCTGGGGGACGCGGCTGCGCAGTCGCCGCAGTTCGTCCAGGAGCGCGTGGATCTCTGGCTCGGCCGCCATCAGGTGTCTCCTCTCGGAGGGTCGGTGCCGTTCAAAGGGCCTCCAGCGCATCCCTGAGCCTCTTCAGCAGCGCGATGTCGGGGTCGGTGACCGGGGGTGGGGGCGGCGGGTGAGGTGGTGGTGCGGGCACCGCCGGGTCGGGCGCCAGCAGGCCCGCC
Source organism: Streptomyces sp. NPDC051636 (assembly GCF_044453765.1). Taxonomy (NCBI): domain Bacteria; kingdom Bacillati; phylum Actinomycetota; class Actinomycetes; order Kitasatosporales; family Streptomycetaceae; genus Streptomyces; species Streptomyces sp. NPDC051636. The sequence continues at coordinate 67,364 of NZ_JBITDA010000034.1, read as the reverse complement.
GCCGCCAGGCGCCGTATGTCCACCAGCGTGTGGAACGCCGGCCGGCCCAGCTCCCGGGCGATGCCCGCCGCCGTGCGGACGCCGTCCACGCGGGCCAGGACCGCGCGCTGGCGGGGCGTGACCGGCGGGGCCGAGGCCGGGTCGGCGCGGATCAGCGGCGCGCTGTCGGTCGCCGGGTCCGGCCAGAGGCGGTGCAGCAGCAGGCGGCGGCGCAGGGTCTCCCGCTCCAGCGCGGTGACCGGGACCGGACGCAGGGCGGCCGGGGCGGACACGGGCCCGTAGCGGAAGCGGCCCGGGGCGCTGCTGGGGGCCAGGGCGAAGTACCCGGCGTCGTACACCGCGCCCAGATGGCACAGCTCCAGGGCACCCGGCCTCAGCTGTCCGGCGCCGAGCAGCAGGCGGGCCGCGCCGGGCGCGTCACCGGCCCGGTCCGCGGCCTGCCGCCAGGTGGCCGCCGCCAGCGTGCCGTGGGCCGTGAGGAGCCGGCCGAGGCCCGGGGCGAGGGGGCTCTCGGCGTGCACCACCAGGCCTTCGGCGAGGTGCAGCGTGCCGTGCTCGCGGACGAGAATGCCGGTGGCCCGCTCCTCGGCGAGCCGGGTCAGCATCGGTGAGAGGGCGGCCCGGTTCCACTCCCGTTCGGCCGCCTTGTCCCGCACGGGCAGCGGCGGCGGAGGAGGGGTTCTGACCATGGTCATCCCAGCACCAGCCCGGCGGCCATCTCGCCGAGCCGGATCCGGGCGAGGGCGAGGTTGCCGTCCTCGCGGGCCAGCCACAGGTGCAGCAGCACGGTGCTGTCGAACGACGTGTCCACGAACCGCAGCAGGTGGTAGCTGTCCCGGTTGCTGATGATCAGGTCCTCGACCGGCGGGTGCAGGCCGTCGGCGTCCCCGGCGGCGAAAGCCCCGTGCTCGGCGGCCAGCCGGGCCAGTTCGGCCGCCTCGGCCGCGGTCGTCTCGTGGTCACCGCCGGGGGAGTCCCCGACCGTGCCCAGGGCCAGTCCACTCGTCCAGTCCACCAGCGCCGCGCCCCGGGCACCGGGCAGGCGCATCGCTTCCAGTAAGCACTCGTCGATTCCGGGCACCGTTGGGCTCCCCTCCCGCCTGGGACTCCGGCTGAGTGACGCCGACACTACGCAACGTGTGCGTGGCAGGTGAGGCTTCTGGCATTTTCCGGTGGAACATGCGTCCGGAGGACTAGTGTGGGTCAACTTGCCTTGTAGTCAGCCCACTTGATCGGGTGAACGGGGGAGTGTGTCAGCGGCTCCCGGGAGCGCCGAGGGTGATGAGCGCGCTGACGTGCGCCCCGCCGGACTCGGCCACGATCTCGTCCGTCGTCTGCGGCTCCCGCACCGTCGCGAACGCCACGCCTCCCGAGCCGTCCGGGGCGAACCCGTAGATCGCGGGCCGGGCGAGCGAGTTGTACGCGTAGTGGTGCGCGAAGTAGTACGCGCCGGTGTCCAGCGCCGCCGCGTAGTCGCCCTGCTCCAGCAGCGGCAGCGCACGCCCCTGCGCGAGCAGGTCGCCCGAGAAGCAGGCCGGCCCGGCGATGTCCTGGACCACCTCCGCCCCCGCCTTCGGCCGCCCCTTCGCGTCGTACGCGGCGATCCTCAGCGGCCACGCCCCGGGTACGTAGACCGTCCGCGCCGCCACCTGCACGCCCGCGTGCGTCACCGCCACCCGCCGTCCGCCCGCGCTCTTGGCGTACTCCACCCGGGCCACCACCGTCCCGTGCTCGGCCAGCAGCGACCGCCCGAACTCGGTCACCAGCCCGTACCGCCCGTCGAACAGTCCCGGCACCGCCTCGCTCAGCAGCCGCGCGTACTGCGCGTACGTCGGCGTCGTCGCGTCCGAGGCGAAGTTCACCGGCAGACCGCCGCCGATGTCGAGCGTGTCGACCTGCCGCCGCCCCGCCCGCGCGTTGATCTCCTCGGCGAGCTCGTACGTCTCGGCCACCCCCTGGACCATCAGCGACAGCGGGATGCCCTGCGACCCGGTGTGCGCGTGCAGCCGGGTCAGCCACGGCCGGTCCAGATACGCCCGCACGACCCACTCCCGGGCCCCCTCGTCGCGCAGTGCCACCCCGAACTTGGAGGTCGCCGTCGCCGTCGAGGTCGCCTCGATCGAACCGCCGCCGACCTGCGGATTGACCCGGATCCCGAGCGGGGAACGGCCGGGCTCGGCACGCACCAGGGCGTCGATGCGGGTCAGCTCCTGCGGGTTGTCCGCGTGCACCGCGATCCCCAGCCGGAGCGCCTCCCGCAGCTCCTCGGGCGTCTTGGCGGGCGAGTCCAGCACGATCCGCTCCGGTGGCACCCCGGCCGCCCGCGCCAGGGCCAGCTCGCCCGGGCTCGCCACCTCCGCGCCGACGCCCTCCTCGCCCAGCAGCCGCAGCACCGGCACCAGCGGGGTCGCCTTCACCGCGAAGGCGTGCAGCACCGGCGTGCCCGGCGCCGCCACCGCCTCGAACGCCTCCCGAAGCAGCGCCGCCGACTCCCGGATGCCGGTGACGTCCAGCAGCCCCGCGACGGCCGCATCGGGCCCGAGCAGCCCCTGCTCCACCGCGGCCCGCACCGCCGCGTCCCGCCGGGCCACGCGGTCTTCCTCTGCGCTGTCGGTCCCGTGGTGCACGGCTTCCCCGCTCTGTCGGTGTTCGTGCCCGTCCTTCCAGACTTCCAGCCAAACATCCGTGGTGCGCGGGCGTTGGCGCACCGCCGTATTGACTAGCTCTATTCAGGCAGACATGATTTGAATAGACGTAGTAACAGGAGGAGGCAGACGATGTCGGGACCCCGCCCCGTACGAGCCCCGCGCGGTACGGAACTCAGCGCCCTGGGCTGGCAGCAGGAAGCCGCTCTGCGGATGCTGCAGAACAACCTCGACCCCGAGGTCGCCGAACACCCCGACAAGCTCGTCGTCTACGGCGGCACGGGCAAGGCGGCCCGCGACTGGCGCTCCTTCGACGCCATGGTCCGCACGCTGCGCACCCTGAAGCAGGACGAGACCATGCTCGTCCAGTCCGGCCGCCCCGTCGGTGTCATGCAGACCCACGAGTGGGCCCCGCGCGTCCTCATCGCCAACTCCAACCTCGTCGGCGACTGGGCCAACTGGGAGGAGTTCCGCCGCCTGGAGGCCCTCGGCCTGACGATGTACGGCCAGATGACCGCCGGGTCCTGGATCTACATCGGCACCCAGGGCATCCTCCAGGGCACCTACGAGACCTTCGCCGCCGTCGCCGCGAAGAAGTTCCACGGCACCCTCGCCGGGACGATCACCCTCACCGCCGGCCTCGGCGGCATGGGCGGCGCCCAGCCCCTTGCGGTGACCATGAACGACGGCGTGGCGATCTGCGTCGACTGCGACCCGCGCGCCATCGAGCGCCGCATCGAGCACCGCTACCTCGACGTGCGGGCCGACTCCCTCGACCACGCCCTCCAGCTGGCCGTCGAGGCCCGCGACGCCCGCCGCCCGCTGTCCATCGGCGTGCTCGGCAACGCGGCCGAACTGGTCCCGCAGCTGCTGGCGATGAACGCCCCCATCGACATCGTCACCGACCAGACCTCGGCCCACGACCCGCTGGCGTATCTGCCGGTGGGCATCGACTTCGACGACATGGCCTCCGCCGCCGCCAAGGACCCGGCCGGATTCACCACGCGTGCGCGTGAGTCCATGGCCGAGCACGTCGAGGCGATGGTCGGCTTCCTGGACGCCGGTGCGGAGGTCTTCGACTACGGCAACTCCATCCGGGGCGAGGCCCAGCTCGCCGGGTACGACCGCGCCTTCGCCTTCCCCGGCTTCGTCCCCGCCTACATCCGCCCCCTCTTCTGCGAGGGCAAGGGCCCCTTCCGCTGGGCTGCCCTCTCCGGCGACCCCGCAGACATCGCCAAGACCGACAAGGCGATCCTCGACCTCTTCCCCGAGAACGAGTCCCTGGCCCGCTGGATCAAGCTGGCCGGCGAGCGCGTCCACTTCCAGGGCCTGCCCGCGCGGATCTGCTGGCTCGGCTACGGCGAGCGCGACAAGGCCGGCGAACGCTTCAACGACATGGTCGCGAGCGGTGAGCTGGCGGCCCCGCTGGCCATCGGCCGCGACCACCTCGACTGCGGTTCCGTCGCCTCCCCGTACCGCGAGACGGAGGCCATGCTCGACGGCTCCGACGCGATCGCCGACTGGCCGCTGCTGAACGCCATGGTCAACGTGGCGTCCGGTGCCTCCTGGGTCTCCCTCCACCATGGCGGCGGCGTCGGCATGGGACGGTCCATCCACGCCGGGCAGGTGACGGTGGCCGACGGCACGAAGCTGGGCGGGGAGAAGATCCGGCGGGTCCTGACGAACGACCCGGGCATGGGTGTCATCCGGCACGTGGACGCGGGGTACGGCATCGCGGAGTCGGTGGCGGCCGAGCGGGGGGTCCGGGTGCCCATGCGCGAGGGTGACCAGGCGTGACATTCCACAGCATGTGGGCGGAACTGCTGCCGGTAGGCCGCAGTCCCGCCTCCGGCGGCTACCGCCGCTTCGCCTGGACCGGTGCCGACGCCGACTGCCGGGCCTGGTTCAAGGACCAGGCCGAAGCCCGCGGACTGGCCTACGAGGTCGACCGGAACGGCAACCAGTGGGCCTGGCTGGGGGACCCGGCCGCCGGGGACGCCGTCGTCACCGGGTCGCATATGGACTCCGTGCCGGACGGAGGGGCCTTCGACGGGCCCCTCGGGGTCGTGTCCTCCTTCGCCGCCCTCGACGAACTGCGCGGCAGGCAGGCACGGTTCACCCGGCCCCTCGCGATCGTCAACTTCGGCGACGAGGAGGGCGCCCGGTTCGGGCTCGCCTGCGTCGGCTCCCGGCTGACCGCCGGACAGCTCACCGTCGAGCAGGCGCACCGGCTGACCGACGGCGACGGGATCACGCTGCCGCAGGCCATGGAGGCCGCCGGATACGACCCCGACACCATCGGGCCGGACCCCGAGCGGCTCGCCCGGATCGGCGCGTTCGTCGAACTGCACGTCGAACAGGGCCGCGTGCTGGACCTCTGCGGCGACCGGGTCGGCATCGCGAGCGCCATCTGGCCGCACGGACGCTGGCGGTTCGACTTCCGGGGCGAGGCCAACCACGCCGGCACCACCCGGCTGGTGGACCGCCGCGATCCGATGCTGTCGTACGCCGAGACCGTGCTCGCCGCCCGCCGGGAGGCCGAACTCGCCGGTGCCGTCGCGACCTTCGGCAAGATCGCGGTGGAACCGAACGGGGTCAACGCCATCCCCTCCCTGGTACGTGGCTGGCTCGACTCGCGCGCCGCCGACCAGGAGACCCTGGACACGGTGGTGACGGGCGTGGAGAAGGCCGCGCGCGAGTACGCCGCCGCGCACGGTGCCGACCTCGACGTCGTCCGCGAGTCCTTCACGCCGGTCGTCGAGTTCGACCACGCCCTGCGCGACGAACTCGCCCGCATCCTGGGCCGGGACACCGACCTCAGGGTGCCCGTGCTGGGCACCGGCGCCGGACACGACGCCGGAATCCTCTCCGGGAGCATCCCGACCGCCATGCTGTTCGTGCGCAACCCCACCGGCGTCTCGCACTCCCCGGCCGAGTTCGCCGCCGAGGACGACTGCGTGGCCGGGGTGACCGCGCTCGCCGACGTACTGGAAGGGCTGGCCTGCAGGTGACGACGACTCAGCCGACGCGGACGTACTGGCTGGAGCACGCCTGGCTCGACACCCACGTCGAGCCGGGGGTGCTGGTGGAGGTGGCCGACGGCCGGATCGCGGCCGTCCGCACGGAGACCCCCGCCCCGCCGCCCGGCGCGGAGCCGCTGCGCGGGCTGACGCTGCCCGGCCTGGCCAACGCCCACAGCCACGCCTTCCACCGAGCCCTGCGCGGCACCGTCCAGGTCGGCTCCGGCACCTTCTGGACCTGGCGCGAGGTGATGTACTCCTTCGCCGACCGGCTGACCCCTCAGACGTACCACGCCCTCGGCCGTGCCGTGTACGCCGAGATGGCGCTGGCGGGTGTCACGGCGGTCGGTGAGTTCCACTACGTGCACCATGCGCCAGGTGGCACCCCGTACGCCGACCCCAACGCCATGGGCGAGGCACTCATCGCGGCTGCCGCCGACGCCGGGATCCGCATCACCCTCCTCGACACCGCCTACCTCTCCTCCGGCTTCGGCCGGCCGCCCAACACCCACCAGCTGCGCTTCTCCGACAGGACCGCCGAGGCCTGGGCCGAACGCTGTTCAGTTCTCAAGGAGCGGGAGCATGCGCGGATCGGGGCGGCGATTCACTCCGTACGGGCCGTGCCCGCACGCCAGTTGGCGACCGTGGCACGCTGGGCGGAGGAGCGACGGGCCCCGCTCCACGTGCACCTGTCCGAGCAGACCGCCGAGAACGACGCCTGCCTGGCGGCGCACGGCTGCACGCCCACCCGGCTGCTCGCCGACCACGGCGTCCTCGGCCCGCGCACCACCGGCGTGCACAACACCCACCTGACGGACGAGGACATCGCGCTCATCGGTGGCTCCGGCACCGGCACCTGCATGTGCCCGACGACGGAGCGCGACCTGGCGGACGGCATCGGCCCGGCGGCGGCCCTCCAGCGCGCGGGCTCCCCGCTCTCCCTCGGCTCCGACAGCCACGCCGTCGTCGACCTGCTGGAGGAGGCGCGCGCGATGGAGCTGAACGAGCGGCTGCGCACCCGCACACGGGGCCACTGGACGGCCGCCGCCCTGCTGCGCGCGGCTTCGGCGGACGGTCACGCGGCCCTGGGCTGGGACGACGCGGGCCGTCTGGAGCGTGGGGCGCTCGCCGACTTCACGACGATCGCCCTCGATTCGGTCAGGACGGCGGGGCCGCTGCCCAGGCTGGGCGCCGAAACGGCCGTATTCGCCGCGACGGCAGCGGACGTGCGCCATACCGTCGTGGGCGGCCGCCATGTCGTACGGGACGGCGCCCACACCCTCGTACCGAACGTGCCGTCGGCGCTGGCAGACGCGATCGAAGCCCTGCGCGGCTGAATCCCACCACCCATGAGGACGTCATGAGCAGCAGCACCGTCATCACCAACATCGCCATGCTGGTCACCAACGATCCCTCCCTCGGCGACGGTTCTCCCCTCGGTCTGATCCAGGACGCGGCCGTCGTCATCGACGGCGACCGCGTCGTGTGGACCGGTGAATCCAGGAAAGCACCCGCCACTGACAATCGGGTCGACGCCGGCGGCCGTGCGGTCCTCCCGGGCTTCGTCGACTCCCATTCCCACCTGGTCTTCGCGGGCGACCGCACTGCGGAGTTCAACGCCCGCATGTCCGGACGTCCCTACAGCGCGGGCGGCATCCGCACGACGGTCGCGGCGACGCGGGCGGCGACGGACGAGGAACTGGAGGCGAACCTCACCCGTTACCTGAGCGAGGCCCTGTGCCAGGGCACGACGACGTTCGAGACGAAGTCGGGCTACGGCCTGACGGTGGCCGACGAGTCCCGAGCCCTGCGCATCGCGTCCGCGCACACGGACGAGGTCACCTACCTCGGCGCGCACATCGTCTCCCCCGACTACGCCGACGACCCGGCCGCCTACGTCGCCCTCGTCACCGGCGAGATGCTCGACGCCTGCGCCCCGCACGCCCGCTGGATCGACGTCTTCTGCGAGAAGGGCGCCTTCGACGGCGACCAGGCGAGGGCGATCCTCACGGCGGGCAAGGCCAAGGGCCTCCACCCCCGCATCCACGCCAACCAGCTCTCCTACGGCCCCGGCGTCCAACTCGCCGTCGAACTCGACGCGGCCAGCGCCGACCACTGCACCCACCTCACGGACGCGGACGTCGACGCCCTGGCGAGCGGCCGTACGGTGGCCACGCTGCTGCCGGGCGCCGAGTTCTCCACCCGGGCGGAATGGCCCGACGCCCGCCGCCTGCTGGACGCGGGCGTCACGGTGGCCCTGTCGACCGACTGCAACCCCGGCTCGTCCTTCACCTCCTCGGTCCCCTTCTGCGTCGCGCTGGCGGTACGGGACATGGGCATGACGCCCGACGAGGCGGTGTGGTCGGCTACGGCGGGCGGGGCGGCGGCCCTCCGGCGGGACGACATCGGCCGGCTCACCCCGGGAGCCCGCGCCGACCTGACCCTTCTGGACGCCCCGAGCCATGTGCACCTGGCCTACCGGCCGGGCGTTCCGCTGGTCGCGGGGGTCTGGCGGCGCGGCGCGCGCGTGGTCTGACTCGCCCGGAGGAGGGGCACCATTGGTGGATACGGGCCACGCTCAAGCTCAGTGACCTGCGGCGTTGTCAGCCGCTCCTGGCATAAATCTGCCCATCACACCCGGGGTGGTGACCGATGGGGGCCGCCGAGCCCTCAGCCCGTTGTGGACCTCGGCGGGCACGGGCCGACGCAGGGTCACCTCGCCCCCGCCCGCCACCGCTGCTCCGCACCCCCCGTCAACGGCTCCAGCGCCAGCTCCCCGCCGCCGTCCGGCGTGAGCCCCGTCTCGATCGCGATCGCCGGCCGGATCACCCCGTCGCTGTCCACGGCGAAGCGCAGGTTCTCGCCGTGGTCGCCGTCGAGCGAGGCGCACTGCCAGATGCCGACGCCCTTGTCGACGGAGCCGCGGGTGTCGAGGCAGAAGGCGGGGTTCGCGGAGGACTGGACGACTCCTCGGGCGGTGTCGACCCGCCACCGCTGACTCGCCGACGAGGTGCAGGGGGCGGTGACGACGTCGGTGCCGTTGTCGAAGTCGCCGGAGACGTCCAGGCAGCGGCCCGAGGCGGTGTTCACGACCTGGGCGTAGGTGCCGTCGGGCGCGTGGGCCGTGGGGGTCGGGCGGCGTATGGGGTCGGCGGGGCGCTTCGCCGGGCTCGGAGTCCTCGTCGGCGTGGGGGACTGGGAGGTCGCGGAAGGAGACGGGGACGGTGTCGCCGAGACCGTCGCGGTCGCGGTCGCCGTCGCCGTCACCGTGACCTGGGGCGCGCTTGTGGGCGTGCCGACGGCGTTCGCCGGGTCGGGGTCCGGGGAGTCGTCCGTGGGCCGCAGCAGGAACAGCAGCGGGACCAGGGCGACGCCGAGGGCGGCGGAGGCGAGCAGGAAGCGGCGGGAGGGGGCGCGACGCGTCCCGGCGAGGGGGGCGGTACGGCTCTCCTGCGGGCCCCGGCGGGTCGTGTACGCCGTACCGGCCCATGGGAGCAGGCCTTCCGCGAGGGTCGTGCGCGGGGTGTCCCGGAGGGCGGTCAGGTCCTCGTGGGCGGCCGTGCAGTGCGGGCAGCGGGCCATGTGGGCGTGCAGGTCGGCGCTGTGGCGGGGGGTGTCCGGGCGGGTCGACTCCTCGATCAGGCGGCGGAAGTCGCCGCAGTGCGGGTCGTCGGAGGCGGCCAGGCGGGATCTCAGGCAGGCCTGGGCCATGGCCTGGAGCGCGTGCGGGGTGTCGTACGCCACGTCCCACGGGGTGAGGGCGAGGAGGGCGGCCGTGCGGTCCTCCCGCTCCTCGTCCACGACGGCGTACCAGAGCAGGCCCTGGGCACGCGAGGGCAGGGTGTGGAAGGCCGGCAGCAGCGGCGGGAGGGGGCCCTCGGGGGTGCCGGTGGTGTTCAGGACCAGGAGCAGGCCGGGGTCCAGGCCGGCGGAGCGCTCGTCGCGGGCCCAGGCGGCGGCCAGGCGGGCGGTCAGCAGGAGCAGGTGGTGGCGCAGCGGGACGAGCGGCTCGACTCCCCGTGCCGTCTCGCGGGCCGCCTCGGTGAAGGTCTGCGCCGCCAGCTGCCGGGCCGCCGACTCGCTCGCGGCGCACAGCCGGGCGTAGCCGAGGACCGCCCGGCGGTGGCGGCGGCGCAGCTCCTGGAGCGCCGCGTAGGCGGTGGCGGTGTCGGCGCGCAGGAGTTCGGTGAGCCGTGCGTCCGGTGCGGCGGTGTACGGGCCGCCGTCCGCGTCCGGGGCCCCGGCGTACGGCCCTCTGCCCGCGTCCCCGCCGTCGCCGGCCCCGTCGCCGCCCTGAGCCATCCTCGCGCCTCCTCGAACCCGTGCGGCCGCCCGCGACCTGACGTACCAGCCAGTTTGCGGTGCCCAGAGTGGCGGAAGGGGACGCTTGGGGAAAGAGGGAGGTGGAGGTTTCTCCGGGGAGTGGTGAAACCTCGCGAACCTCACTCGTCCACGGTCAGTCGTCCACGGTCAGTCCCTTGCGCAGACGCACCAGCGTGCGCGACAGCAGCCGCGACACGTGCATCTGCGAGATGCCGAGTTCGTCGCCGATCTCCGACTGGGTCATGTTGGCCACGAACCGGAGGGAGAGGATCTTCCGGTCGCGGGCCGGGAGTTCGGCGATCAGCGGCTTCAACGACTCGACGTACTCGATGCCTTCGAGCCCGTGGTCCTCGTAGCCGATGCGGTCCGCGAGCGCGCCCTCGGAGTCGTCCTCCTCGGGCTGGGCGTCCAGCGAGGAGGCGGTGTACGCGTTGGAGGCGGCCATGCCCTCGACGACCTCGTCGGCGGAGATGCCCAGGCGCTCGGCGAGTTCGGCCGGTGTCGGCGCGCGGTCGAGCTTCTGGGCGAGCTCGTCGCCGGCCTTGGCCAGGTCGAGCCGCAGCTCCTGGAGCCGGCGCGGGACGCGCACGGACCACGAGGTGTCGCGGAAGAAGCGCTTGATCTCACCGATGATGGTTGGCATCGCGAACGTGGGGAACTCCACGCCACGGGAGAGTTCGAAGCGGTCGATCGCCTTGATCAGGCCGATAGTGCCGACCTGGATGATGTCCTCCATCGGCTCGCTGCGGGAGCGGAAGCGGGAGGCGGCGAACTTGACCAGCGCCAGGTTGAGTTCGACGAGGGTGTTGCGGACGTACGAGTACTCGGGCGTCCCTTCCTCCAGCGACTCCAGCCGCTCGAAGAGGGTCTTGGAGAGGGCCCGTGCGTCGAGTGGGGCGATCTCGTCGTACGGGGGGATCTCGGGGAGTCCCTCGAAGGGATCCACGGGATCGATGGGATCCAGTTGTTCCGGTGGGGGTGTCGACGTCGCCGTCCGGGTATGCGATGCGTCGAGCCGGGGTGACATGGGTGTCCTCCATCGTTCTCGGCATTAGGCTGCCGAAGCCGTGCGTGCACTGCGGTGTGCGGCGCCTCCAAAGCCGGCCGTGTCGGGTACGTGTCCTTACTAGCCCTACCCGCTTCAGCAGGGCCATCGCAAGTGCGTTTTGAGGGGATATGTCCGTTTGTGTGGGGTTGTTCGGCTGTCGGAGTGCGTACGGAAGGCGTAGTGTTCGAGGGCATCGGCATGGCATCGGCCAGGCCTCAGCAGGACATCAGTCAGCAGCCACGACCTCGGGAGAGAGACGGCATGGACCGCGGGACGGTCGGCAGCGCACAGTCGGGCCGGCTTCTGGTGGAGGTGCGGGAAGAGGGTTCCAGCGCCGTAGTGACACCGGCGGGTGAGCTCGATCACCACACCGCCGATCTACTGCGCGAACCCCTCGACGACCTCCTCGACAAGGGATTCTCGCGACTCGTCGTGGACTGCTCGCGGCTGGAGTTCTGCGACTCCACGGGGTTGAACGTGCTCCTCGGCGCGCGATTGCGGGCGGAGGCCGCCGGAGGGGGTGTGCACCTGGCGGGGATGCTGCCGGTGGTGGCACGCGTGTTCGAAATCACGGGGGCGGAGGCGGTCTTCACCGTCCATGACTCCATCGAGGCGGCCCTGGCGGACGAGTCCGGCTGAGTCGCCGCACGCCCGCACCGGCCACGCCGAGCAGAGGGGTGTCGCCCTGGTTCGCCCGGGCAGGAGACATCCTGGACCTGTCGGCCCCCGGGTGCGGGACCACCGTGGAACCGACGAACGGCCCGTGTGCGACGTACGTATCAACGGGCACCGGCGGACGCGGTGGCGGCCGGAGCCGGTGGGTGCGGACGGGAACCGAACGGAACCGACCGGACCGAGCGGAACTGACCTGAATCCGTCGGCGTCAACCGGTATTGATCGGTACCGATCGGTAATCCATCGGTAGGGATCGAGACCGGCGTGGGGATCGGCATGAAGATCGGCATCAAAGATCGACCTGAACGGCTTCTGAATCGTGAATGGTGAATCGGTGAGGTGAAGCGCTGATGAGCACCACCCGGCCTTACTCGCCGGGCGACCGCGGCCCGGAGCCCAGCGGCGCTTCCGGGGCGTCCGAGGGGGGTGCGCCGGAGACCGGCGCGTCCGCGGGGGCAGCGGCCGTGCCGTCGGAGGGGGGCCGCAGGCCCCGCCAGGAACGGCGGCTGCGCCTCGACGGTGAGAGCGGTGTCGTCCCGCTCGCCCGCGACTTCACCCGCCAGGCGTTGTACGCCTGGGGCTGGCTGCCCGCCGCGTCCGCCGACCAGCGGGCCGCCGCCGAGGACGTGCTGCTGGTCGTCTCCGAGCTGGTCACCAACGCCTGCCTGCATGCCGAGGGTCCCGAGGAACTGGTCCTTGCCTGCGACAACAAGGTGATCCGCATAGAGGTCACCGACCGCGGCACCGGCCAGCCCGCCCCCCGCACCCCCCACCGTGCCGGGCGCCCCGGCGGCCACGGCATGTTCATCGTCCAGCGCCTCTGCCTGGACTGGGGCGTCGTACGCACCCCTGGCGCGTCGGGCAAAACGGTCTGGGCGGAACTGGGCGCACCGGCGTAGGCCTCCTGGCCCACCACGCCGACCCGCCGCCCCCGCTGGGCCGGACACGGCCCGCCGCTTGCGCCGACTGTTCGCCGCGCCGGGCCTGCCCGGGTGACGTGAGGCGACGACCTGCCGATCGCCCGCGCCCGGCGCAGCCGGCGCCGCACCCGCAGGCCTGTGGCTCGGCTGCGCCGCGGCCCTCCTCGGCCGGCAGGCCCGCCGCGCCCGGCACCACCCGAACGCACCGCCCGTACGCACCGCGCGCTGCCCCGCCGCTCGCCGCGCCGGCCACCCCGCCCACCTCCGGTATCGGTGTCCCCAGCCCCTCGCCGCAAGGGCGCCGGCGTCTCCCCCGTGCCTCCGTCAGCCCCGTCTGCGCCGCGGCGCCCCGCCCGACCATCGGTTACCCACGGTCACCCTCTCCACTCAGCCCCCTCCCCGCGCGCGCCGGATCGTCACAACTCGGGGGTGCGCTGTGTCTTCCCTCCTTACGGCCCCGGGCGTACCTTGACGGCCCGATCTGATGTGCCGTCAGGAATGAGGTGGGCCGTGGACCCGAAACGAACCGCCGCGCTCGCGTCCGCCGCGGCCCTGGCCGGCTCGGTGGTGCTGCTGGCCGCGCCGGCGGCCCGTGCCGAGGTCGTCGACGTCAACTACCAGTGCAAGACGCCGATCGGGGACAAGAGTGCGGTCTCGCCCATCGGCATCAAGGGCGTCAGGAGCGGCGGCGGCTACAAGATCACCATGTCCTGGCAGAAGGGCGTCTCCTCCAGCCCGGTCGAGCTCGGCAAGGGTGCGATGAACCCGAGCGCCACCATCAGGCTCGGCGGCGCCGACAGCGGCACGCTCGCGGTGTCGGGACCGGCCAACCCGGCCGCGATTCCCGCCAACACTCCGATCAAGATCAGTGACTTGAGCGGCACCTACACTCCGAAGAAGACCGGCAAGGTCACCTTCACGCCGGGCGTGCTCACCATCAAGGCGCTCGGTACGACGACCACCTGCAGCCCGGGCAACAACCCCAAGCCGGCCCTGGCGCTGGACGTCACGGCCGCGAGCGGCGGCTCCTCCGGGTCCGGTTCCGGTTCGGGGTCCGGTTCCGGCTCCTCCTCGCAGAGCGGCACCCCCGGCGGTCAACTCCCCCAGACCGGCCCCGGAGACTCCGCCCTCGCCCTCGGCACCCTCGGCGGCACCGTCCTCCTCGCGGGCGCGGCCGGCGCGCTGTGGCTGACGCGCCGGAACCAGGCCGTACGCCGCTGAACACCCGGGCAAGACCGCTGGAGCCGCCCATGCCGTCCGCCACCCGCGTCCTGCGCCTGTCCCTGCTACCGGTGCTGCCGGTGCTGAGCCTGCTCGCCACCGCCCCGCCCGCCTCGGCCGCCGGCGGCTGGTCCCTCGCCCCCCTGGGCGGCGACCGCCCGTCGGTCTACGCCGAGGGCGCGCCGGGGGCCGTCCTGCGGGACACGGTCTCCGTGACCAACCGCGGCGAGAAGCCGGTCGCGGTACGGCTGAGCGGCACCGGCGTCCGCCTCGCCTTCGCCGAGACCCGCGTCCGCGTCCCCGCCCGCACCCGCGCCGACGTGCCGTTCACGGTGACCGTCCCGGCCGGCGCCGCACCCGGCGACCGCGCCGGCACGATCGTCGCGCGGGACGGCGACGGCCGTGCGGCGACCGTGGGCGTGCGTCTCAGGGCCGGCGGGCCGGTGCTGCCCGCGCTCACCGTCGAGCACGTCGCCGTACACGGCGACCGCATCTCGTACGAGCTGGTCAACCGCGGTACGACGGTCCTCGTACCGCGGCTCGCCGTGCGCGCCGAGGGTCTCCTCGGGCGGGTCCTGGACCGAGCCCCGCGCACCCTGCCCGTCCGGCTGTCCCCGGGCGAGCGGCTGCGGCTCGACGAGCCGTGGCCCGATCGGCCCGCGCTGGACGCGGTCCACGTACGGCTGACGGCGACCGCGTCGGGCGGGGCGCACGCCACGGCGGGCACGTCGGCGCGGTTCGTGCCCTGGGGAGCGGTGGCGGGGGCGGCGGGGGCGGTGTGCGCCGCCGCGGCCACCGCCGTCGTCCGCGTACGGCGGGGCAGGCGCCGTACCGCGGAAGCCGGACACCCGGTCGGGCGGGCCCGCTTGACGGGAGCGGTGCGGTGACCGGCAAGAGGCGGATCCCGGCGCTGGTGGCGGTCCTCGCGCTGCTCCTCCTGCCCTTCACGAACGGGACCACCCCAGCGGCGGCGGCCACCGGGCCGACCGTGAAGCTGTCCAAGTCCCAGGCCGGGACCGGCGGTTCGATCACGGTCAGCGGCAGCGGCTGGCGGCCGCACGCGCTGCTGATGATGCTGATCTGCGGGCAGGCCACCCCCACCCGGGGCGTGATCGGCGGCACCAACTCCTGCGCCAACGCCGACGGCCGGGCCGTCACCACCGACGCCAAGGGCCGCTTCGGCAGGAAGCTGCCGGTCGCAGAGCCGCCCGCGCCGTGTCCGTGCGTCGTGCACGTGGCCACCGTGACCGGGGCCGACGCGGACGCCGACGCGGTCCTGAAGGTCGCCGGGCACCCCGTCGAGCCGCTGCCCGCCGAGTCCTCCGGCGGGCGACTGTCCCTCCTCAGCGACACCCGGCTGGCGGGGTCCAGCGGACTGCTCACCTGGTTCGGGGCACCCCCGTCCCGCACCCTGGTCCTCACCGTCGGCAACGTGGGGTCGTCCAGCATCAGGGACCCCGTCTTCCAGGTCGGCACCGCGCACGGCGTGTTCGCCCCCCAGTGGGACGACCAGCAGTGGCACGGCACCCTCGCGCCTGGGAGGAAGGCGCAGATCAGACTGCCGGTCGAGCTCACCGCGGGCGCGCACGGCGACTACACCGTGTCCCTGAGGTACGGCGGCAGGGTGCTCGCCGAGCAGCCCTGGGGTGTGGGCCGGCCCTGGGGCGTGACGCTGTTCTGGCTGCTGCTCTGCGTGGTCGTCCCGGCCGCGCTGTTCCGCGCCGGGATGGCGGTGGTGGACCGGATCCGGCCGCGCAGGGCGGGCGGCGGCCGCCGGCGCGGGCGACGCCGGCCCCCGCTGACCCTGCGGCTGATGAAGTCCCGTACCCCCGAGGCGCAGCCCACCCCCGCCTCGGCCCTGCCGTGGTTCACCCCGGACTCCCATCCGGGGGCGGCCGGCCGGCTCTCCGCACCGCACGACGACAGCCCGACGAGTCCTACGACTCCCACCAGGAAGGGACCCACGTGAGCAAGCGAAGGAGAGTGACACCGACCGGCGGACCCGGCGTGCGGCGAGCGGGCGCGGTGGGTGCCGCGCTGGTGCTCTGCTCGGCGGGCGTGCTGCTCGGCGTGAGCGCCGGGTCCGCCGAGGCCGCCGAGGTCTCGTACGCCACCCACTGCGTGCCGCCCGCGGGCATAGACCCCGTCGACGGCACCACCAAGGTCGAGATCACCGCGCCGGCCACGGCGAAGGTGGGCGACACGGTCGACGTGGGGTGGAAGTTCACGCAGGCCGCCTCCAAGAACCCCGACATCATCGACCTGCCCGCGAACTCGGTCCAGCCGTCCGGCACCCTCAAGGCGGCCGGCGCGCAGACCGCGGACATCGCGATGCGGGGGCCGCGCGAGAACCCGGCGATCCCCAAGGGCGGCGCCATGGTGCTGTCCGACATGAAGGGCACGCTGAAGCTGACGGCACCCGGCGCGGTGACGCTGACACCGGAGGCGTACATCGTGAACGCCATGTCGACGGACACCAAGTGCACGCCGACCGAGACGGTGCAGCCCGCGGCGACGATCCAGGTGACGGACGGTGGGGGGACCGGCACGGGCACGCCGACGAACACCGCCACCCCCACCCCGACCTCGACGGCCATCCCCACGGCCACCGCCACGAGCACGCCGACCACCTCCGCCAGCGCCGGCGACGGCACCGGCCAGACCGACTTCACCGGCAAGGAGGTCCAGGTGCCCTACGCGTGCAAGACGCCCATCGGCGACAAGAACGCGACCTCGCCGGTGCAGATCAACGCCAAGAAGGACAGCGGCAGCTTCGGCCTCACCGTGCAGTTCAAGAAGTCGGTGATGGACAGCCCCGCCGACATCCCGAAGGGCTCCGTGAAGCCGTCGATGGAGGTAGTGCTGGGCGGCGCGGACAAGGGCACGGTGCACGCGGAGGGCCCGACGAACTCCTCCGACATCAAGTCCGGTGACCCGATCGCGATCCCCGACCTGACAGGCACCTACAAGCCGGGTGCCGGCGGCCGGTCGACGCTGTCGCCGGGGGTCCTGACGATCAACGCCCTCGGTACGACGACGACCTGCACCCCGGCCAGGTCGGAGGTCTCCCTGACGCTGGACACCACCGAGCAGGACAGCGGCGCGTCGGGCGGCTCGCCGGCCTCCGGCGGCACGTCCTCCTCCGGCGGCAGCAGCGGCGGCGGCCTGGCCGAGACCGGCGCGAGCGACCACGGCGCCCTCAAGGCCCTCGGCCTGGTCGCCGGGACGGCGATCCTGCTGGGCGGGGCGGTGTTCACGTTCATGCCGGGACGGCGTACCCGCTGAAACGACAGGAGGGCCACCGCACCTCGCCGGTGCGGTGGCCTCCTCGACAGCCTCGGGCGTACGTCAGTGCACGTCGCCCATGAGCTCCTTGACCTTCCTGCGGTACATCCACACCGCCGCACCGGCGATCACGGCGAGGACGGCCTCCAGGGCCACCATGCCCGTCTTGTTGAGGTCGACGCCGGCGATGGAGAGCAGACCGGTCGTGGCGTCACCGGCGGTGACGGCCAGGAACCAGACGCCCATCATCTGCGAGGCGTACTTCGCGGGCGCCATCTTCGTGGTGACCGACAGACCCACGGGGGACACCGTCAGCTCACCGACGGTCTGCACGAAGTAGACCGCCACCAGCCACATCGCGGCCGCCTTGTGGCCGCCGTCGGCGATCGTCAGCGGGGCGAGGAACAGGAAGAAGGACGCGCCGATCAGAACCAGGCCCATGGTGAACTTCACCGCGGTGCTCGGCTCCTTGCCGCGCTGCGCCAGCGCCAGCCACATCCAGGCGAAGACCGGCGCCAGCGCCATGATCATGACCGGGTTGACCGACTGGTACCAGGAGACAGGGAACTCCCAGCCGAGGACCGTGTTCTTCGCCGAGGCCTCGGCGAACAGCGACACCGTCGAGCCACCCTGGTCGTAGATCATCCAGAACACGGCGGCGGCGACGAAGAACCAGATGTACGCGGTCATCTTCGACTGCTCGGCGCGGTCGAGCTCCCGGTCCCGCTTGATGCGGGCGATGACCAGGACGGGGATGATCAGACCGGCCAGGGTGATCGGGACCAGCAGCCAGTTCAGCGTGTAGACGCCGGAGAAGCCGACGATCGCGTAGAACACCACGGCGACACCCGCCCACAGGGCGGCCTTGCGCAGGGTGGCGGTCTTCTGCTCGGCCGTCAGGGGCGTCGGGACGACGTCCGAGCGGGAGTTCAGGTGGCGGGTGCCCAGCAGGAACTGCGCGAGACCGAGGGCCATGCCGAGCGCGGCGAGCGCGAAGCCCAGGTGCCAGTTGTATTTCTCGCCGACGGTGCCGATGACCAGCGGCGCGGCGAAGGCGCCCAGGTTGATGCCGATGTAGAAGAGGGTGAAGCCACCGTCACGGCGCGGGTCGTCCGGGCCGTCGTACAGGTGGCCGACCATCGTGGAGATGTTGGCCTTGAGCAGACCGGAGCCGATGGCGACCAGGCCCAGGCCGGCGAAGAAGGTGCCGGCGGCCGGCAGGGCCAGGGTGAGGTGGCCGAGCATGATGACCGCGCCGGCGACGGCGACCGTCTTGCGGGGTCCGAGGACGCGGTCGGCGAACCAGCCGCCCGGCAGGGCGAGCAGGTACACGAGGGACAGATACACGGAGTAGATCGCGGTCGCGGTGGCCGCGTTCATGTGCAGGCCGCCCGGTGCCACCAGGTACAGCGGGAGCAGGGCCTTCATGCCGTAGTAGGAGAAACGCTCCCACATCTCGGTCATGAAGAGGGTGGCCAGTCCGCGGGGGTGGCCGAAGAAGGTCTTCTCGGAACCGGGGGTGCCCGGGCGGACCGAGTCCTTCGTCAGGCTGGACGCCATGGTCGTTCCTTGCTGGTCGGGACGCGCGGCGGAGTGTTGCGCGCCCGGTGGGGGAGTGGGCCGGCACCGGCGGGGATCGGTCGTCCAGCCCCCACGCCGCCCGGCCAGAGATCATTCCTTTCAAGGCCGGCTCGGGCCGGCCCGCACACAAAAGAGACCTTCGGCGTCACGTGCCCGCCGAAGGTCCCCTGCGTACTACAGGCGTTCGCAGTCACCATACGTCAGGACACTGCCTGATATGGAAGGACTTGAGACACGGATCACAGGTGTCGGCGGAACTGCGCAACGGTTTCGAAGGTCTCTCCTAGGATCGCACCCCTCAGCCATAGGTTCGTACCAGTGTGTCCCAAGGTAAGAATCCCTCGTTTGGATCACACCCCAGCAGCGCGCGCAAGCGGACTACCATCACCTCATGACCCGTGTACTGCTCGCCGAGGACGACGCGTCCATCTCGGAGCCGCTGGCCCGCGCCCTGCGCCGGGAAGGTTACGAGGTCGAGGTGCGCGAGGACGGACCCGCCGCGCTCGACGCCGGAATGCAGGGCGGCGTCGACCTGGTCGTGCTGGACCTGGGGCTGCCCGGCATGGACGGCCTGGAGGTCGCCCGCCGGCTGCGCGCCGAGGGCCACACCGTGCCCATCCTCATCCTGACCGCGCGCGCCGACGAGGTGGACACCGTCGTCGGCCTGGACGCGGGCGCCGACGACTACGTCACCAAGCCCTTCCGGCTCGCCGAACTCCTCGCCCGGGTCCGGGCCCTGCTGCGGCGCGGCGCCGCGGAGCCGCAGCAGCCGCCCGCGACGCACGGAGTGCGGATCGACGTCGAGTCGCACCGGGCGTGGATGGGCGACGAGGAGCTGCAGCTCACCGCGAAGGAGTTCGACCTGCTGCGGGTACTGGTGCGCGACGCGGGGCGGGTCGTCACCCGGGACCAGTTGATGCGCGAGGTCTGGGACACGACGTGGTGGTCGTCGACCAAGACGCTGGACATGCACATCTCCTGGCTGCGGAAGAAACTCGGCGATGACGCGGCCAACCCCCGGTACATCGCCACGGTGCGCGGGGTCGGGTTCCGCTTCGAGAAGAGCTAGCCGGCTACGCGCGTTGCGCCGTCCTGGCTTGTGCGGGCAGCGTGGCTGCGGGGCCGTGCGGCTGGTCGCCCCCACGCGGCGGAGCCGCATGGTGTGACGCCCCGCGCCCCCAGGCAGGTGGGTGCCGCCACAGTCGTAGAGTCACCGCCCGGAGGGCTTCGTGCGTCGTCGTCTGATCCAGTCCACCCTTGCGGTCGTGCTCGTCGTGATCGCCGTCTTCGGTGTGTCGCTCGTCATCGTCGAGACCCGGACGATCAGCAACAGTGCCCAGGAACGGGTGGACTCCGAGGCCGTCCGGCTGGCCAGCATCGTGGACAGCCGGATCATCGGCGCGGAGGACATCACCGCCGAGCTGCTGCACAACCAGGTGACCAAGGACCAGTACGCGGTGATCCGCATCCCCGGCCACCGGCCGATCGAGCTCGGCACCGAGCCGCGGGGCGACGTCATCCGCGCCACCCAGGACGGCGAGGAGGGCGAGACGGTCACCGTCCAGGAGCCCCGCTCGACGGTGACCCGGGAGGTCGGCCGCACGCTGCTGATCATCGGGCTGGTGGCACTGCTCGCTGTGGTCGCCGCCGTGCTGCTCGCCGTGCGCCAGGCCAACCGGCTCGCCTCGCCCCTGACCGACCTGGCGGAGACCGCCGAGCGCCTCGGGTCCGGCGACCCGCGCCCCCGGCACAAGCGGTACGGCGTCCCCGAGCTGGACCGGGTCGCGGACGTGCTGGACTCCTCCGCCGAGCGCATCGGTCGGATGCTCACCGCCGAGCGCCGGCTGGCCGCCGACGCCTCCCATCAGCTGCGTACACCGCTGACCGCGCTGTCGATGCGGCTGGAGGAGATCACCCTCACCGACGACCCGGAAACGGTGAAGGAGGAGGCGACCATCGCGCTGACGCAGGTGGAACGCCTGACGGACGTGGTGGAGCGCCTGCTGACGAACTCCCGCGACCCGCGCACCGGCTCCGCGGTCTCCTTCGACCTCGACGAGGTCATCCAGCAGCAGCTCGCCGAGTGGCGGCCCGCCTACCGCAGCGTCGGCCGGGCGATCGTCAGCTCGGGCAAGCGGCACCTGCAGGCGGTCGGCACTCCGGGGGCGGTGGCGCAGGTGCTGGCGGCGCTGATCGAGAACTCGCTCATGCACGGAGGCGGCACGGTCGCCCTGCGCACCCGCGTCACCGGCAACCAGGCGGTGGTCGAAGTCACCGACGAGGGCCCCGGTGTCCCGGCCGACCTGGGCGCCCGCATCTTCGAGCGCACGATCAGCGGCCGGAACTCGACGGGCATCGGCCTGGCGGTGGCCCGTGACCTCGCGGAGGCCGACGGCGGCCGCCTGGAGCTGCTCCAGGCCCAGCCGCCGGTCTTCGGGCTGTTCCTGTCCAGGACGCCACCGTCCCGCAAGCCGGCCGAGGGCAGCCCGACGGTTCGCTGAGGAGAGTCCGACAGGCCCTAGGGAACCCGCTGGGTGGGCCGCGGCTTCTTCGACTCCTGCGCGAGGAGGGACTCCGCGTGGGCGACGGCCTCATGGCCCGGGAGCGCCCGGAACACCCAGGTGCGGTAGGACCAGAAGCGGAAGAGGGTCGCCACCCCGATGCCGACGAATTTGAAGACGTTGCTCTGCAGCGGGCTGTCCCAGCCGAATCCGTACGTGGCGATGTAGAGCACGCCGTTCTCGATCACCAGGCCGACCGCGCTGAACAGCAGGAACAGCGTGAGTTCCTTCGTCCGGCCGTTCTTGTCGCGGTCCCGGTAGGCGAAGTAGCGGAAGCCGACGTAGTTGAAGGCGATCGCCACGACGGTGGCGATCACGCTGGCCCGGACGACCTGCAGGTCGGTGACGTGCCGTACCAGGTTGAACACGCCGAGATTGACGAGGATGCCCGCACCGCCCACGGCGCCGAACTTGGCGACCTCGCGTACGAGACGTTGAAGCCCCGAGGAACCACGTTCCATGGTCGTGCAGGCTCCCGTCCGTAGGTTTCGTCAACCCCGCCATGCTATCCACCCCCCCGCGGAGTTTCCTGCGGACGGGCTCTCAGGTCGGAAAGAACCCGGAAAGTGCGGAGTAAGAGCCACAGGATCGGCGCGGAATCAGGGCGCGGTGGCGTGACCGATACCCTAGGGGTGTGACGTTCCCGGTAGTCGGCATGGTCGGCGGGGGCCAGCTCGCGCGTATGACACACGAGGCGGGCATCCCGTTGGGCATCAGGTTCAAGCTCCTCAGTGACACTCCTCAGGATTCCGCGGCGCAGGTCGTGAACGATGTCGTCATCGGCGACTATCGCGACCTGGACACGCTGCGTGAGTTCGCGCGCGGGTGCGATGTGATCACCTTCGATCACGAACACGTACCCACCGAGCACCTCAGGGCCCTGGAGGCGGACGGCATCCCCGTCCGCCCGGGTCCCGACGCGCTCGTGCACGCCCAGGACAAGGGCGTGATGCGCGCGAGGCTCGACGCGATCGGCATCCCGTGCCCGCGGCACAGGATCGTGAGCGATCCGGCCGATGTCGCCGCCTTCGCGGCTGAGGGTGACGGCTTCCCGGTCGTCCTCAAGACCGTCCGCGGCGGCTACGACGGCAAGGGCGTGTGGGTCGTGGACTCCGCCGAGGAGGCCGCCGACCCGTTCCGCGCCGGCGTACCGGTCCTCGCCGAGGAGAAGGTCGACTACGTCCGCGAGCTCGCCGCCAACGTCGTACGCTCCCCGCACGGCCAGGCGGTCGCCTACCCGGTGGTCGAGTCCCAGCAGGTCAATGGCGTCTGTGACACGGTGATCGCGCCCGCCCCCGACCTCGACGAGTCCCTCGCGCTCAAGGCCGAGCAGATGGCCCTGACCATCGCCAGGGAACTCGGCGTCGTCGGCCACCTCGCCGTCGAGCTGTTCCAGACCCGCGACGGCCGCATCCTCGTCAACGAGCTCGCGATGCGCCCGCACAACTCGGGCCACTGGTCGATGGACGGCGCGATCACCTCGCAGTTCGCCAACCACGTCCGCGCGGTTCTCGACCTGCCCCTCGGCGACCCGCGCCCGCGTGCCAAGTGGACGGTCATGGTCAACGTCCTCGGGGGCGACTACCCGGACATGTACTCCGCGTACCTGCACTGCATGGCCCGCGACCCCCAGCTGAAGATCCACATGTACGGCAAGGACGTGAAGCCCGGCCGCAAGGTCGGCCACGTCAACACCTACGGCGACGACCTGGACGACGTGCTGGAGCGCGCACGTCACGCTGCCGGCTACCTGAGAGGCACGATCACCGAATGAGCCCCGTAGTAGGCATCGTCATGGGGTCGGACTCCGACTGGCCCGTGATGGAGGCCGCCGCCAAGGCCCTCGACGAGTTCGAGATCGCGTACGAGGTCGACGTCGTCTCCGCGCACCGCATGCCGCGCGAGATGATCACGTACGGCGAGCAGGCCGCCGACCGCGGGCTGAAGGTGATCATCGCGGGCGCGGGCGGCGCCGCCCACCTGCCCGGCATGCTCGCCTCGGTCACCCCGCTGCCGGTCATCGGCGTGCCCGTGCCGCTGAAGTACCTCGACGGCATGGACTCCCTGCTGTCGATCGTGCAGATGCCGGCCGGCGTGCCCGTCGCCACCGTCTCCGTCGCCGGCGCCCGCAACGCCGGTCTGCTCGCGGCCCGCATCCTCGCCGCGCACGACGAGGACCTGCTCGCCAGGATGCGTGACTTCCAGCAGGACCTGAACGACCAGGCCACCGAGAAGGGCAAGCGGCTGCGATCCAAGGTCGAGGGTTCCGCCGGCGGCTTCGGCTTCGGGAAATGACCGCGGTGAGCTCTGTCGAGGCAGCCCGGGAGCTGCTGCGCGAGTTCCCGGTCGCCGACGGGCACAACGACCTGCCCTGGGCGCTGCGCGAGCAGGTCCGCTACGACCTCGGCGCCCGCGACATCGCCCGGCGGCAGAACGCCCACCTGCACACCGACATCCCGCGCCTGCGCCAGGGCGGCGTCGGCGCGCAGTACTGGTCGGTGTTCGTGCGCGCGGACCTGCCCGACCCGGTGCCGGCGACGCTGGAGCAGATCGACTGCGTACGGCAGTTGCTGGACCGGTATCCGGCGGACCTGGCCCCCGCGCTGACCGCCGCGGACATGGAGAAGGCGCGTCAGGACGGCCGGATCGCCTCCCTCATGGGCGCGGAGGGCGGCCACTCCATCGCCGACTCCCTCGGCACCCTGCGCGGCCTGTACGCGCTCGGCGTCCGTTACCTGACCCTCACCCACAACGACAACGTGGCGTGGGCGGACTCCGCGACGGACGAGCCGGGCGTCGGCGGCCTGTCGGCCTTCGGCCGCGAGGTCGTGCGGGAGATGAACCGGCTCGGCATGCTGGTCGACCTCTCCCACGTGGCGGCGACCACCATGCGCGACGCGCTGGACGCGTCCTCCGCCCCGGTGATCTTCTCGCACTCCTCCTCCCGGGCCGTGTGCGACCACCCGCGCAACATCCCCGACGACGTCCTGGAGCGGCTGCCCGCGAACGGCGGCGTGGCGATGGTGACGTTCGTACCGAAGTTCGTGCTCCAGGCCGCCGTGGACTGGACGGCCGCGGCCGACGAGAACATGCGCGCGCACGGCTTCCACCACCTCGACACCACCGCCGAGGCGATGAAGGTGCACCGCGCCTTCGAGGAGCGCAACCCGCGCCCGGTCGCCACGGCCGCCACCGTCGCGGACCACCTCGACCACATGCGCGAGGTCGCGGGCGTCGACCACCTCGGCATCGGCGGCGACTACGACGGCACGGCCTTCACCCCCGACGGCCTGGACGACGTCTCCGGTTACCCGAATCTCCTCGCCGAACTCCTCGACCGCGGCTGGTCGAAGTCCGACCTGGCCAAGCTGACCTGGCAGAACGCGGTCCGGGTGCTGGGCGCGGCGGAGGACGTGGCCCGTGGCGTTCAGGCGACGCGGGGGCCGTCCAACGCCACCATCGAGGAACTCGACGGCTGATCGCCGAGGGCGGTGCAGTCGGTGTAGCCGGTCGCCCCGCCCGCGTACTTCAGGTGGCGGTCCCGCACCGGGGTGAGCGGCACGCCCAGGCGCAGGCGGCCGACCGGACCCCGGGGGCTGCTGACGGCCGGGCGAACGCCCGGTGGACACCGGGACTGCCCGGAGGCGGCCCGTCGATCGGGTGATCCGGATCCAGGAGCTGTACGCGGCCGGCCTGCGCAGCTCCAAGATCAGGCAGCTGCTGCCCTGCATGCGGGACGCGGACGGCGGACCCTCCGCCGTGGCCCGCCCCGAAGCTGGTCGCCGACCTCACCGAGGAGCGCGACAGCGTCGACCGCGTGATCGCCGGACCCGTCCGCTCCCGCGACACGCTGGACGAGCTCATAGAGGCGGCGCGCGAGCGCTGAGGGCCGTACCCCCGAACGCCCCGCCCACCAGGAAACGCCCTGGTCCCTCGTGCGACGGTGGCCGTATCGCCGCAGCACGACGTAGCTCACGACGACGTACGGAGCCCGCCATGGCCGACCTCCAGGACGACATCCCCGCCGCGACCGAGGTCGGCGAAACCGAGACGTTGCCGGCGGGCTCCTTCCCCGAGCCGTACGCCCCCGCCCCCGACCAGGACGCCGAGCCGCTGGAGCGGGCCCACGCCCTGCTCGCCGCCCACCCCGTCGCCGACGGCTACAGCGGCCTGCCCTGGGCGCTGAAGCACCTGCCCTGGTACGACCTGGAGCTGGGCGAGACCGCCGTCGACACGGACGTGCCCCGGATGCGGGCGGGGCACGTCGCCGCGCTGTTCTGGTCGCTGCACCTGCCCGAGGGGCTGGCCGGCGACCGGGCCGTGGGCGCGACCCTGGAGCAGCTGGATCTGGTCCGCACGGTCACCGAGGGGCACCCGGAGGGCCTGCGCCTGGTGCGTACCTCCGGGCAGGTCATCGACGCCCGCAACCGCGGCCGGGTCGCCGTCGTCCTCGGCCCGGCCACGGCCGCCGCACTGGACGACTCCCTCGGCATCCTGCGCGTTCTGCACGCCCTCGGCCTGCGTGTGCTCACCCTGGCGGGCACCTCCTGGGCGAGTGAGGCGGGGCTGACCCGGTTCGGCGAGGAGGTCGTGCGCGAGATGAACCGGCTCGGCGTGATCGCCGACCTCTCCGGCGCCTCCGAGGCCACCATCAGCCGCGCCACCGCCCTGTCCAAGACCCCGGTGCTGTGCACGCGTTCCGCCGCCCGCGCCCTGCGCCCCCACCCGGCCAACCTCCCCGACGACCTGCTGACCGGGCTGGGCGCCGCCGGAGGCCTGTGCATGGTGCCGCTGACGGCCGAGCAGACCGGGCCGAACGTCCGGGACGTCGCCGACCACCTCGACCACGTCCGGCGCGTCGCCGGCCCGGAGTGCGTCGGCCTGTCCGGCACCTACGACTCCGGCGCCGCCCACCCGCAGGACCTCGCCGACGCCTCCCGCTACCCCTACCTGGTCGCCGAACTGCTCCGCCGCGGCTGGTCCGAGACCGAGCTGGCCCTGCTGACCTGGGAGAACGCCCAGCGCGTCCTGCGCAGCGGCGACTTCGTGGCCCGCGCCGCCCAGCAGCGCCGGGAGCCGTCCCCGGCGAAGATCGCCGAGCTGGACGGGTAGGGCACCCCACGTGTCAGGCGTGCTCGATCCGGCACAGGCAGAACGGATGCCCGGCCGGATCGGCGTACACCTGGAAGTCCTTCTTCTCCCGGTCCTCCAGGTCCAGCGGCCGCGCCCCCAGCGCCAGCACCTTCTCGTGCGCCGCGTCGATCTCCTCCCAGGTGGACCCGGCGTCGAGGTCGAGATGGAACTGCTGCGCGTTCCGGTCACCCCGCGGCCACTCCGGCGGCGTGTACTCCTCGGCCCGCTGGAAGGCGAGCCGGGGACCGCCCGGGACCTCCAGGACGACCCAGTCGGCCTCGTCGTCGCCCTCCTCGGCGCGGGGTGTGCCGCCGAGGAGCCCGGCGTAGAAGGCGGCGAGCGCGTGCGGGTCGGGGCAGTCGACAACGACGGAGCGGAAACGTGCGACAGCAGGCATGAGCCCTCCCGGTCTCAGCAGGCGCAGAGGCAGAACGGGTGCCCGGCCGGATCCGCGTAAACCCGGAAGGTGCGCGAGCGGTCCTCCGCGTCCAGCGGCTTCGCCCCCAGGGCCAGGACGCCCTTCTCCGCCGCGTCCAGGTCCTCCACGACCAGGTCCAGGTGGAACTGCTGCGAGTCGTCGGGCGCGGGCCACCTCGGCGGTACGAACCCGGGTGCGGCCTGGAAGGCCAGTGCCTGCCCGCCGGGCACGTTCAGGTCCACCCACTCCGCGTCACCCTCGACGGTGCCGCCGAGCACCTCGGCGTAGAACCCGGCGAGCGCGCGCGGGTCGGGACAGTCCAGGACGACGGCACCCAGCTTGGCGAGAGCCATGACTTCCTCCTTGAAGCGACGGTGAAGCAACCGCGTTACCCATAGAGGCTGGCAACCGGTAACGGTTACTGCATACTCCCGCATGGGGGGTAACGTCGCAAGCATGACTGAGAGATCGGCCGCACCGGGGGGCCTGGCGCTGGTCGAATCCCTGGTGAACACCCTGGACATCGAGTCGGGCGCCGACGCGCTCGACACGAGCGAGGGCCGGGCACGCTTCGGCATCCCGGAGGACGAACTGCCCTCGGCCCGCGACCTGCGCGAATCCCTGCGCGCCGCCCTGCTCGCCCACGCCGGCCATCGGCCGCACCGGGCCGTGACACCCCTGGGCGAGCTGCTGGCACAGGCCCCGCTTCTGGTGGCGGTCGACGAACGGGACGGCTCGGCGACCCTCGCCCCGGCCGACGCGGACCCCCTCCTCTCCCGCGTCGCCGCCGCCGTCGCCGAGGCGCTCGTGGCCGGCACCTGGACCCGGCTCAAGGCCTGCGAGGCCGAGACGTGCCACTGGGCGTACTACGACCGCAGCCCGGCCGGACGCGGCCGCTGGTGCTCGATGCAGGTGTGCGGCGCGCGCGCCAAGATGCGCCGGTACCGGGCCAGGGAGGCGTGAGAGCCCCGAGAAGGGCTCCGAATCCCCACGGTCCACAGGAAGTTCAGCGGCCAGGTACCGGTCTCGTGGTGCAGAATGCGTGAAGACGCCGGTTCGGCCGACTGAGCCTCGGCCGAACCGGCGTCACCCGTTCACGCTCAGGCGGTCGGACGCCCCATCGCGCGGTACGTCCACCCCGCCCGCCGCCACAGCTCCGGATCGAGGGTGTTGCGCCCGTCGAGGAGCACCCGGCCCGCCGCGACCTCGCCCAGCGCGGCCGGGTCCAGCTCCCGGAACTCCCGCCACTCGGTCAGGTGCAGCACCACGTCGGCGCCCCGGACGGCGTCCAGCGCGGTGTCGGCGTACCCGAGGGTCGGGAAGATCCGGCGGGCGTTGTCCATGCCCTTCGGGTCGTACACCGTGACCTGGCCGCCCTGGAGGTGGATCTGGCCCGCCACGTTGAGCGCGGGCGAGTCCCGGACGTCGTCCGAGTCGGGCTTGAAGGTGGCACCGAGCACCGCGACCCGCCGGCCCAGGAAGGAACCGCCGCCGAGGGCGTCGCGGGCCATCTCGACCATCTGGCCGCGGCGGCGCATGTTGATGGAGTCGATCTCGCGCAGGAAGGTCAGCGCCTGGTCGGCGCCCAGCTCGCCGGCGCGCGCCATGAAGGCCCGGATGTCCTTCGGGAGGCACCCTCCGCCGAAGCCGATCCCGGCCCGCAGGAACTTCTTCCCGATCCGGTCGTCGTAGCCGATCGCCTCCGCCAGCCTGGCGACGTCGCCGCCCGCGGCCTCGCACACCTCCGCCATGGCGTTGATGAAGGAGATCTTCGTCGCGAGGAAGGAGTTCGCGGCGGTCTTCACCAGCTCCGCGGTCGGGAAGTCGGTGACGACGAACGGCGTGCCGTCGGCGAGCGGCGTCGCGTACACCTCGCGCAGCAGCTTCTCGGCGCGCTCGCTGCGCACCCCGACCACGATCCGGTCGGGATGCAGCGTGTCCTCGACGGCGAACCCCTCCCGCAGGAACTCCGGGTTCCAGGCCAGCTCGGCGTCCCCGCCGGCCGGCGCGTGCTCGGCCAGGTAGGTGGCGAGGCGGTCGGCGGAGCCGACGGGCACGGTGGACTTGCCGACGACGAGCGCGGGACCGGTCAGGTGCGGGGCGAGGGAGGCGACGGCCGCGTCCACGTACGACATGTCGGCCGCGTAGTCCCCGTGCCGCTGCGGGGTGTTCACGCACAGGAAGTGCACGTCGCCGAACGCCCCGACCTCGGCCCAGTCCTGGGTGAACCGCAACCGCCCCGAGGAACCCTCGAAGCCCGCGACATGCTTCCTCAACAGCTCCTCGAGCCCCGGCTCGTACATCGGGGCCTCGCCGCGCTCCAGCTTCGCGATCTTCTCCGGTACGACGTCCAGCCCCAGCACCTCGAAACCGAGTTCGGCCATGGCCGCGGCGTGTGTGGCGCCGAGATAGCCGGTGCCGATCACGGTGATCTTGAGGCTCATGGATGCTCCAGAGGGGTACGCGGGAGGTGCGCGCCCGAGCATAGCCAAGGCAGGCCGCGTGGCTTGGCCGGGCGCTTCCGAGGGCAGCTTTCCGCTGTCGCGAAGGTCACGTATGCGTGCCGCTGGTGGACCCCTAAACTTTCTGTTACTTAACGGTAATTAGCGTTGGAGCGTGAGAGACCTTGGCCGGATCGGCTGACTTCGACCTGTACCGCCCGTCCGAGGAGCACGACATGCTCCGTGACGCCGTCCGCTCGCTGGTCGAGGCGAAGATCGCGCCGTACGCCGCGGCGGTGGACGAGGAGGCCCGCTTCCCGCAGGAGGCGCTCGACGCCCTCGTGGCGGGCGACCTGCACGCCGTGCACGTCCCCGAGGAGTACGGCGGCGCGGGCGCCGACGCGCTCGCCACGGTCATCGTGATCGAGGAGGTGGCGCGGGCCTGCGTGTCCTCCTCCCTGATCCCCGCGGTGAACAAACTGGGCTCCCTCCCGGTGATCCTCTCCGGCTCCGAGGACGTGAAGAAGAGGTATCTCTCGCCCCTGGCCGCGGGCGAGGCGATGTTCTCGTACTGCCTCTCCGAGCCGGAGGCGGGCTCGGACGCGGCCGGCATGAAGACCAAGGCGGTCCGCGACGGCGACCACTGGATCCTCAACGGCGTGAAGCGCTGGATCACCAACGCGGGCGTCTCCGAGTACTACACGGTGATGGCGGTCACGGACCCCTCGAAGCGCTCCAAGGGCATCTCGGCGTTCGTCGTCGAGAAGTCGGACGAGGGTGTCTCCTTCGGCGCCCCGGAGAAGAAGCTCGGCATCAAGGGCTCCCCGACCCGCGAGGTCTACTTCGACAACGTCCGCATCCCCGCCGACCGCATGATCGGCGAGGAGGGCTCCGGCTTCGCGACGGCCATGAAGACCCTGGACCACACCCGCATCACCATCGCCGCCCAGGCCCTCGGTGTCGCCCAGGGCGCCTTCGACTACGCCAGGGGCTACGTCCAGGAGCGCAAGCAGTTCGGCAAGCCGATCGCCGACTTCCAGGGCATCCAGTTCATGCTCGCCGACATGGCCATGAAGATCGAGGCCGCCCGCCAGCTCACCTACGCGGCCGCCGCCAAGTCCGAGCGCGGCGACAGCGACCTCACCTTCCAGGGTGCGGCGGCCAAGTGCTTCGCCTCGGACGTGGCGATGGAGGTCACCACGGACGCGGTGCAGCTGCTGGGCGGGTACGGCTACACGCGGGACTACCCGGTGGAGCGGATGATGCGGGACGCGAAGATCACGCAGATATACGAGGGCACGAACCAGGTGCAGCGGATCGTGATGGCCCGCAACCTGCCGTAGTGGCCGCATAGTTGTCGGCTGTCAGGTTTCGCAAGAAGGCGCCCCGAGGGGCGCCTTCTGTCTATTTTGGTGCGCATTCCGGCAGTTGATCGTCCGAAGGAGACCCGAGGTCATGTCCGACAACCCAGCAGCCGGTGACGAAGGTGTCGCGCGCATGGCCCGGCTGCGGACCGACGTGTCCCACTCGGCCCGCATCTGGAACTACTGGCTGGGCGGCAAGGACCACTACCCGGTGGACGAGGAGGTCGGCGAGCAGATCCTGGGCTTCGTGCCGGCGCTGCCCCGTTCGGCCGTGGCCGACCGGGCCTTCCTCGCGCGGGCGGTGCGGTACCTGGCCGGGGAGGCGGGGGTGCGGCAGTTCCTGGACATCGGCACGGGCCTGCCGACCGCCGACAACACCCACGAGGTCGCCCAGCGCGTCGACCCGGCGTCCCGGATCGTGTACGTCGACAACGACCCCCTCGTCCTGACCCACGCCCACGCGCTGCTCACCAGCACGCCGGAGGGGGCCACGGACTACATCGAGGCGGACGTGCACGACCCGGAGAAGATCGTGCGGGCCGCGGCCGAGACCCTGGACTTCGGCCGTCCGGTCGCGATCACCATGCTGGGCATCCTCAACTTCGTCATGGACACGGACGAGGCCGTCTCCATCGTCCACCGGCTCCTGGACGCCGTACCCTCCGGCAGCCACCTGGTGATCTCCCATCCCACCACCGAGGTGGACGGCGAGGCGATGACCCGGGCCGTGGAGTACTGGAACAGCCAGGGCTCGGCCCCCATGACCCTGCGCGGCCGCGCCGACCTGGTCCGCCTGTTCGACCGGGTGGAGGTCCTCGAACCGGGCATCGTCTCCTGCTCCCACTGGCGCCCCGAGGACGGCCGGGAACCCGTCCCGGTCACCCACTTCGGCGGGGTCGGCAGAAAGCCGTAGTACGAATGGCAGTACCCGCGGGTCGGGCGTAGGACGGAAGCACACGGAGCCCGTCCCCGGGCACCCCTGCCTCTGAGGAGGAGCCATGACCCAGCCCGGAACCCAGCCCGGCATGAGTGCGATGAGCAAGGAGATGCAGGACTGCGTCGAGGCGTGCATGGCGGCCCACACCATGTGCGAGGAGACCATGAGCTCCTGCATGCAGATGGGCGGCCAGGCCCAGATGCAGATCATGCGCGCCCTCATGGACTGCTCCGAGATGACCCGGATGTGTGCCGACATGATGATGCGGCGCTCGCCCATGGCCCAGGAGATGTGCGCGATGTGCGCCAAGGCGTGCGACATGTGCGCCGAGGCGTGTATGTCCATGCCGGACGACCAGCAGATGATGCGCTGCGCACAGGCGTGTCGCCGCTGCGCGGAGATGTGCCGGACGATGACGGGCGCCAGGATGTGACCCGCGTCTGAGCGTGTGACCGAGGGCGCCCGCAACCCCTGCGGGTGCCCTCGGTCGTGCCGGTAGGAGACTCGTGATTCGTGACTGGCGTCACGGAGACGACCGAGGCCTTCGACGCCGCTGAGCGGGCCATGTGGGCCGGACGGGCGCAGGCCCACGCCGACAGCTTCGCGCGGCTGTGCGCGCATTCCGTCGGGGCGCTGCTGGACGCCGCCGGGGTCGGTCCGGGGACGCGGGTCCTGGACGTGGGCACCGGGACCGGTACGGCGGCCCTGGCCGCGCTCGCACGCGGGGCACGGGTACGGGCCGTGGACGCCGATGCCGGGAGGGTGGCGGCGGCACGGGAGCGGGGGATCGGCGCGCGGATCGCCGTGTTGCCCGAACTGCCCTTCCCGGACGGCGAGTTCGACGCCGTGGTCGGCAACTTCGTCCTCAACCACGTCGGCCGCCCCCGGGCCAGCGCTCACCGAGCTGCGCCGCGTGCTGCGCCCGGGAGGGCGGCTCGCCGTGACGTTGTGGGGCGCGCGGCGCGGGGCCGGGCAGGAGCTGCTCGGGCGGGCCGGCACGGCGGACGGGGCGGTGCCCCCGGCGTATCTGCCCCGGCTCGATCCGGCGGAGGACTTCGCGCGTACGGCTCAGGGGTTCCGGGAACTGCCGGAGGCGGCCGGATTCGGAGCCGTCGAGGCCCGTGAGCTGTCCTGGGACCACCGGACCACCGTCGAGGAGTGGTGGGGCGGAGCCGCCGGCGGGGTCGCCACCATCGGCCTCGTCGTCACTTCGCAGGACGCGGAGACGGTCGCCCGGATCCGGCGGGAGTACGAGCGGCTGAGCGCCGAGTCCGCCGACGGGGAAGGGTGCCTGGCCCTTCCCCATGAGGCGCTGCTCGCCGCCGCGACGGCCCAGGGCCTGTTGGTGCCCCAACAGGCCCTCTAGTTCGCTGAGACGGTGACCTTCTCGTCGTTGTTCAGCTCGTTCACCAGTGTCTTGACCTTCGTCTTGTCCCAGACGAGGTTGCCGCCGGTCGAGCCGGAGACCGGCATGTTCATCGAGGTGCCGTCACCGCCGCTGACGCCCTTCATGGCCCAGAACATCGACGCCAGGTCCCACAGGCTCATGTCCTTGTCGACGGTGAGCGAGTCCAGGCCGGCGCCCATGGTCGGGTAGAACCTGAAGGGGTTCAGCACGGTCGACGGGGTGGCCACCTGGTGGGCCAGCGCCGAGAGGAACTTCTGCTGGTTCTTGGTGCGCTGCAGGTCGGAGGCGGCGAAGGCGTGCCGGGTGCGGACGAAGGCGAGGGCCTGCTCGCCGTTCAGCTTCTGCTTGCCCGCCTTGAAGTCCGCGCCCGAGTACTTGTCCTTGAAGGCCTGGTCGATGGTGATCTCGACACCGCCGACCGCGTCCACGATCTTCGCGAAGCCGGCGAAGCCGATCTCCACGTAGTGGTCGATGTGCAGGCCGGTGTTGAACTCGACGGTGCGCACCAGCAGCGTCGGGCCGTCCTCCGCGTAGGCCGCGTTCAGCTTGGTGTGCCGGCCCGTGCCCTGGTACGTCTTGCCCGAGGCGGACCCCTTGTAGGTCGGGATCTCCACGTCCGAGTCACGCGGCAGCGAGATGAGCGTGTCGCCGCTGTCGCCGACGTGCAGGATCATCATCGAGTCCGTGCGCTGCCCGTCGGCGGAGCCGGTGTGCAGCTTCTTCTTGTCCTCGGCCGACAGGCCCTTGCGGCTGTCGGAGCCGACGATCAGGTAGTTGGTGCCCTCGCCCGCCTCCGGCCGGTCGATGACCGTCGACAGGTCGACGTCGCGGTGCAGCTTGGAGTCGGCCCAGAAGTAGGTGGCCACCGAGGTGACGACCAGCACGGTGGCCAGCGTGATCGCGGTCCACTTGATGCGCCGCCGCCAGTTCGGCGCGGGGCGCGGGCCCCGGACGGGCGTGCCGTCGGGGCCGCCCGGACCGCCTCCGGGGGCGCCGTAGACCTGGCCCGTGTTGTAGCCGCTGTCGTACTCGCCGTAGCCGCCGTCGTGTCCCTGGCCGTCGACGTACGACGGCTGCTGCGGGACGCCCGCGGCGTACGGCGGTGCGGACGGGCCGGCGTCGCCGTACCCGCGCCGGCCGGGCGGGACCGCCGGGCCGCGCCGGACCTGGCGCATCACGCGGGCGCCCTCGGGCTGCGCGCCGGCACTCCCACGTCCGTACCGGGTGCCGCGGTTTTCGTCGGACCATGCCTCGGGCCAGTCATTCATGGGCCCCAGTGTGCAGGGCGCGGCCATGTGCCTTACAAGGCTTGTCGGAAAATCAGAGCGCCGCTGTTGCGAACCCGACACAAATTCCGCGAATGTCGCCTCGGCATAAGGTGGGGGCCATGACAGACCAGGCCACCGAAGCGGAGTCGGACACTCCGGACATCCCCGGCAAGCCCACGTCCGCGTCCCGCACCACACTCAGTCACATCATGACCCACAACGACACCAACCTGCTCGGCACGGTGCACGGCGGTGTGATCATGAAGCTGGTCGACGACGCCGCGGGCGCCGTGGCCGGCCGGCACAGCGGGGGCCCCGCCGTCACGGCGTCCATGGACGAGATGGTCTTCCTGGAGCCCGTCCGCGTCGGCGACCTGGTCCATGTGAAGGCCCAGGTCAACTGGACCGGCCGGACCTCGATGGAGGTCGGCGTCCGGGTCCTGGCCGAGCGCTGGAACGAGTCCACCCCGCCCACCCAGGTCGGCTCCGCCTACCTGGTCTTCGCCGCGGTCGACGCCGCCGGCAGGCCCCGCCGGGTCCCGCCGGTCGTCCCGGAGACCGAACGGGACAGGCGCCGCTACCAGGAGGCCCAGATCCGCCGCACCCACCGCCTGGCCCGCCGCCGGGCCATCCGGGAGCTGCGGGAGAAGCGGGCGGCGGAGGGGTACGAGGACTGAGGACCTGTCCGGCGGAACCTGCCGCAGACGCGGGGCCGACGTCAGCACTGCACCTCGTCCCCGCGCACCACCGTCGTCTCCGCCTGGCCGCCCGGGGCCTCCGCCCGCACCTTCCGTACGTTTCCGAAGTCCGATCCGGCGATCACCTTCATCACCGGTCCCTGCCCGTTGACGGGCCGCAGCTCGCTGCCGGGCAGGGCGGCGGCCAGCGACTTGGCGGAGCGGTCCCAGCGGGGGTCGTAGAGGACCACCGTGCGGCGCACGTTGTGGACGGGCGCGTCGACGGGCAGGTGGGTGGTGGCGAAGCCGGTGGCGGCGAGGGCCGCGTCCACGCGCCTGGCGAGGCCCACCGTGCGGGTGCCGTTCTGTACCTGGACGCGGATCCGCTGCGGGGCCACCTCCACCGGGACCACCGTCTCGCGCCGGGGCGCGTGCGTGGCCAGGGGCCGGTCGTCGCGCAGGGACTGGAACAGCTGCTCCGCCTTCGGCCCGTCCCACTTCAGCGTCGAGCCGATCCCCTTCACCTGGTAGGCCATCTGACCGATGGGGACGGTCGCGAACTCGGACGAGGCGGGGGAGAAGTCGCGCATCGCCCGGCCCAGGTCCAGCAGTTCGTCCGTGCCGAAGCCCTTGTCCGCCCGCACCGAGCCCAGCACCGCCCGGGTCACGTCCCGGAACCGCATCGGGTTCAGCAGCACCCCGGAGGTGGTCGCCCGCTCGACCAGTGCCGCCAGGAAGCGCTGCTGGCGCTTCATCCGGCCCAGGTCACTGGCGCCGTCGACGTGCCGGGCGCGGACGTACTGCAGGGCCTGGCCGTCCCCCAGCATGTGCGTCCCGGCCGGCAGGTCCAGGCCGGTGAAGCTGTCCTTCAGGGGCAGCGGCGTGCAGACCCGGACGCCGCCGAGCACGTCCACGGTCTTCATGAAGCTGGTGAAGTCGACCTCCAGGTAGTGGTCGATCTTGACGTGGGTCATGTTCTCGACCGTGCGCACGGTCAGCTGCGGCCCGCCCTCCGCGTAGGCCGCGTTCAGCTTGAGGGGATGCGCCGCGTGGCGCTGCCCGGTGGTCTCGGCGACGTGCGCGGGCGCCTCGGCGTAGGAGTCGCGCGGCAGGCTCACCACGCTCGCCCGCTCCCGGTCCTGAGAGATGTGCACGATCATGATCGTGTCGGTGCAGTGGCAGGGCTCGCCGCCCAGCCGGTACTTCCGCCGCGCCCGTTCGTCGATCTTGTCCCGGCCGTCGGTGCCGACCAGCAGGACGTTCATGCCGTGACCGCCCCGCGGGCGGTTCTTCATGTCCTTGAACGCGTCGACCCGGGCGATGCCCGCGTCCAGGCTGCTGACCACCGCGTGCCCGATCCCGGCGGAGGCGAGCACCACCACCGACAGCGTGGCCACCGCCCGCATGGCCCAGCGCGGCCGTTTCCGCCGCATGGGCGGCCGCGGTGCCCGCGACCGGGGCGGACGCGGGTGCCGCTGAGGCCGTGCGGGAGAGCGTGGCGGCGTGACGGGCATGGGGACACCTCCGCTGGGGCTTCGCGCCCGGGGCCGTACGAGGGATCCTGAGCACCGTAGGCCCATACGATCTCCATCCCGCGGCAGCGACCCGGCGGCGCGCACCGGTGTCCCCCGTTCGCGGTAACGTGAGCCCCCTATGAACGCCAAGCCCGACGTGCGGCTCCCCGCCGTTTCTGTGATCATGCCCGTCCTCAACGAGGAGCGGCATCTGCGCGGGGCCGTCCAAGCGATCCTCGCGCAGGAGTACGCCGGCGAGATGGAGGTCGTCATCGCCCTCGGTCCGTCCACGGACCGCACGGACGAGATCGCCGCCGAGCTGGTCGCCGAAGACCCCCGCGTGCACACCGTCCCGAACCCCACCGGCCGGACGCCCGCCGCGCTCAACGCCGCGATCAAGGCCTCCCGCCATCCGATCGTGGTACGCGTCGACGGTCACGGCATGCTCTCGCCGAACTACATCGCAACGGCCGTACGGCTCCTGGAGGAGACCGGCGCGCAGAACGTCGGCGGCATCATGCACGCCGAGGGCGAGAACGACTGGGAGCACGCGGTCGCCGCCGCGATGACCTCGAAGATCGGCGTCGGCAACGCCGCCTTCCACACCGGCGGCGAGGCGGGCCCGGCCGAGACCGTCTACCTCGGCGTCTTCCGGCGCGAGGCGCTGGAGCGGCAGGGCGGCTACAACGAGGAGTTCATCCGCGCCCAGGACTGGGAGCTGAACTTCCGCATCCGCGAGGCCGGCGGGCTGATCTGGTTCTCGCCGGAGCTGAAGGTGTCGTACCGGCCGCGCCCGAGCGTGCGGGCGCTGGCCAAGCAGTACAAGGACTACGGCCGCTGGCGGCACGTCGTCGCCCGCTACCACGAGGGCTCCATCAACCTGCGCTACCTCGCCCCGCCGACCGCGGTGTGCGCGATCGCGGCGGGGATCGTGGTGGGCGCGGCCCTGACCCCCTGGGGCTTCGTGGTCCCCGGCGGCTACCTCGCGGCCATCGCCGCCGGGTCCGTCCCCGCGGGCAGGGGCCTGCCGCTGAAGGCACGGCTGCGCATCCCTCTCGCCCTGGCCACCATGCACATGTCCTGGGGCTGGGGCTTCCTGACCAGCCCCCGTTCCCTGGCCAGGAAGGTCATCGCCTCGCGGCGCCCCGCGGTGCTCGGCACCGACTGAGCGAGCCCGCGAGGCGCGAGCCGACCCGACTCACCAGGTGTAGTCCTTGTTGACGTGCATGCACTGACCCTTGTCCGCGCCGTTGATCACCTGCGCCGAGTCCGGGGTCGAGTCGTCCTCCTTCGGGGCGGTGTACCGGGTGCCCGAGCGCCAGTCGGCGCCGACGACCAGCGTGATCCCGGAGACGTCCGTCGACTTCTTCACCCCGGACGCCGGAATGCCGAGCGCCTTGGCCACCCGCTGGGCGTCGCCCTCCAGGTCCGCGCTCGGATAGCGGATCACGGTCGTGCCCTCGCTGGGCGCCGCCGAGGAGTCCGCCACGGCCTGCGTGAAGCCCTTGCCGGCCAGGAGCTGGGCGATGGCGTTCGCCCGGCCGGTGACCGGCGCAAGCGTGTCGGACCGGGTGCCGTTCTGCACCTGTACGGCGATCTTGTCGTCGGCCGCGGCCGGGTCCGAGCTCGTCTTCGCCGCGGCGGACTTCTTCTTGTCCTTGCCGTCCAGGGCGACGTCCTCGCGGACGAGCCGGAACAGCTTCGCCGCGTCACCCGACTTGGGGATCACCCGGCCGCTGGTGAGCGACTCGTACTGCCACGGCATCGTCGTCATGGTGATGCGCTTGGTGGGGACCTTCTTGAGCTCCTTGCTCAGGTCGTACAGCTTCGCCACCGTGCCGAGCCCGTTGTCGACCGTGAGCGCCTTGGTGGCCGTCTCGGCGAGGTCCTTCAGCTTGCCCGGGTTGCTCAGCGTGGCGTTCTCCCGCAGCTGGCGGACCATCGCGTTCATGTACTGGTGCTGGGCCTTGGCCCGGGCTATGTCGGTGTTGTCCTCGAAGCCGTACCGGGTCCGCAGCCACTGCAGGGCCTGGACGCCCTTGATGTAGGTGGTGCCGTCCTTCAGCTTCAGGCCCGAGCCGTGGCCGTTGCTGTCCTTGGAGTAGATGTTGGCGTCCACGCAGACCGGTACGCCGCCGATGGCGTCGGCCATCGACACCACACCCGCGAAGTCGATCATCATGAAGTGGTCGATGTGGATGTCGGTGAGCTTCTCCCAGGTCGCCACCGTGCAGCCGGGGCCGCCGCGCCCCAGCGAG
Source organism: Streptomyces sp. NPDC051636 (assembly GCF_044453765.1). NCBI lineage: Bacteria > Bacillati > Actinomycetota > Actinomycetes > Kitasatosporales > Streptomycetaceae > Streptomyces > Streptomyces sp. NPDC051636. The sequence goes on along the minus strand of NZ_JBITDA010000034.1, from coordinate 28,667 downwards.
TCGTTCGTTATGTGCGACGTGAGCGCCTGGTAGACCTTGCCGCTGTCGGGGTCCGTGCACTTGGGGATGTCCACCAGCGTGTCGCGCGGCATGCTCACCACCGACATGTTGCTGCGGTCCGCCGAGAGGTGCAGCAGCATCTGGACGTCGGCGCGGGGCGTGGAGTTGAAGGTGTCCTTGGCGCCGCCGAGCTTCTGGTCCTCGGCGTTGTTCCGCCCGTCCGACCCGATCAGCAGGATGTTCAGCGGTTTCTGGCCGGCCGCGTTCGCCTTGGACTCGGCCGCCCTGTCCTTGGCGTCGCCGATGTTCAGGGGGTCCTTCTTGATGTTGGCGTTCAGGTGCTGGTAGTAGAGGTAGCCGGCGCCCGCCGTGCCCAGTATCACCACCGCGAGCACGGTCGCCGACCAGCGCAGGGCGCGTCGTCTGCGCCGCCGGTCGCCGTTCGGGCCGCCTCCGCGTCTTCCGCCGCCGTGCCGGCCGCAGTCCGCCCTCTCCTGGCCCTGCGGTGTGAGAGACATCGTGTCCTCGACCGCAGGAACCTCCCCCCGCACACTGCTCTGCGCCAATTCCCTGCCCTCCCCACCCTGCGCCTGACCCGGGTCCCTCCCGCGCCGGGTTAGACGCGCGAGACACTCGTTGGGTTACCTACGAGGCGCACTTCACCTTGTCTGCCGTGGATTTGTCCACATCCGGCGCCTTTGCCGGAGTGGTGATGGGGACGCCCGCACCCTTGAAGTCCTTGCCCAGGGTCAGCGTCATCGCCGGCAGCCCCTGGGTGTTCGTCACGCTCTTGCCGGGCTTCATCGCGGATCCGGACAGGCCCATGATGGCGGCCAGCCTGCGTGCCTGGGCTGCCTGGTCGGGCGCGTACTCGAGCGTGGTCTTGCTCAGTTCCGCGGGGGCGTTGCCGGCGTTCTCCGACCTGGACACGCCCTCATCATTCTGCAGCCAGTTGAGAACAGCCTGTGCGCTGCCGGTCGCGGCCCCTCCGTTGAGGATGCGCACCCGCACCTCGGATGCGGCGGACTTGGTGCCCTTCAGACGGGCGGCCTGCGCGTCCTTGGCCGCCTTCTTCTTTTTCTTCACGTCGCTGAAGGAGACGTCGTTCTTGATGGCGCCGAAGACCGCGGGGGCGGTCGACTTGTTGAGGACGACGGTCGCCTTGACCTTCTCCGCCGGGTTGTCCACGACCGGCACGGTGGTGAAGGTCAGGTTCTTCGGATTGAGCTTGCCCAGCTCAAGACCCAGTTCCTTCAGCTTGCCGATGCTGTCCAGCTTGTCGTCGACGGTCAACGCCTTGGTGCCGGCCTCGGCCAGCTTCAGCATCTTCGAGGGGCTGGAGAGCGTGGAGTTGGACTTCAGTTTGCGCATCAGCGCGCTGAGGAACTGCTGCTGCAGCCCGATCCGGCTCAGGTCGCCGCCGAAGCCGACGGAGTGCCGCGTGCGCACGTACGCCAGCGCCTGCTCGCCCGAGATGTTGTGCGTGCCCTTCGACAGCTTCAGGTGCGAGTCCGGGTCGTTTATGTCCTTCGCCAGGCAGACCTCGACCCCGCCGACCGCCGTGGTCAGCGTCTTGACCGCGTTGAAGTCGGCGACCATGAAGTCGTCGGGGGTGATTCCGGTCAGCTCGGTGACCGTGCGCATGGTGCAGCTCGGCGTCCGGTCGTCCTGTCCGAGGCTCGTGTTGAAGCGGACGTTCTGCGTGCCCGGGATGACCTTCGTAGTGCCGTCGGCCTGTTTCGTCGGGCAGTCCGGTACGTCCACGATCAGGTCGCGGGGGATGCTCAGCGCGGTGGCGTTCGACCGGTCCCTGGAGACGTGCAGCAGGATGTTGGTGTCGGCGTGTCCGACGCTGCCCCTGTCGCCGTAGCCCTCGTTGCCCTTGCCGGTGCGCTTGTCGGTGCCGATCAGCAGGATGTTGATCGCCTTGTCCTTGCTGAAGCCGCCGGTGCTCGCGCCGTCGTCGGAGACGGAGGTGATGTTGTCGTTGAGGTGCTTGAGGTAGAGGTAGCCGGCCGTGCCCACGGCGACCAGCACGAACGCCGTGCCGCCGGCGGTCCACGCCAGGATCTTCTTGACCTTCGACTTCTTCTTCACCGGCCGCCGGGTGCGCCGCCCCGGCGGCGGCTCGGGCGGACCGCCCCGGCGCCGGCGCTGGCCCGGGACCTCGCGCCCGGGCGTGCCGCGCGTGTCGCCGTCCGGCCTCCCGCGCGTCCCGGGCGCGGCGGTCCGGCCGCGCGCAGCGTTTCCGCCGGCGCTCCCGCGCGGGGAGGCGGATCTGCGCGGTCCCGGTACCGTCGACTGCGGAGCGGAAGGAGTCAGTCGCAGTTCGTATTCGCCGGTGTTCGGATTGAGTACCCACTGGTCTGCGGGGTCGATGTTGTCCGCCCGCCCACGGCCTTGCGCGTCCACGGTTGTCCGAATCCTCCGTCGGGGCCACGCGGCGCCTTTCCCCCCACAAGGCGCTCGGGTCTCGGTCAATCAGTGCACGACCCCAGGAAGGACCTCGCGGTCGGGTGCACCGGATCGCTCACACTATCCGCCCAGTTCAGCGTCAAGCGACGCCGGTGACAAATTCCACCTTCCTACAACCGGGCAATCCGTCCCATTTTCCTGAACGGAAGTTCGCCGCCTTGGCGCTCGCTTTACTCGCAGGTGTCCTCGGCGGCGGTGTTTCCCCGGAAGGTCGGGGTGGGGGAGGGGGTGTTCTCCCCGTCGCCGGGGCGGCCGGCGGCATGAGAATCAGGTGAGACTTTCCGCGCGACCGCCACCGGCTGGTCCGCCCGCAGCCGCCCGAAGAGTTTCTCGGCATCGGGTTCCACGAGCTGGTCCCGATTGGCGTTGTAAACGTACGACTCCCTTGGAACAGTCAGAAAACGCACGTGTTCGGTGGGGATGTCCCGCAATCCGCGCACGAGTTGGTAGAGGCCGCGCAGACTCGCCAGTTCCGGGTCGGTGGTGAGGGCCGAGGTGGCCGCGTCCAGCACCGGATAGAGCTTGACCGGGTTCAGCAGGACGTCGTCGCTGCGGACCTTGTTGACGAGCGCCCCGAGAAACCGCTGCTGCCGCTCCATCCGGTCGGTGTCGCTTCCGTCGCCCAGGGACTTGCGGACCCGCACGTAGCCGAGCGCCTGTTCTCCGTCGAGCGTCACCCTGCCCGCCGGCAGCCGCAGCCTGGCGGCCTTGTCGTCGATGGGTTCCTTCAGGCACACCTCAACGCCGTCCACGGCGTCGACCATCTCCTTGAAGCCGCGGAAGTCGACGACGACGTGGTGGTCGATCCGGATGTCCGTCAGCTTCTCCACGGTCCGGATGGTGCAGGCAGAGCCTCCCATCTGGAAGGCGTAGTTGAACATCGCGAACATCGGCTCGCTCCGGCTCCCGTCCGCCCGCCGGCAGCTCGGGATGTCCACCATCAGGTCGCGCGGCAGGGACACGGCGGTGGCGCTGCGCCGGTCGGCGGCCAGGTGCAGCAGGATCGTGGTGTCGGACCGCTCGCTGCCCAGGTCCCGCCCGTACTCGTCGTTGCCGTGCCCCGAGCGCGTGTCCGACCCGATCAGCAGGATGTTCTGCGCGTCCCGGACCAGCGCCGTGGGCCGCTCCCGCTCGTACCGGGCGAGCTCGGCCGCGGCCGCGTCGTCGGCCGTGATGTTGGCGCTCAGCTTGGCGTACACCGCCCACCCGCCCCCGGCGGCCGCCGCGACGAGGATCGCGACCCCCAGGGCCGCCCCCTCCGCCCACCGCCGCCGGCGCCTGCGTATGAGCCCGTCACCCGTGGCGGAGGCGCCGGCACCGGGCCCCGGGGTCCGTCCGGAGGGCGTACCTGCGGTGTCGGTCACGGCTGGGCCACCCCTCATGGCGTACGAGCGTGTCGTCCTGCTCCTACGACGATGGCGTGCGGGCGGCGGGGGAGGGGGCTGTTGCTGCTCCGAACGGGTGACTGCGCTCAGGGGTCCTTGCACTACGCCCGCCCTGGTCGCTCATGGTGCAAGGACCCCTTGCCCGGAGCGCGGGGCACCGCCCCTTTCAGTGGCGCGAGGCAGTCACCCGCTCACTCTCGATCCGCTTGGCCAGAGCCTCCTCGTCCAACCGCTCCAGATGCCGGCACAACACCACCGACCCCCCGGTGGCCAGCGGCGCGTACAGCCCCGCGCTCAGGCCCTCCCACGTGTCGTACGGCAGAGCGGACAGCAGCCGGGACCCGGGCCCGGTGAGACCCAGCTCCCGCGCATCCCCCCGAGCCCGCTCCACGACCTCCGCGCCCGTCAGCTCGGCCCCCGCGACGATCAGCGCGGGCTCCTCCGGATCCACCGGCGAGAACGGCACGAACCGGTCCCCCTGACTCGGCACCTCCACGGCGTAGTCCACGAAACCCTCCGGGGTCTGCGGGAACCGCCCGCCGAGCGGCCGCAGCGCGAGCGCGACCCGCTCCCCACGGCAGGCCCGCGCCGCCTCCAGTGAGTCCGGACCGCTGACGACGACTTCGGCCGCCGCCGGGTCCCCGGCCACGTCCGCGACCGCGCCCACCGACGAGCAGGCCAGCAGCCAGACGGCCGTCTGCCAGTGCGCGGGCAGCAGCAGCGCGACCCGGTCGCCGGGCCCGGCGGCGAGGTCGCCCTGGAGGAGGTTGGCGGTCTTGGCCACCCAATTGGCGAAGGTGGCCACGGACAGTTCGACGCGTTCGCCCGTGGCGTCGTCGTAGAAGGTCACCAGGGGGCGTCCGGGATCCGCGGCGAGCGCGGATCGCAGCAGGTCGGCAGGGGTGCGATCGGTGGCGTTCACCCGCGCAAGCGTACGCGGCCGAGCCTTTGCGCACCGAGCGGCGGGGCCACCGGTTCGGCGGAACGTCAGCCGACGGACCGTCAGTTCCCGGATGGACAGATATGTATGACTATGTCCAGGATCGGGGCCATGAGTGGATTCCTCACCTCCTCGATCGGCGCCTCCTCGATCGGTGTCACCTGCGCGGCCGTCCTCGCCCTGCCGCTGACCCTGCCCGCAGCGGCCGCTCCCGCGAGACCGGTCGGGGCCCGTACGGCCGGATCCGCCGTCCCCGGCGACACCCGGTCCCTGCCCCTGGTGCCCCTCACCCGGGACAGCGCCCACGGCACCGCCCCCGAACAGGGCCTGTACCGCGACGACGTAGGGCACTTCTCGCTCGTCGGCGTCGTCTGGGACAACCCCGACACCGAACTCCACGGCCGCGTCCAGGTCCGTACCCGGGCCGCCGGCACCGGCAGGTGGTCCGGCTGGCAGGACGTCGAGACGCACAACGCCGACCACGGCGCCGACCCGGGCACGGCGGAGCGCGCCTCCGGTCAGGTGCGCGGTGCCACCGCCCCGTTGTGGGTGGGGGACTCGGACGGGGTCGAGGTACGCGTCCGAGCGGAGGCGGAGGCCGACGGAGCCGACGGGACCCAGACCATGAACGCCCGTTCCCCGCTCCCCTCCGGTCTGCGCCTGGAACTCGTCGACCCCGGCGACGACCCTCCGCCCGCGGGACCCCCGGCCGGCAACCCGCCCATCGGCACCCTGAAGGAGGCCGAAGCCGCCGCCTCCGCCGTCAACACCGACCTCGCGCCCTTCGCCGCCACCGAGATCCCCGCGCTCGGCAGGGCGGAGACCGAGATGCAGCTGATGGCCCTGCGCGGCGACCAACTGACCGAAGCCCAGCGGAGCAAGCCGTACATCGGGCCGCGTCCCGGCATCGTGACCCGGCGCGGCTGGGGCGCGGACGAGTCGCTGCGCGAGAAGGGGTTCGTCTACACGAAGAAGGTCAAGGCGGCGTTCATCCACCACACCGCCTCCGGCAACAACTACCGCTGCTCCCAGGCCCCGTCCGTCATCCGCAGTATCTACCGCTACCACGTCCGCAGCATGGGCTGGCGCGACATCGGCTACAACTTCCTCGTCGACAAGTGCGGAACCATCTACGAGGGCCGCGCCGGGGGCGTGTCCAAGGCGGTCCGGGGCGCCCACACCCTCGGGTTCAACACCAACAGCATGGGCATCGCCGTGATCGGCACCTACGGCTCCAGCAAGCCGTCCGCCGCCGCCGTGAAGGCCATCGCCCGGCTCACCGCCTGGAAGCTCGGGCTCTACGGGGCCAATCCGCGCGGAAAGACATACCTGACGTCAGGGGGTGGCAATCTCTACCCAAAGGGGAAGAACGTACGACTGAACGTGATCTCCGGCCATAGGGACGGATTCTCCACCGAGTGCCCAGGAAAGCAGCTCTACGCCAAACTCGGCTCGGCCCGTTCCACCGCGGCGCGCTATCAGGGGCGCTGACGGGCGGGGCGCACGGTCATCGCCGCCGGGGGCAGTCGGGGGAATCCGCACGCCGATGTCGCGGGACATCGCGCGGCCGTCGAGGGCGCCGTCGCACGGTCTGCATACACTGGCCGGCCGAAACACAGTTCGGCCGGTCCCGGCAGGAAGCAGAGACGACAGGTGACAGAAGCGATCCTCCTGGTCGGCGGCAAAGGCACCCGGCTGCGTCCGCTCACGGTGCACACCCCCAAGCCCATGGTCCGGGCGGCCGGGGTCCCGTTCCTCACCCACCAGTTGGCCCGGGCGAGAGCGGCGGGCGTGGAACACATCGTGCTCGCGACGAGTTATCTGGCCGAGGTCTTCGAGCCGTACTTCGGCGACGGCGCCGCGCTGGGCCTCCACATCGAGTACGTCACCGAGGAGGAGCCGCTCGGCACGGGCGGAGCCATCCGCAACGTGGCCTCGCGCCTGCACTCCGGCGCGGACGACCCGGTACTCGTCTTCAACGGCGACATCCTGACGGGACTGGACATCAGGGCCCTGGTGCGGACGCACGAGGAGACGTCGGCGGACGTGTCCCTGCACCTCACCAAGGTGACAGACCCGCGCGCCTACGGCCTCGTCCCCACCGACGACACCGGCCGCGTACTCGCCTTCCTGGAGAAGCCGCAGACCCCCGAGGAGATCATCACCGACCAGATCAACGCCGGGGCGTACGTCTTCCGCCGCTCGGTCATCGACACGATCCCGGCGGGCCGGCCGGTGTCGGTGGAACGGGAGACGTTCCCGGACCTGCTGGCGGCGGGCGCCCACCTGCAGGGCATGGTGGACTCGACGTACTGGCTCGACCTCGGCACGCCCGCGGCCTTCGTCCGCGGCTCGGCCGACCTGGTCCTGGGCCGGGCGCCGTCCCCCGCCGTCCCCGGCCGCTGCGGCGACCGTCTGGTCCTGCCGACGGCCACGGTCGCGCCGGACGCGAAGCTGACGGGCGGCACGGTGGTCGGCGAGGGCGCGTTCGTGGCGGAGGGCGCGCGGGTGTCCGGCAGCACGATCCTGCCGGGGGCCGTCATCGAGCCGGGTGCCGTCATCACCGACTCCCTCATCGGCACCCGCGCCCGCGTCGGCGAACGCTCCGTCCTCACCGGCACGGTCATCGGCGACGGCGCGGTGGTCGGGCCCGACAACGAACTGCGCGAGGGCGTACGGGTGTGGTGCGACGCGCGGATTCCGGCGGGGGCGGTGCGCTTCTCCTCGGACCAGTAGCCGGTGCGGGTAGCGGAGCGAGTGACCGCCCGAGGCCTGCCGGTGCGCGTCGGCTCACGCCCGGGCACTCCGCCTTTCCGCTGGGCGCCCTCTCCGAGTCGGCCGTCAGGAAGGGCGCGCGCCGCCCGGTGCTGCTGTCCGGGTGCGGCGAGGAGGGCGCGGTGCACAGCGAGGACCGGCACCGGTCGTCGACGCCGACGACACACTGCACGGCCGGGCCACCACCTCAGCCGTGCGGCAGGGCTGACGCCTCACAGGCGGCCGATGTCGCCGACAGGCATCCGCGGAGCCCTCCGCGGCGGCACACGCCCGCTCAGCAGAATCAGCCGGGCTGCCCGATGCCGCTGCCCCGCATACGGCTGAAGCAACTCCAGCATCACGTCGTCGTCCGCGTTCCGTTCCCCGGCCAGCGCCCACCCGATGATCCCGGGCAGGTGCAGATCCCCGACCGTCACCGCGTCCGCCGCCCCATGGCTGCGCTGCACGGTCTCCGCCGACGTCCACGGCCCGATCCCCGGCACGACCTCCAACCGCGCCCGCGCGGCCTCCGGCGCCATCCCGACCGCCTCCTCCAGCCGCGCGGCGACCCGTACGGCCCGCAGGATCGTCGACGCCCGCTTGTTGTCGACCCCGGCGCGATGCCACTCCCAGGAGGGGATCAGCGCCCACGCCCGAGGCTCCGGCATCACATACATCCGCCCGGGCGCGGGCCCCGGCGCCGGCTCCCCGAACTTCCGCACCAGCAACCGCCACGCCCGATACGCCTCGGCGGTCGTGACCTTCTGCTCCAGGATCGACGGAATCAACGACTCCAGCACGAGCCCGGTCCGCGTCAGCCTGAGCCCCGGCCGCCGGTGCCGGGCCATCGCCACCACCCGGTGCCGGGGCGCGAACGCGGAGGGATCGTCGGCGGCACCGAGCAGCTCAGGCAACTGCTCCAGCAGCCACCCGGCCCCTGGCCCCCATGCCTGCCCGCGCACCTCACCGCCGTACGCCGACACCCGGAGCGTGCCCGGCCCGGCGGGCGTCCGGCTGGCCCGCCACACGGATCCGTCCGGCGCCGCGCGGAACGTCGGATCCCCGGACCCGCGCCGCAGCGGCCCGAGCACCAGCCCGAGATCGAGCGGCCCGTCCGGCACCCACGTCCGCACCCGCCCCGGTCCGGCGGCCTGCCGCGGCACGCCCGCCCCCGCCTTCCCGCCGGCGGGCACGGGGAGATGCCCACCGCGCACGGTCGTACGCGTGGGCCGCGGAGCGAAGCGTCCTGCCATGGATGAGGTCCCCGGGATGCCGAAGGTGTCCTATGAGACTAGGCGGTCCCGCGGACAGGTCACCGCACCTCGATGAACGCCCCCGCCTCCCGCGCCGGGCGCGGACGCGGCTCCTCGGCCGGATGCCCGACCGCCACCGCTCCCATCGGGTCCCACTCCCCGGGCAGGTCCAGCACCTCGCGCACCACGTCCCGGCAGAACATCGTCGACGACACCCACGCCGAACCCAGCCGCTCCCCGGCCAGCGCGACCAGGAAGTTCTGCACCGCGGCCCCGGCCGCGACGACGAACATCTCCCGCTCGGCACCGTCCCGCCGCGCGTCCCCGTAGGTGTGCGAGCCGTCCATGACGAGGCACGGCACGACCAGGTACGGCGCGTTGCGCAGTACGTCCCCGCGCCGCACCCGCTTGGCGATCGACTCCTCGGTCTTCCCGTCCCGTCTGAGGTCGGCGATCCAGGCGTCCCGCATGGCGTCCAGCAGCCGGGTCCGGGCCTCGGCCGACTCCAGCAGCACGAACCGCCACGGCGTCGTGTGGTGCGGCGCCGGCGCGGTCACCGCCGCGGTCACCGCCCGCCGTACCGCTCCGGGATCGACCGGCTCGTCCGTGAAGGCCCGTACCGTACGCCGCTGGGTCACCGCCTCCCGGACCGCCTCGGAGGTGCCCAGCCGGAACATGTCGTCGCGGGCGTCGCGCACCAGGGCCCGCGCCCCTTCGCCGTGATCGTCGGTCACGGTGTGCGGCAGGCCGCGCACCACGGCGACGGGCAGCCCGGCGGCCTTGCCCTTGACCAGGTCGCCCGCGGCGGCCAGTTCGTCGGCGGTGGCGACGACGGTGGCGCTGAGCGGATTGCCGTACGCGTCCGTGCCTCCGCGCAGATCGTCCAGCACGCGCACGCCCGCGGCGCCGATCGCGACGTCCGTGAGCCCCGCGCGCCACGGCCGCCCGAACGTGTCGGTGACGAGGACCCCGACGTCGGCGCCCAGCGCGTCCCGCAGCCCGTCCCGGATGGCCCGCGCGGACGCGTCCGGATCCTCGGGCAGCAGCAGCACGGTGCCGGAGGGGGTGTTGGAGGCGTCGACCCCGGCGGCCGCCATGACGAGGCCCTGCCGGTTCTCGACGATCCGCAGCGGGCCGCGCCGCGCGACCACCCGGACGGTCTCCGCGTCGATCGCGGCCTCCCGGTCGGCGGCCTCGACGACCCGGCCCTCCGCCTTGGACACGATCTTCGAGGTGACGAGCAGCACGTCCCCGTCGACCAGGCCCGGCTCGGCGGCCGCGATCAGCTTGGCCAGGTCGTCGCCCGGCTGCACCTCGGGGAGCCCGGCCAGGGCCCAGACCCGGTACTCGGACCGCTCCTCGCTCACGCCCCGCGCACCTCCTCCGCCAGCGTCAGCGCCTCGCGCGCCATCCGCGCGGCCGCGTCGACGTCGGTCATCATCAGCGGTACGGCCCGGCAGCGGATGCCGGCCGCCTCGACCCGTTCGACCGCACCCGCGTCCACGGTGTCCACCAGCCAGCCGTCCAGCAGCCCCGAGCCGTAGTGCTCGGCCACGGCCGCGGCCGTGGACTCCACGCCGACCGCCGCGAGCACCTTGTCGGCCATCCCGCGCACGGGCGCGTCCCCGACGATGGGGGACAGGCCCACCACCGGCACCCCGGCGTCGGCGATCGCCTCCCGGATGCCGGGCACGGCGAGGATCGTGCCGATGGAGACGACCGGGTTGGACGGCGGGAAGAGCACGACGTCCGCCGCGGCGATGGCCTCCAGCACGCCCGGCGCCGGCTTCGACTGCTCGGCGCCGACCGGCACGACCGCCTCCGCCGGGACCGACGCCCGCAGCCGCACCCAGTACTCCTGGAAGTGGACCGCCTTGCGCTCGCCGTCCACCTCGACCGCCACGTGCGTCTCCACGCGGTCGTCGGTCATCGGGATCAGCCGCACCCCGGGCTTCCAGCGGTCGCACAGCGCCTCGGTCACCGCGCTCAGCGGATAACCGGCGCCCAGCATCTGCGTCCGCACGATGTGCGTGGCGAAGTCCCGGTCGCCGAGCCCGAACCACTCCGGCCCGACCCCGTACGCCGCGAGCTCCTCCTTGAGGTGGAAGGTCTCGTCCGCCCGCCCCCAGCCCTGCTCCTCGTTGATGCCGCCGCCGAGCGTGTACATCACCGTGTCGAGGTCCGGGCAGACCTTCAGCCCGAAGAGGTGGATGTCGTCCCCGGTGTTGCCGATGACCGTGACGTCCGCGTCCGGCACGGCCCGCTTCAGACCGCGCAGGAACCGGGCACCACCGATGCCGCCTGCCAGAACCACAATGCGCATGGGCCAAGTCTTGCAGGCGGGTACGACAACGCGTCAGGCAGTCACCGGACGGGGCTCGGCGCGTCCCTCGCAGTACGGGGAGGTGTGCATCGGCATCTCCGTCAGACCCGGGTAGTAGACGTGCAGGCTGACCGCCGGCTCCAGCGTGTCGTTGACGACCTCGTGAACGTACCCCGGCGCGAAGACCCTCCCCCACTCCCGGCTTCGCTCGAGCGGGGGGACCCCCGTGGTCCCTTCGCCCAACGCGCGCGTGCCCCGGTCGGTCCGCTCGGTCAGCGTGCCCTCCAGGACGGTCAGTACACCGGAGGAGTGGCCGTGGTCGTGCAGGCCGGTGCCCTGGCCCGGCACCCAGGACAGCAACCACACCTCGTAGCCCGGGCCGGTGCGCAGCCGGTGGGACCAGCGGCTCGTCGCGTCGTACCGGACGAGGTGCGCCCACTGGGAGCGGTCGGCGGCGATGTCGCGGGCCAGGCCGACGAACTCGGCGACGGTGGCCGGGTGCTCGCGCGGGGCCTGGAGCAGGTGCGGGACTTCGAGGATGTCGCCGGCGATCTGGAGGTCGTTGTCGCTGTTCATGGGGGTGCGGTGGGTCCTCGGCGGAAAGAGTGGGGCTGGCTGGGTGTCGCGTACCGTCCGCCCGGATCGCGGGCGGGAGGAGTGCCCTGGATGTGGGTCAGGAAAGAGAGAGGCAGCCGAGTCGGACGGACTCAGGGGAGCCGGAGCGCGTGGGGCTCAACAGCTGGAACAGCAACAACAGCTACAGCGGGCGCGGGCAGCACCGTGGGACCCGGCGGGGCGGGTCGAGGTGAGTGCCAAGTGCGCGAGCATGCCCACAAGGACACCGGTTCACACCTTCTCTGTCAACTCCACGCCCGGTATGTGGGACATGTTTCACCTCATCCGGTTCATTCCTCAGCTGAAAGGTTTGTTCATCGGGTTGCCGGGACACATGGCGTCCATCCGGGCGCACGAGCCTCGTCGGAACGCGATCGAACTCCTGGGCGTCCTTCTCCGTACTGGTGTCTGTGCGGGGTCGGAGGCCCTTCCCGGGCCCCACCTGCGTGGGTCAAGGTTTATGCCGATTTGAACACTTTCCGCATGGCCTTGGTTCCGCAGAGTGAATAACGGGCCCGATAGCAGATCCCGGCTTGACTCCCCCGGAGCGGCACACTTGTAATTTCACTCGTGTCGTTCAGCCGGAATCGGTAACGGCCACGACCACGGGGACGCGAGGAACAGACGAGGGGCGCACATGACCGAGCTGGTGCAGCAACTGCTGGTCGACGACGCGGACGAGGAACTCGGCTGGCAGGAGCGCGCACTGTGCGCCCAGACCGACCCCGAGTCCTTCTTCCCCGAGAAGGGCGGCTCCACCAGGGAGGCCAAGAAGGTCTGCCTCGCCTGCGAGGTGCGCTCCGAATGCCTCGAGTACGCCCTCGCCAACGACGAGCGCTTCGGTATCTGGGGCGGCCTGTCCGAGCGCGAGCGGCGCCGGCTGAAGAAGGCCGCGGTCTGAACGGACGGCACAGAGACTTCGCGTACACAGGTACAAACGTCGTGAACGGCCCGTCGCGGGTGGTTATCCACAGGCGGCGGGCCGCCGTCATGCCCAGCCGATAGTGTGGTCGCTCGTCCGAGACACCTCGCCGCCCCCAGGGGGCGCGGGCGTCCACCGCAGTCCATCGAACCGGGGCCCGTACCTCGATGTCCGTGCACAGCCACACGGCAGCCCACCAAGACGCCGCTGCCACACCTGAGTTCCCGCGTCACGTGGTGACCGCGGTGCTCGTCTCCCACGACGGCGCCCGCTGGCTGCCCGACGCGCTCGCCGGGCTGCTCGGCCAGGAGCGCCCCGTTCAGTACGCCGTGGCCGCCGACACCGGCAGCGCGGACGACTCGGCCCAGCTGGTCACCGACGCGCTCGGCGCCGACCGCGTGCTGCACCTGGCCCGGCGCACCGGCTTCGGCCAGGCCGTCGAGGAGGCCAACCGCTCGGCGCCCGTCCTCACCCCGGAGGAGCTGTCGTACCTCCGGCGCCCCAGCGGCTGGGACCCGGTCACGCGCACGTGGCGCGACGACGCCTACGACCTGCCCGAGCTCCCGCACGGCGAGCCCGTCCAGTGGCTGTGGCTGCTGCACGACGACAGTGCCCCCGAACCCGACGCCCTCGCCCAGCTGCTGCGCGTGGTGGACAGCGAACTGGAGCTGGGCCGCGACGACGTCGCCGTCGTCGGCCCCAAGCTGCGCGGCTGGTACGACCGCCGCCAGCTCCTTGAGGTCGGCGTCAGCATCGCCAACTCCGGCCGCCGCTGGACGGGACTGGACCGCCGGGAGCAGGACCAGGGCCAGCACGATCACGTCCGGCCCGTACTGTCGGTGTCCACCGCCGGCATGCTCATCCGGCGCGACGTCTTCGAGCAGCTCGGCGGCTTCGACCGGCGGCTGCCCCTGATGCGCGACGACGTCGACCTGTGCTGGCGCGCGCACGCGGCCGGCCACCGCGTCCTCATCGCCCCGGAAGCCGTCGTACGACACGCGGAGGCCGCCTCCCGCGAGCGTCGCACCGTCGACTGCGTGGGCCGCACCGCGGCCTCCCCGCACAAGGTCGACAAGGCGGGCGCCGTCTACACCCTGCTCGTCAACACCCGCACGGCCGTGCTGCCCTGGGTCCTGCTGCGGCTCGTGCTCGGCACGCTGCTGCGGACCGTCGCCTACCTCGTCGGCAAGGTCCCCGGACAGGCCGTCGACGAGATCCGCGGCCTGCTGGGCACCCTGCTGCGGCCCGAGCGGATCATCGCCGGGCGGCGCAGGCGCGGCCGCCCGCAGGTCGACAAGGGCGAACTGCGGCCCCTGTTCCCGCCGCCCGGCGCGACCGTACGGGCCACCGTCGAACAGGTCGCCGGCAACTTCTTCGGCGGCTCCGACCCGGAGGTCTCCTCGGCCGGACGGCACGGCGGCGCCGTCGAGTCCGGGCCCGGCGGCGACGACGCCGACTTCCTGGAGATCGAGCAGTTCGCCCGCCTCAAGCGCATTGCCCGCAAGCCCGGCCCGGTGCTCTTCCTGATGCTGCTGCTCGTCTCGTTCGTCGCCTGCCGGGGCCTGCTGGGCGGGGGCGCGCTCGCGGGCGGCGCCCTGCTGCCCGCCCCGGCCGACTCCGGTGAGCTGTGGTCGCGCTATCTGGACGCCTGGCATCCGGTGGGCGCCGGCGGCACTCCGTCCGCACCGCCCTACCTGGCCCTCGTGGCGATGCTGGCCTCCACGCTCCTCGGCTCGACCGGCCTCGCGGTCACCGTCCTCATGGTCTGCTCGGTGCCGCTGGCCGGGTTCACCGCCTACTTCGCCTCCCGTCCGCTGGTCACCTCGCGCCTGCTGCGCGCGTGGGCGGCCGTCGCCTACGCCTTCCTGCCCGCCGCCACCGGCGCCCTCGCCGGCGGCCGCATCGGCACCGCCGTCCTCGCCGTGCTGCTGCCGCTCCTCGCGCGCGCGGGCATCGCCGCGAGCGGCCTGGCGAACGCCTCGGGGGCGCGCGGAAGTTGGCGTGCCACCTGGGCGTACGCACTGCTGCTGACCCTCACCACCGCGTTCACGCCGATCGTGTGGCCCATCGCGCTGGTCCTGGGAATCGGCGTACTGGCCGTGCGCCGCGGTGAGATCGTCGCCTACGGCCTGCGCTTCCTCGCCCAGCTGGGCACCCCGCTGCTGGTCCTCGCGCCCTGGTCGCTGACCCTGCTGCCGTTCGGCTTCTTCAAGGAGGCCGGACTGGAGTACGGCTCGTCGGCCGCCTCCGCCCTCGACCTGCTCGGCGCCAGCCCGGGCGGCCCCGGCACCGTGCACGGGCTGATGCTCATCGGTATCGTGCTGGCCGCGCTGGCCGCACTGCTGCGCTCCGAACGCCAGTTGGGAATCCGGACGGCCTGGGCGGCCGCCCTGGTGAGCCTCGTCTTCGCGGTCCTGTCCAACAGCTCCACCTGGGCCGGGCCCGCCACCCTCGTCTACGGCCTCGCGCTCCTGGCCGCCGCCGCGCTCGGCGCCGACGGGGCACGCGCGCGCGTGGCCGAGCAGAGCTTCGGCTGGCGCCAGCCGGTCGCCGCGCTGATCGCCTTCGCCTCGGCCGCGGGCCCGCTGCTCGTCGCCGCCGGCTGGATGATCGGCGGGGCCGACGGGCCGGTGGAGCGGCGCGACCCCGTGCAGGTGCCCGCGTTCGTCGCCGAGGAGAGCGGCACCCGCGACCAGGCCCGCACCCTGGTCCTCGACAGCGACTCCACCGCGCGCGTGCGCTACACCCTCGTACGCGGCTCCGGTGCCCGCATGGGCGACGGTGAACTCGCCGCCGCCGACGGCGAGAACGGCAAGCTCGGCAAGGTCGTCGCCAACCTCGTCGCCGGCTCCGGCGCCGACCAGGCCGACCAGCTCGGCAGGTTCGCCGTCCGCTACGTCCTCGTCCACAAGGGCGCACCCCGCGAGGTCAGCCGCGTCCTGGACGCCACGCCCGGCCTGAGCCGGCTCAGCCAGGCGGACGGCAGTGCCCTGTGGCGCGTCGACCAGGAGGTCTCGCGCGCCGCCATCGTCGCCGCCTCCGGCTCCGGTACCCCGAAGGCCGTCGCCGCCGGCCCCGTCGAGATCCACACCACGATCCCGTCCGGCTCCGACGGCCGGATCCTGCGCCTGGCCGACTCCGCCGCCGAGGGCTGGACGGCCATCCTGGACGGCAAGCCGCTCACCCGCACCACGGTCGACGGCTGGGCCCAGGGCTTCGAACTCCCCTCCACAGGAGGGAAGCTGGACGTCACCTACGACGCGCCGATCGGCCACACCGCATGGCTGTGGGCCCAGGGCGCGCTCGCCGTCGTCCTGGTCGTGCTCGCCCTGCCCGGCCGCCGCCGCGACGTCGACGACGACCTGCCCGAGGAGGAGCCCGTACCGGCCCAGCCCGCCGCGGGCGAGGGCCGCCGCGCCCGCCGCCTGCGCGCCCAGGCGGAGGCCGAGGAGACCGACCCGCAGGACCCGGACGCCGTGCCGTCCCCGGCCCAGGAACCGGTCGCCGTACCCCACCAGCAGTCCTACGACATGGGGGTGCCCCCGGGTGAGGACATTCGGGCCTGGGGGAGGGACCCCGCCACCTACGCGGGCGCCGAGTACGGCGGCTACCCCGCCGACCAGTACCAGGGCGCCGCGCAGTACCCGGGCGCGTACGACCAGCAGGCCTACCAGGCCGACCCGTACCAGGCCGACGGGTACCAGAACGGCCAGTACGCCCCGTACGCGTACGACGGCACGGGCCCGCAGGCGCCGTACGACCCGACGTACCAGCAGGGCTACGACCCGGCGTACGACCCGGCGCAGCACCACCCCCACGGCACCGGCAGTGAGCGCCCCGACGGGAGCCAGCAGTGAACCGCACCACCCTGTCCCTGATCGCCGGCACGGCCGCGCTCGCCGCCGTCACCGCCTTCGCCGCGCTCAACACACCGGACGCGTCCGG
Source organism: Streptomyces sp. NPDC051636 (assembly GCF_044453765.1). Lineage (NCBI taxonomy): Bacteria > Bacillati > Actinomycetota > Actinomycetes > Kitasatosporales > Streptomycetaceae > Streptomyces > Streptomyces sp. NPDC051636. Next base: position 12,055 of record NZ_JBITDA010000034.1, on the reverse strand, counting down.
CGCCGGTGCGGCCAGGACGGCCGCCCGGCTCCCCGTGGAGCGCACGAGTCTGCTGTGCCCGGCGCCGAGCATCTCCGACATCGCCGAGACCTCGTACACGTCCTTCACACCGGTCACCAAGGACGCGACGGGCGGCGGCAAGGCCGAACTCCAGGCGGCCACCGAGCAGTCGGCGGACGGCACGGGCGACTCCGCCTCCGGCAAGGGCGGCAAGAGCACGAAGAAGAAGACCGCCAAGCCGGTCCTGACACCCAAGGGCCCCGGCACGCCGGCGACCGGTGACACCTCCGGCGGGGACGCGCCCGCGCTGGTCGGCACCGCCGAGGGGAAGTTCGCCCCCGGCTGGACCGTCCAGGAGACCACCGAGGTCGCCGCGGGCACCGGGCGCGGCCTGCAGGGCGTCAACTGCACCGCGCCGGACACGGAGTTCTGGTTCCCGGGTGCCAGCACCGCCGCCGACCGCACTGACTACGTGCACCTCACCAACCCCGACGACAGTGCCGCCGTCGTCGACGTCGAGCTGTACGGCAAGGACGGCGCCATCAAGTCCGCGTTCGGGGACGGCATCACGGTCCAGCCGCACGCCGGCGAGCCGATCCTGCTGTCCACGCTCACCGACGAGAAGCAGGACAGCCTCACCGTGCACGTCAGCGTGCGCAGCGGGCGGGTCGGCGCGGCCGTGCAGGCCCTGGACGACAAGCTGGGCGGCGACTGGCTCGCCGCGTCCGCCGACCCGGCGGGCAGCCTGGTCCTGCCCGGCATCCCGAAGGACGCCACCTCCGTCCGCCTGATCGCCCTGACCCCCGGCGACACCGACGCGGACCTGAAGGTCCGGCTCGCCTCCCCCGACGGTCTGATCACCCCCGCCGGGAACGAGACGCTGCACGTGAAATCCGGCATGACCACCGCGGTCGACCTCGGCGACGTCACCCGCGGCGAGGCCGGCTCCCTGGTCCTCACCCCGACCGACCAGTCCGTCCCCGTGGTCGCCGCGCTGCGGGTCGTACGCGGCAAGGGCGTCAAGCAGGAAACCGCCTTCATCCCCGCCACCAGCGCCGTCGGCACGCGCGCGACCTCCGCCGACAACAGCGGCAAGGGCACCACCCTGTCCCTGACGGCCCCCACGGCCACCGCCCAGGTCAAGGTCACCGCCTCGGCGGGCAGCGGGGGCGGCACGCCGGTCTCGAAGACCTACACGATCAAGTCAGGCACCACCCAGGACATCACCGCCCCCACCCCGGCCGGCCTCAAGGGCACGTACGCCCTGACGGTGGAGCGCCTCTCCGGCGGCCCCGTCTACGGCGCCCGCACGCTCGCGGCCACCGAGGACGGCATCCCCGGCTTCACCATCCAAACCCTCCCGGACGACCGGGGGACGGTGTCGGTACCGGAGGCGGACGAGGATGTGGCGGTACTGCAGAAGTAGGACGCCGCCAGGGCCGCGACCGCGACGGTGTGGTCACGGGTGCCCGTGCAACTCGCCCAGCTGCGGTCAGCGGTGATCAAGCCCACGTAGCCGTGGGCTGCCGCGCCCGTCGGCCCCTGCGCAGCTGTGGGCAGTCGTGCCGCTTGGGGCGGTGCGGGTGGGCGTGGCGGCACCCCGTAAGCGCCGGGCTGCGCGACCCACCCCCCGGCACCGGTGCCGGGCACTCGGAAGCGCCCCCGCCAGCAGGGCGCCCGGACAACCCGGCTCAATCCTCGCCGTACCGAGGATCCACAGTCTCCGGAGTCAACCCCAGCAACTCCGCCACCTGCTCCACCACGACCTCGTGCACCAGCGCCGCCCGCTCGTCCCGCCCCTTGGTCCGGATCTCCACAGGCCGCCGGTAGACCACGACCCGCGCCCGCCGCCCGTCCCGCGCCGGAATGATCCCGCCCAGCGGCACCGCCTCATCGCTCCAGTTGTCCCCGGGCCGCCCATCCAGCCGCGGCACCTCGAGCACCATGAAGTCGATCTCTGCCAGCTGCGGCCACCGCCGCTCGAGGCGCTCCACGGAGTCCTGCACCAGGTCCGCGAACACCTCGGCACGGCTGGCCGCCAGCGGCACCTGCGGTGGCGCGATCGGCCCGCGCATGCCCCGCCCGTGGCGATCACGACGACGGGGCCCGGGGCCGGCGGCACGGGGCGGTACACGGTTGTCCATCACTGGTGAAGCGTAGTCCCCGCGCGGTTCGCCCGCCCCGCCCCACGCGCCGACCGCGACGGCAACCGGTCACCCCCGCCCGGCCCCGGTACCGGCATGTCGCCGGATGACCATTCCAGCCAAGGTTGGGCTCGTTTCCGTACCCCTCCGAGACCGACGAGCTCAAGACAATTGACGGTGTTTGTACCGAGTCATGACCGGACGCAGGACCGTCCAGGATTTCGGACGGCACCGTCCGCGCAGGTCAGCAGGGCGGGCCCGGAGGCCTGTGTGGGGCGTTTCACAGGACGACACGGTGGAGTGACCTGGTGGAGAGTCGTCGCGGCCCGCTCAAGAGTGCGGTACCGTCCAACGTCGTGAGCCCTGTACGTCGCTGTTCGCGCACCGCCTGCGGCCGACCCGCCGTCGCGACGCTGACGTACGTCTACGCCGACTCGACCGCGGTCCTCGGCCCGCTCGCCACCTACGCCGAACCCCACTGCTACGACCTGTGCGCCGAGCACTCCGAGCGCCTCACCGCCCCGCGCGGCTGGGAGGTCGTACGCCTCCTCGACGCCTCCGCCCCGGCCCGCCCCAGCGGCGACGACCTGGAAGCGCTTGCCAATGCCGTACGCGAGGCGGCCCGCCCCCAGGAACAGGCGGCCCAGGCGGGTGGCGGCGGACGCGCCGCGGACCCGATGGAGGTCGCCCGCCGCGGCCACCTGCGCGTGCTGCGCTCCCCGGACAACTGAGGCCGCCCGGCCTGCCCTTGACGGCCCGTCCGGTAACGGTGTGTGGACGGCTCGGTTTCCGTGCGCCGGGCGGTCGGCCCGGCCGGGTAGTTTGGGCGCACCGATAGGACATTCAGGAAGGTTGGGCCGTGGCTGCTGATCTGTCGCAGATCGTGAAGGCGTACGACGTACGCGGAGTGGTCCCGGAGCAGTGGGACGAGCCCGTGGCCGAGCTGTTCGGCATCGCCTTCGCCCAGGTGACCGGCGCGGCCGCGATCGTCGTCGGCCACGACATGCGCCCCTCGTCGCCCGGCCTGTCCCGCGCCTTCGCGCGCGGGGCGGCATCGCGCGGTGTCGACGTCACCGAGATCGGCCTGTGCTCGACGGACCAGCTGTACTACGCCTCGGGCGCGTTGAACCTGCCCGGCGCGATGTTCACGGCCTCGCACAACCCGGCCCAGTACAACGGCATCAAGATGTGCCGCGCGGGCGCGGCGCCGGTCGGCCAGGACACCGGCCTCGCCCAGATCCGCGAACTGGCCGAGCGGTGGCTGGAATCGGGCGCCCCCGATCCGGTCGCGACGCCGGGAACCATCACCTCGCGCGACACGTTGGAGGATTACGCGGCGCATCTGCGCTCCCTCGTCGACCTGACCTCCATCCGCCCTCTGAAGGTCGTCGTCGACGCCGGCAACGGCATGGGCGGCCACACGGTCCCCACCGTCTTCGCCGGCCTGCCCCTGACCCTCGTCCCGATGTACTTCGAACTGGACGGCACCTTCCCGAACCACGAGGCGAACCCGCTCGACCCCGCCAACCTCGTGGACCTGCAGAAGCGGGTGCGCGAGGAGGGCGCCGACCTCGGCATCGCCTTCGACGGCGACGCCGACCGCTGCTTCGTGACCGACGAGCACGGCGACCCGGTGTCCCCGTCGGCCATCACCGCCCTGGTGGCCGCGCGCGAGCTCGCCAGGCACGGCGGCAAGGGCGCGGTCATCCACAACCTGATCACCTCCTGGTCGGTCCCGGAAGTCGTCCGGGAGAACGGCGGCACGCCGGTGCGCACCCGTGTCGGCCACTCCTTCATCAAGGCCGAGATGGCGAGGTCGGGCGCCATCTTCGGCGGCGAGCACTCCGCCCACTACTACTTCAAGGACTTCTGGAACGCCGACACGGGCATGCTGGCGGCCCTGCACGTCCTCGCGGCCCTCGGCGGCCAGGACGGCCCCCTGTCCGGCCTCGTCTCCCAGTACGACCGCTACGTCGGCTCCGGCGAGATCAACTCCACCGTCGGCGACCAGACGGCCCGTCTCACCGCGGTCCGCGCCGCCTACGAGGGCCGCGAGGACGTGACCCTGGACGACCTCGACGGCCTCACCGTCTCCAGTGCCGACTGGTGGTTCAACGTCCGCCCCTCCAACACCGAGCCGCTGCTGCGGCTGAACGCGGAGGCGCGGGACGAGGCGCTGATGGCGAAGGTGAGGGACGAGGCGCTGGCCATCATCCGCGGCTGACACTCCCTCCCACCGCCGCGGGCACTGGTGGGGCAGGCGGGGGTGAAACCCTGCGCCCGCACCCCGCCCCGCCGCCCACGGCGGTACTCTGACCAGGCACATCACTGCACGCCGAACTGCACGCCGACACCCGCCCGAAGGGACACCCCATGCCGCTCGAAGCCGGCCTCCTGGAGATCCTCGCCTGCCCGGCCTGCCACGCGCCTCTCAAGGAGCAGGACACCGAGCTGATCTGCACCGGACAGGACTGCGGCCTGGCGTACCCCGTTCGCGACGGCATCCCCGTCCTCCTCATCGACGAGGCCCGCCGCCCCGCGTGACCACGAGGCGTTCCCACCCCCGCTGAACAGGACCCCGGCGTTCGGAGGCTGCCGCCCATGCTCGACGAATCGCTGCTCGACTCCCCGGAGGGGCTCGCCGACGCCGACCACCGGGGCCTCCTGCGCGGCGCCGCTGAGGCCGGCGCCCGCGTCCGTACCGCGGCCCGGCACTCCGCCGAGGCCGGCATCGCCGACCTCAAGCCGGACGGCCGCCCCCGCTCCACACTGATCGCCGGCCCGGGCGCCGCCGCCACCCACGCCGCCGACCTCCTCGGCACGCTCGCCGGACCCGGCAGCCCGGTCATCCGCCTGGCCCCGACCGGCGTCGCCCCCGCGGCCGGTGCCCTGCGCTGGGAGCTCCCCGGCTGGGCCGGCTCCGTCGACCTGCTGCTGATCGCCACCCCGGACGGCACCGAACCGAGCCTGTCCCTGCTCGCCGAGCAGGCCTACCGCCGCGGCTGCACGGTCGCCGCCGTGGCCCCCGCCGGCACCCCGCTCGCCGAGGCCGCCTCCGGTGCCCACGGACTGTTCGTACCGATGGCGACTGCCCCCTACGACCACGAGGAGCCCCTCGCCGCGTCCTCCCCGGGCGTCCTGTGGGCGCTGCTCACCCCGCTGCTCGCGCTTCTGGACCGCATCGGCCTGCTCACCGCCCCGCCCGACGCCATGGAGAAGGTCGCCGACCGCCTCGACCAGGTCGCCGAACGCTGCGGCCCGGCCATCGCCACCTACAGCAACCCCGCGAAGACCCTCGCCGCCGAACTCGCCGACGCGCTCCCCATGATCTGGACCGAGGGCACCTCGGCCGGGCCCGCGGGCCGCCGCTTCGCCGCCGCGCTCGCCGAACTGTCCGGCGTCCCCGCCCTGGTCGCCGAACTCCCCGAGGCGCTCGCCGCCCACAGCGCCCTCCTGGCCGGCCCGCTCGCCGCCAGCGCCGACCCCGAGGACTTCTTCCGCGACCGCGTCGAGGAGCCGCCCGCGCTGCACGCGCGCGTCGTGCTGCTCCGCGACCGCCCGATCGGCGGCCTCACCGCCGCCCCCGCCGCCCGCGACCTGGCCCTCAGCCACGACACGCCGATCAGCGAGCTGGAGCCGGAGGAGGGCGCCGAACTGGAAACCCTCGCGGAACTGATCGCCGTCACGGATTTCGCCGCCGTTTACCTGGCGCTCGCTTCGGGGGCGTGATCTCGCCTCACCGGGCCCACTGACCCGCGGCAGGCCCACCGGCCGCGTCCCGGGCCTGCGCCGGCCGAGCAGCGTACGTACGGAGACAGAGAAACGATGGACCGCCTCGACAACACCATCCGCCCCTACGCCTGGGGTTCCACCACCGCCATCCCCAAGCTCCTCGGCGTCGAGCCGTCCGGCGAACCGCAGGCGGAGATGTGGATGGGCGCGCATCCGGGCGCACCCTCGCGCACCGCGCGCGGCACGCTCGTCGAGGTCATCGAGGCGGACCCGGAGCGGGAACTGGGCGCGGAGGCCGTCGCGAAGTTCGGTCCCCGTCTGCCTTTCCTCCTCAAGATCCTCGCCGCGGCCGCCCCGCTCTCCCTCCAGGTGCACCCCGACCTGGAACAGGCGAAGGAGGGCTACGCGGACGAGGAACACCGCGGCATCCCCGTGGACGCCCCGCACCGCAACTACAAGGACGCCAACCACAAGCCCGAACTGATCTGCGCGCTCACCGACTTCGACGGCCTGTGCGGTTTCCGCGACCCCGTCGAGGCCGCGGGCCTGCTCGACGGACTCGGCGTCGACTCCCTCAAGCCGTACGTCGACCTGCTGCACGCCCACCCCGAGGACGCGGCCCTGCGCGAGGTTCTCACCGCCGTCCTGACGGCCGACCCCGAGGAGATGTCCCGTACGGTCGCCGCCGCCACGGCCGCCTGCACCCGCCTCGGCGGCGCCTACGCGCCCTACGCCGACCTCGCCCACCACTACCCGGGCGACCCGGGCGTCATCGCCGCCATGCTGCTCAACCACGTACGCCTGCAGCCCGGCGAAGCCCTCTTCCTCGGCGCCGGCATCCCGCACGCCTACCTCAGCGGCCTCGGCGTCGAGATCATGGCCAACTCCGACAACGTCCTGCGCTGCGGCCTGACCCCCAAGCACGTCGACGTCCCCGAACTCCTGCGCGTCGTCCGCTTCCAGCCGAGCGACCCGGGCGTGCTGCGCCCCGAGGCGTCCCCGGACGGCGAGGAGGTCTACGAGACACCGATCGACGAGTTCCGGCTGTCCCGGTACGTCCTTCCGGCGGGCGGCGCCACCCACGACCTCACCCTGCCCACCCCGCAGATCCTGCTGTGCACGGCCGGTTCCGTACGGGCGGGGCAGGACGAGCTGACCCCGGGCGAGTCCGTCTTCGTACCGGCCGGTGAGAAGGCCGAGGTGTCCGGCGCGGGCACCGTCTTCCGCGCCACTGTGATTGTCTGACCGCGCCTGTGGATACCTGACGCGACGCTGCCGCACGGGGCTGCAAGAATGACCCACCGGCAAAGGACGGGCAAAGGACCGGGCGCCAGGCCTGGACGGCGTACGTACGAAGGCGAAGGGACAACGCGGACACATGAGCGCGTCAGGCGGGACCAGGGCGATCGTGGCGGCACTCGGCGCCAACCTCGCGATCGCGGCATCGAAGTTCGTGGCGTTCGCGTTCAGCGGTTCGTCGTCGATGCTCGCCGAGGGCGTCCACTCGCTCGCCGACTCGGGCAACCAGTTCCTGCTGCTGGTCGGCGGCAGGCGCGCCCAGCGCGAGGCGACCCCGCAGCACCCCTTCGGCTATGGCCGCGAGCGGTTCATCTACGCCTTCCTCGTCTCCATCGTCCTCTTCTCCGTCGGCGGCATGTTCGCCATCTACGAGGGCTACGAGAAGATCCGCCACCCGCACGAACTGGAGAACTGGTACTGGCCGGTCGGCGTTCTCGTCTTCGCGATCATCGCCGAGGGCTTCTCCTTCCGCACGGCCATCAAGGAGTCCAACGAACTGCGCGGCAAGCTCTCCTGGGCGCAGTTCATCCGCCGCGCCAAGGCGCCCGAGCTGCCCGTCGTCCTCCTGGAGGACTTCGGCGCGCTGATCGGTCTCGTCCTCGCCCTCGGCGGCGTCGGCCTCGCCCTGATCACCGACGACGGCGTCTGGGACGGCATCGGCACCGTCTGCATCGGCGTTCTGCTCGTCCTCATCGCCCTCGTTCTGGCCGCCGAGACGAAGTCCCTGCTGCTCGGCGAGGCCGCGGGCGCCGAGGACGTCAAGAAGATCGAGGCCGCGATCGTCGACGGCGAAACGGTCACCGGCATCATCCACATGCGCACGCTCCACCTCGGTCCCGAGGAACTGCTGATCGCCGCCAAGATCGCCGTCCAGCACGACGACACCGCCGCCGAGGTCGCAGGCGCCATCAACGCCGCCGAGACCCGCATACGCGCGGCCGTCCCCATCGCCCGCGTCATCTACCTCGAACCCGACATCTACAGCGAGGCCGAGGCCGTCAAGGGCCCGGACCCGGAGGCGACCCCCGGAGGCCCGAACCCGCACGCCGCCGAGCACTAGAGGAACGCCCTCACACCTGCGCCGGCCAGGGCGAGCACGCCTCCGAGGAGCAAGGCCGTTCCGAGCAGGGCGGGGACCGTACGGTCGTCCGTAACCCGGCCCCGCTCGGCGTCCGCCGGGACCTTCACGCCGTACGGCCGGTGCACCCCGTCGGCGTCACGACCGCTCACGTGCAACACCCTGTGCGGGCCCGCACCCCGCCGGGCACGGGTCCGTGCATCACCGGTGATGCACGGACCCGCGCATCACCGGTCAGCCCACCTCGCCGAGCACGCCGAGGACCGCCCGCTCGTCCGGCGCCGCCAGCAGCCGTTCCCGGAACCCGGCGTCCATCAGCTTCCGAGACAGCAGCGCCAGAATCCGCAGGTGCTCGTCACCGGCGGCCGCCTCCGGCACGGCGATCATGAAGAGCAGCCTGGCTTTCGTACCGTCCAGCGAGCCCCACTCGACGCCCTCCGCCGACCGCGCGAAGCCGACGACCGGCGCGGTCACCGCGTCCGTCCTGGCGTGCGGGATCGCGATCTCCTCGCCGAGCCCGGTCGTCCCCTGCTCCTCCCGCCGCAACGCGGTCGCCACGAGCTCGTCCACATCGGCGACCCTGCCGCTGCGCGCGAGCAGCGCCGCCATCTCCCGGATGGCGTCCTCCTTGCCGGCCGCGCCGAGACGGACCTTGACGGTCTGCTCGGTGAGGTGTCCGGAGAGGGCGGTGGTGGGCGCGGGTGCGGTCGTGGTCGTGGTGGAGGCGGGATCGGTGGGGCCGGATTCGGCCAGGGAAGTCGCCGCCTCGCGGGCAGGCGTGCCCTGCGCCCCTGCCCCCGGCCCTGCCTGCCCCGGTACGACGGTCCCTGCGGCCCCCGCTCCCACGCCCGCCCCGACGAGCGCGGGCTCGGCCACGGCTCCGGACGGCACGCGGGGCCGCGCCCGCTCATCCAGGTCGACCAGCGTGACGGTCGTCAGCGCGGTGACCACCGTGCCGATCGCCACGGCCACGAAGAACATCGGTACGCCGCTCACCGCGCCCAGCACCGCCACGATCGGCCCGCCGTGCGGCACCGCGTCCTTCACCCCGGCGAGCCCGGCGACCGCACCGGCCACCGCGCCGCCCAGCATGTTGGCCGGGATGACCTGCGCCGGCCGCGCCGCCGCGAACGGGATCGCACCCTCGGAGATACCGAAGCAGCCCATGAACAGCGCGGCCAGACCGGTCTCCCGCTCCTGCTCGGTGTACAGCCGCCTGCGGATCAGCGTGGCCAGCCCCTGCCCCAGCGGCATGACCGGGATCGCGGCGGCGCACATACCCATGACCGTCTGGTTGCCGGTGGCGATGAGCCCCGCGCCGAACAGGAAAGCCGTCTTGTTGACCGGACCGCCCATGTCGAACGCGATCATCAGCCCCAGAATCGCGCCGAGCAGGATCGCACTGGTCCCCGTCATCCCGCTCAGCCAACTCGTCAGGTGCTCGAACACCCAGGCGATGGGCTTGCCGATGACGTAGACGAAGAACAGTCCCAGCGCCGTCGTCGCCACGATCGGTATCACGATGATCGGCATGATCGGCTGCACGAACTTCGGGACCTTGACCTTCTTGATCCACCGCACCAGATACCCGGCGAGGAACCCGGTCACGATCGCCCCGATGAACCCCGCGCCCGCCTTGGAGTCGTACAGCGCCCCGGTGTTGGCGATCCAGCCACCGATCATGCCCGGCACGAGCGCGGGCCGGTCGGCGAGGGCGTACGCGATGTAGCCGGACAGGATCGGGATCATCAACTGGAAGCCAATGCCGCCGATCGCGTTGACGTGCGCCCAGAAGGTGCCCTCCGGGATCACATAACCCTTGGCCGTCGCATCGCCCCCGAGCGCGAGCGACACCGCGATCAGGAGACCGCCGACGACCACGAACGGGATCATGTACGAGACGCCGTTCATCAGCGCCTTGTACACCGCACTCCGTTCCCTGCCGCCGCCACTCGCCGGTGCCGACGACGCGCCACCCGGCGTGTACACCGGCACGGTCCGCACCCGCTCGATCAGCCGCTCGGGGTGATGGATGCCCTCGGCGACTCCCACGGTGAGGACCCGCTTGCCCGCGAAACGGCTCAGGTCCACATCCTTGTCCGCGGCGACGATCACACCGTCCGCAGTACTGACATCGTTGTCATCGAGGACGTTCTCGGCCCCGATGGAACCTTGTGTCTCCACCTTCATCTCGATGCCACGGCTCGCGGCGGCCTGCGCGAGCTTCTCCGCCGCCATGTAGGTGTGCGCGATGCCGGTTGGGCACGCGGTCACCGCGAGCAGCTTCAACCGCTGCCGCTCGTCGCCACCGCTGCCCGCGGAGGGAGGGCCGGCCGGACTTGTCACGTCTGTCTCCTCACGCCTTCGTCGCGCGGACCACCGTCCCGGACGCCCCGCACGTCGATCGGGGGTTCCCGATCTGGCAGGCATCCTGCCCCAATCGCCCGCTGGCTGAAAGACGTCGGTCAGCGGCCGCGACCACCGATCGCCTTTCCCTCACGGCGCGTGATCGGCGCGATCTGTTCGGATACGGGCTGGGGGCGGCAGGGTCCTCCGGTGTAGCTTGGGAGGGAGCCAGACGTCGCTGCTGATGGCGGTCGGGCGGTCCCGAGAGGACCGACCGAGGGAGAGAGGGCCTCCGACGGACTGCGCTGCGCGCACGTGGGCATGCCTGTGTCCTCTTTGTCGGGCACCCCTGTGTCCGCCGCCGCGCAGACCAGACCAGCCCTACCCACCTCGCCCCAACCCCGAGGAGCAGCTCGCAATGACGACTGTCGAGAACCGACAGGACTTCAAGGTCGCCGACCTCTCGCTGGCCGAGTTCGGCCGCAAGGAGATCAGCCTCGCCGAGCACGAGATGCCGGGCCTGATGGCGATCCGCAGGGAGTACGCCGAGGCACAGCCGCTCGCCGGCGCCCGTGTCACCGGCTCCCTGCACATGACCGTGCAGACCGCCGTGCTCATCGAGACCCTGGTCGCCCTGGGCGCCCGCGTCCGCTGGGCCTCGTGCAACATCTTCTCCACCCAGGACCACGCCGCCGCCGCCGTCGCCGTCGGCCCGAACGGCACGCCCGACAACCCGCAGGGCGTCCCGGTCTTCGCCTGGAAGGGCGAGACCCTGGAGGAGTACTGGTGGTGCACCGAGCAGGCGCTGACCTGGCCGGACAGCCCCACCGGCGGCCCGAACATGATCCTGGACGACGGCGGCGACGCCACGCTCCTCGTCCACAAGGGCGTCGAGTACGAGAAGGACGGCAAGGTCCCGTCCGTCGACACCGCCGAGTCCGACGAGCACCGCGTCATCCTCGAACTCCTGCACCGCACCATCACGGACGGCTCGCAGAAGTGGACCCAGCTGGCCTCGGAGATCCGCGGCGTGACCGAGGAGACGACGACCGGCGTCCACCGTCTGTACGAGATGCAGCGTGACGGTGTGCTGCTGTTCCCGGCGATCAACGTGAACGACGCCGTGACCAAGTCGAAGTTCGACAACAAGTACGGCTGCCGCCACTCCCTGGTCGACGGTATCAACCGCGCCACGGACACCCTCATCGGCGGCAAGACCGCGGTCGTCTGCGGCTACGGCGACGTCGGCAAGGGCTGCGCGGAGTCCCTGCGCGGGCAGGGCGCCCGCGTGATCATCACGGAGATCGACCCGATCTGCGCGCTGCAGGCGGCGATGGACGGCTACCAGGTCACCACCCTGAACGAGGTCGTCGAGACCGCCGACATCTTCATCACCACGACCGGCAACAAGGACATCATCCTCGCCTCGGACATGGCGAAGATGAAGCACCAGGCG